>NZ_JBHSGR010000008.1:0-179538 GCF_042654585.1 Geodermatophilus arenarius
TCGAGGCCGCGTTCGAGAAGATGCAGAAGGGCGAGGTGCTGCGCTCCGTGGTGGTCCTCTGATGGCCGGGTCCACGGGAGGCGTCCGCATCGAGAAGGCCGTCGTCTCCGGGGTGTTCAGCCTCGACGGGCAGGACTTCGACGTCGACAACAACGTCTGGCTCGTCGGCGACGACGACGAGGTGCTGGTGATCGACGCGCCGCACCGCGCCGAGCCGATCCTCGAGGCGATCGGCGGGCGGAGGGTGACGGCGATCGTGCTCACCCACGGGCACAACGACCACATCACGGCCGCGGTCGACCTGCGGGAGGCCACCGGCGCGCCGGTCTGGTTCCACCCCGCCGACCGGGTGCTGTGGGAGATGGTCCACGAGAGCGCCGACCCCGACGAGGCGCTGGCCGAGGGCACCCTCTTCCGCGTCGCCGGCACGTCGCTGACCGCGCTGCACACCCCGGGTCACAGCCCGGGCAGCACGTGCCTGCACGCGCCCGACCTGGCCGCCGTCTTCACCGGCGACACGCTGTTCCACGGCGGCCCCGGCGCCACCGGCCGCAGCTTCAGCGACCACCCGACGATCGTGCGGTCGATCCGCAGCAGGCTGCTGACCCTCCACGGCGACACGGTGGTGCACACCGGCCACGGCGAGGACACCCGCATCTCCGCCGAGATCAGCACCGTCCGGTAGGGCGGCGCCGGCCCGGCGTCACGCCGGGCCGGCGTTCCCCCCGGCCGTCGTCCCGTCGCTCCCGGCCTCCGCGGCCGGGGGCTCCGGCGTGCCCGAGCGCTCCAGGCGCTGGCGGATCGCCGCGACGTTGAGCGCCAGGTCCTCCAGCGCCTCGACGGCGCGCGTGGCGAGGGCGAACGTGAGGTTCTCCCGCCGCTCCTCGGCGCTGGGCTCGCGCCGGCGCTGCCGCGTGTCGTGGTCGGTCGCCCGCCGCCAGGGGTCGTCGTCGCCGTCGTCGCCGCCGCGCGACGGGTCGAACAGCCCGCGCAGCATGCGCTGGGCCATCTCGAGGAAGTCGTTCGGGTCGGGCCGGTCGCTGCTCATGTCGGTTCCTCTCAGGTGGACCGTCCGTCAACGCGCCGGACCCCTGCTGCGGTTCCGCCCGCCCGGAGTGCCCGGCCGGCCGGTGCGGACCCGCCGCCGGGGTGGGCACGATCACGGCTCGGGCAGGAGGTACCCCGCAGGGCGCCGGTACGCTCGTCGGTGTGCCTCGCGGTGACGGACGGCTGACGCACGACCTCGACCCCCACGCTCCCGGCCCCCAGGACGCCTGTGGCGTCTTCGGCGTCTGGGCTCCGGGGGAGGAGGTCGCGAAGCTGACCTACTTCGGCCTGTACGCCCTCCAGCACCGCGGTCAGGAGGCGGCGGGCATCGCGGTCTCCGACGGCGCCTCGGTGGTCGTCTACAAGGACCTCGGCCTGGTCAGCCAGGTGTTCGACGAGTCCACGCTGGGCAGCCTGCGCGGCCACCTCGCCGTCGGGCACACCCGGTACTCGACCACCGGCGCGTCCACCTGGGAGAACGCCCAGCCGACGTTCCGCACCACCGACGCCGGCACCGGCCTGGCGCTGTGCCACAACGGCAACCTGGTCAACACCGCGGAGCTGGCCAGCCGGGCCGCGGACGCCGGCGTGCCCGGCGCCTTCACCGCCAGCACCGACTCCGACCTGGTCACCTCGCTGATCGCCGCCCGCCCCGACATGAGCGTCGAGGCCGCGGCCATGGAGGTGCTCCCGCAGCTGCGCGGCGCCTTCAGCCTCACCTTCATGGACGAGGACACCCTCTACGCCGCCCGCGACCCGCAGGGCGTGCGCCCGCTGGTCCTCGGCCGGCTCGAGCGCGGCTGGGTGGTGGCCAGCGAGACCGCGGCCCTCGACATCGTCGGCGCCTCGGTGGTCCGCGAGGTGGAGCCCGGCGAGCTGCTGGCCATCGACGAGAACGGCCTGCGCAGCCAGCACTTCGCCCCGGCCGAGCCCAAGGGCTGCGTCTTCGAGTACGTCTACCTCGCCCGCCCCGACACCACGATCGGCGGCCGCAGCGTGCACGCCGCCCGCGTCGAGATCGGCCGCCGGCTGGCCAAGGAGCAGCCCGCCGACGCCGACCTGGTGATCCCGGTCCCGGAGTCCGGCACGCCGGCCGCCGTCGGGTACGCCGAGGCCAGCGGCATCCCCTACGGGCTCGGGCTGGTCAAGAACTCCTACGTCGGCCGCACGTTCATCCAGCCGTCGCAGACCATCCGGCAGCTGGGCATCCGGCTCAAGCTCAACCCGCTGCGCGACGTCATCCGCGGCAAGCGGCTGGTCGTCGTCGACGACTCGATCGTGCGGGGCAACACCCAGCGCGCGCTGATCCGCATGCTGCGCGAGGCCGGCGCGGTCGAGGTGCACGTGCGCATCTCCAGCCCGCCGGTGAAGTGGCCGTGCTTCTACGGCATCGACTTCGCCAGCCGCGCCGAGCTCATCGCCAACGGCCTCGACGTCGACGGCGTGCGTGCCTCCATCAACGCCGACTCCCTCGGCTACGTCTCCGAGCAGGGCCTGGTCGCCGCCACGGAGCAGCCGGTCAACCGGCTGTGCACCGCGTGCTTCACCGGCCGGTACCCGATCCCGCTCGGCGAGTCCGGGGTGCTCGGCAAGCACGTGCTCGAGGGCAGCCTCCCCGCCGGCGTGGCCCGCACCCCCATGCCGCGGGTCGACGACGCCGAGCGCGCCGTCACCGGCTGGACCGGCCAGCAGGCCGGCAGCCCCGCGGTGCCCGGCGGCGCCGACGACGCCCTGCGCCGTCCGTGAGCCGGGCGCCCGGGAGCGGCGGCTTCACCTACGCGGACTCCGGCGTCGACATCGACGCCGGCGAGCGGGCCGTCGACCTCATGCGGACGGCGGTCGAGCGGACCCGCCGGCCCGAGGTGGTCGGCGGCCTGGGGGGCTTCGCCGGGCTGTTCGCGCTCGACACGACCCGCTACCGGCGCCCGCTGATCGCCTCGTCCACCGACGGCGTGGGCACCAAGATCGCCCTGGCGCGGCAGCTGGACCGGCACGACACCGTCGGCATCGACCTGGTCGCCATGGTCGTCGACGACCTCGTGGCCTGCGGCGCCGAGCCGCTGTTCCTCCAGGACTACGTCGCCTGCGGGAAGGTCGTCCCGGAGAGGATCGCCGCGATCGTCACCGGCATCGCGGCGGGGTGCGAGCAGGCCGGGGCCTCGCTGGTCGGCGGGGAGACCGCCGAGCACGGCGACCTCATGGCCGCCGACGAGTACGACCTGGCCGCCACCGCGGTCGGCGTCGTCGAGGCCGACGCGGTGCTCGGGCCCGAGCGGGTCCGCGACGGCGACGTCGTCGTCGCGATGGCCTCGAGCGGGTTCCACTCCAACGGCTACTCGCTGGTGCGCCGCGTGGTGTCCGCCGCCGGCCTCGACCTCGCCGCCACCCCGGCCGGGCTGGACCGGCCGCTGGGTGACGTGCTGCTCGAGCCGACGCGGATCTACGCCCTCGACTGCCTCGCCCTGGTGGACGGGCTCGGGGTCGACGGGGTGCACGCGTTCGCGCACGTCACCGGCGGCGGGCTCGCCGGCAACACCGCGCGGGTGGTGCCCGACGGGCTGGAGGCGGTGCTCGACCGCGGCACCTGGGCACTGCCGGCCGCGGTGTCCCTGCTCGAGGAGCACGGCGTGCCGCGCGAGGAGTCCGAGCGGGCGTTCAACTGCGGCGTCGGCATGGTCGCCGTCGTCGCGGCCGAGGTGGCCGAGCGGGCGGTGGGCCTGCTGACCGGCCGCGGGGTGCCGGCCTGGGTGGCGGGCACCGTCGGCGCCGGCGGGACCGGCGCGCGGCTGGTGGGTTCCTACCGCTGACCACGGCACACACCGCCGCCCCACGAGGGACGGCGGTGTGTCGTGTCGATCAGACCGGCGCGGGGCCGACCCTCAGCGACTGGCTGCCCAGTCGTCCTCGGAGTCGTCGTCCGCCCACCGGTCGGTGTACTCGTCGTCCTCGTCGTCGTCCTTGTCGGCACGCGACGCGGTGTACGGAGACGGAGAACCGGCCAGCTCGCGCTGCAGCGCGGAGAGGTCGGTGTTGGGTGAGCTGTACTTGAGCTCACGGGCCACGCGTGTCTGCTTGGCCTTCGCTCGGCCGCGCCCCATCGGCTCGACCCCCTCGTGACGGAGAACGGGAGTCCAGCTCACGGGCTGGACGGCCCGCGTGGCGACCCCGACTGAGTGACTGTGTCTTGACCCAGCCTACGACACGAGCGAGGCGCGGGCACGGGTCCTCCCCCGCGGTCCCCCGACAGGGGCGGTGGTCCGCGCCACGCCCCTGCCGACGGCCCAGGTCAGCGGGGCAGCCGGATGGTCGCCAGCCGCCCGACGGAGGCGATCCGCTGCTCGGCCAGCCGGTCGGCGGCGACCGCGGGGGAGACGCCCTCGGCCGCGGCCGTCTCGAACACCCGCAGCGCGACGTCGAAGATGCCGGCCGCCTTGGCCTCCGCGCGGGCGAAGGAGAAGCCGTGCGCATACTCGTGCCAAAGACCTGCATTGGCGTACGTTGGCCCCGTGACCACCACCACGCACAAGGGCCTGACCAGCTCAAACACCGCCGCCGACACTGCCAGCACCGACGCCGCGCCCGTCGTCCGGGCCGTGCTCTACAGCCGCATCAGCAAGGACACCGAGGGCCTCGGGCTGGGCGTCGAGCGCCAGCGCGAGGAGCTGCACCGGCTGGCCGCCGCCCGTGGCTGGCACGTGGTGGCGGACCTAGCGGACAACGACATCAGCGCCAGCAGCGGCAAGCGTCGCCCGGCCTACGAGCAGGCGATGGCCCTGGTGGACCGCCGCGAGGTGGACGTGCTGGCCGTGTGGGCGGTGGACCGGCTGGTGCGCCGCCTGCGGGATCTGGAGGACGTGATCGACAGGACCGAGGCGAGTGGCAGTGCCGCCGGGGTCCGTATCGTCACCTGCCAGGGAGACCTCGACCTGTCCAGCCCGGCGGGCCGGATGCAGGCGCGCATCCTGGCGTCCGTGGCCCGCAACGAGTCCGAGCAGAAGGGCCTGCGCCAGCGGCTACAGCAGCGCCAGGCCGCGCAGTCCGGCCGCCCCCCGGCGCGCCGCGCCTTCGGCTACTTGCCCGGCGGCCGGGACCTGAACGAGCCCGAGGCCGGCGCGATCCGCGAGTGCGCGAAGCGACTGCTGGCCGGGGCCAGCCTGACCAGCCTCGCGGACTACCTCAACGGCGAGGGCCTGACCACCAGCCTGGGCCGCCCGTGGGAGCGGACCGCCGTGCGCGCCATGCTGCTGAACGCCCGCCTGGCGGGCATCCGCACCCTGCGCGGCGAGGTGGTGGGCAAGGGCACGTGGCCGCCGGTGCTGCCCGAGGAGGACTGGCACGCGGTCCGCGCGCTGCTGCTGACCCCCGGCCGGACCACCAGCGGCGGCACCACCGCCCGCAAGTGGGTGGGCGGCACCCTGTACCGGTGCGGCCGGTGCCGTGCCCCCATGCGGACCGGCACCCGCGCCGGTGCGTCCGGCAACGCTGACCCGACCGCCGCGCGCATTTACCTGTGCGACGCCACCGGGTCAAAGCACCTGACCCGGCGGGCGGACGAGGTGGATGCCTACGTGCTGGCCGTGGTCGAGGCGCGGCTGGCCGAGCCGGACGTGGCCGCGCTGCTGCCCGCCGAGTCCCCGGACGTGGCCGGGCTGCGCCGTGAGGCGGCGGACCTGCGGGAGCGCCGGGACGGGCTGGGCGAAGCCTTCGCCGACGGCCTGCTGACCGCCGCGCAGGTGAAGACGGCCTCGGACCGGCTGTCGGCGCGGCTGGCCGAGGTGGAGGAGCGGCTGGCGCAGGCCAGCCAGGCGGGCGGCCTGTCCTACGTGCTGGCCGCCGAGTGCCCGCCGGTGGCTTTCCGGTCCGCCGCCCTGGGCATCCAGCGCGCCGTCATCGACACCCTGATGACCGTGGTGCTGCTGCCCGGCCGGTCCGGCAGCCGGGGCTTCGACCCCGAGACCGTCCGGCTGGACTGGAAGGGCTGACCGCTCCGCACCACCCGGCCACCGGCCCCGGCTGCCCCCTTGGCGGCCGGGGCCGTCGCATGTCCAGGGGGCCGGAAGTTTGCGCACGCGCTAGTAGGCACGGCGCGCTAGGGCACCTAGCGTCGTGGGTGCCAGGCAGCGGGGCACAGGTCCCGCACCCCCGACCGTGGGGGCTGGCGAGCGGTGGCAGTGCGCGGCCAGGGACGCGCCACCGTGCGATCCCTGACCCCAGGAGCCCACCGTGTCATCGGTGACTCATGAGCGCGCCCGCGTGGCCCACGCGACGCGCTTCCACGGCCCGGACGCCCCGCAGACCGCCCTCGCCCGGCGGGACCTGCGCGCCGCGAACCTCGAGGCCGCCATCCGGCGCGCGGTGGCCGAAGCCCCGCCCCTGACCGGGCAGCAGAAGGCCAGGCTGCGCGCGCTGCTGTCCCCGGCCGCCGGCACCGCCGCCCGGCAGCAGGCCGCCCGGCTGGACGGCGACGAGTGACCGCCGCCCCGGCGCGGCCGGGGCGGGCTGACCCCAGGGACACGTCTCGCCGCACGGTGCGTCCGCGAGACGTAGGTTGGGCGGTGCCTGACGCGGTGACCCCCGCTGACGGCAGCACCGGCCTCCCCCGTGGGGACCCGGCCCGCACCGCCCCGGCACGGCGGCAGCGGACAGGGGAGGTCTCGCTGCCGCACGTCCTGGGGGTCCCGATGGCCGCACCACCCGTCCCACCGAACCCGGAGGTCCGCCGCTGGCGGGCCGCCGTGGGCCTGGCCGCGCGCTGGCATGGCCCCGACAGCCCCGAGGCGCTGGCCGCCCGGCAGGCGCTACGACACGCCGCGCTGTCCGCCGACGTGCGCGACGCCCTGGCCGCCGGGCACCTGTCCCCGGCGCACCGGCGGGACCTGGCCGACATGCTGCTGGACGGTGCCGCGTGAGCGCCGCCACCCGCCGCCGTGCGGCCACCACCCTGCCGACCGGCCTGTCCACCGCCGAGCGGCTGGTCTACGGCTACCTCGCCGCCTTCGTCACTGTGCGAAAGGGCGTGCCCGTGGACCCGCCCACGCTGGCCGCTCACGTCTGCCTGCCCGCTGACGTGACCGCCGCCGCCGTCGAGGCGCTGCTGGCCCGACGGCTGCTGCGCCGCCAGCCCGACGGCCGCGTGCTGGTCCTGGGCGCGCCGGGGAGTGGACCATGAACGGGGAGACCCGGCCCCCCTGCCCTGGGGACCGGGCCACCGCCACCGCTGACACCGCCGCCGCCAAGCAGGGGGTCCGCGCTGCCCAAGGTACCGGCCCGGCGGGTACTGCCGCGCCTGGCCGCCACCTGCCGGACAAGGGGGTCGGGTAGTGGCCGCGCCGCCCCGGTGGAAGGCCAACGCCGGGCTGCGCGGGAAGTGGTCGCGGGCCGTCATCGGCAGCCCTGATATCAGCCCGCCAGCCGCGCGGGTGGCTTGGGCGCTGTCCCTGTGGATGACCGACGACGGGGTGGTGGCCGTCAACCGCCGCGAGGTGGCCGAGGCGCTGGGCTGGAAGACGGTTCAACGGGTCACGGACCGCATCGGGGAGCTGCGGCGGGCCGGGTTCCTGGGCGACGTGGGCGGCGGCAAGAACGGCCAGGTGGCCCGCTACCAGGCGCAGATCCCCCTCCCCGCCCGGCAGTGGATGGCCGCCGGGACCGCCGCCGCCAGCGCCGAGGAGGGCACGCGGTGACCGGGGCCAGGTACCCCGGAGCGGGGTACCTCGGTGGCCGCCTTTACGGGGGGCAGGTAACGGGCAGCCAGGTACCTGGGAGCGGGGTACCTGCCCTCGCGGCGACAGGCGGGCCAGGTACCCCGGAGCGGGGTACCAATACGCGCGCGCGTCAACAGACGGGACGTGCCTCGGTCCCCTACGGGACCGCACCCGGCCGCCGGACTGGTGCCCCGTCCGGCCCCGTCCTGTCCTTCGCTGCGGTGACGCCGACAGGCGGCACCTACGGGACCGGACCACGACGGGACGGATGGGCGGCCGGTCACGTCCTGCGGCTGACCGCCGGACGGCGACGGCACGAGCCACCGTCAGCGATGAAGAACAACAACAACCATTCCCGCCACCACGGCGGCACCGGCGGACGGTTGCCCGGCAGCACCGCCCTGCGGGGCCGTCCGACCGACGCCCGACTGGTGTCGCGGGGCGCGGAACGCGAAGCCACCTGCGGCCCGCAGGACCGCGTACGCGCGCACGTCCCCAGGACGACGCTGTGGCCATCACGCAGGACCCGATAGGTGACCGCATGACCGCCATCGCCGGGGTGCACCCGTACGCCGAGCAGTTCCCGATGCTGACCGACGACGAGCTGGCGGATCTGGCCGAGTCGATTCGGGCGAATGGTCTGCGACAGCCCATCGTCGTCACCCCGGACGGGCTGGTGCTGGACGGGCGCAACCGGTGGGCCGCCTGCCAGCGTGCCGGGGTCAAGCCGGCGACGATGGTGTACGAGGGCGACCCCGCCGACTGCGTCATCGACGCCAACGTGCGGCGGCGGCACATGACCACCGGCGCGCGGGCGATGAGTGCGGCGCTGGTGCTTGCGGCTGCTGGGCGGCGGCGGGACGGCCGGTGGATCGGCTGGTCCCGCACTTCCCAGACATCTGGAAGGTCCTCCGGCGAGCGCGAGGCGCTGCGGCAGGCGGGCGTCGTCCTCGACTACGCGCCGGACCTGGCCGCGCCGGTGGTGTCCGGCGAGGTGACGCTGAATGCCGCCTACGAGCGAGCGCAGCGTGCACGGGGGTCCAGACGGCTACGCGACGACGAGGACGCTGCACGCGCCCACCTCGAGGAGCACGCCCCCGAGCTGGTCGAGTTGGTGGCCGACGGCACGCACGGGTCCTACCGCGAGGTCGCCTGGGCCGCGCTGCTCATCGAGGACGAGCGGGCGGGTGCAGCGCGGTCCGAGCGTGACCACCAGCAGCAGTCAAAGCGCACCTACGCCCACCTGGCGGGGACCGTCCGGTTCCTGGCCCAGCTCGACGCAGCCCTGGGCGGCGTGAACCGCGTCATGGACGCCTACGACCCCGCCGCGCTGGACGCCACGGCAGGTGCCGACCCCGCCGGCCTTGAGCCGGATAGCCTGCGCCGCGCCTCGCACTTCCTGGCGCAGCTCGCGGAGTGGGCGGAACGGCGGAACAAGGCATGACCCTCGCCGACCAGGCACTCACCCCCGGCACCCCCACCGAGTGCCCCCTTGTCCCCGACCTGGGGGTAACCCGTGAGCGCCGCTGTGTCGTGGACCCTCTCGCCTCAGGTCCCGTCACACTAGGGACCTCCTGCCAGGCCGACTCCGTGGCGCTCGCGGCACGGCCTCCCGGCCAGCACCACCAGCACCCACGGATGCTCCCGCCCGGACTGCCCCACCCGCAGGCCAGCACCCACACGGCCAGGCGGACCCCGGCACCCACGCGGGCAGCACCCCCGCGCCAGCACGTGCACCCCCCCCCCGCGCACAGGCTCCCCCGCACAGGGGCTCCCCCACGCACAGGGCAGGGGCAGGGCAGGGGCACCCACCCCACCCACGCACCAGGCCACAGGCGCAGGGGCACGGCAGGGGCAGGGCAGGGGCAGCAGCACAGGCAGGGCAGCAGCAGCGGTGACAGCGCAGGCACAGCCAGCAGCAGCATCGGACAGGCAGGCAGCAGCACACACACGTCGGCACAGGTCAGCGCACGCATGGTCAGCGCGATGCACACGGCGCATGACCAATGCGATGCGCATGGTCATCGGTCAGCGATGCACATGGTCATCACTGACGCGATGCACACGGGCATCGGCGACGCGATGCACACGCGGGCATCGGCATCGGCCAGGCATCGGCACGCGGGCAACGGCACGGACAGGCAGCAGCACAGGCAGCCCGGCACCCACCGCACCACCAGCAGCACCACCCCGAACACCACCCGCGAGCGCGCCACGACGGCCCGCGAGCGTCCCGAGCAGCCGCCGCCCGCACTAGCGGACCAACGGACCAGCCAGCACCCACCGCGCGCCGAACGTCGTCACCACCAGCCAACCCCGCCGCGACCGCCGAGCCCGCCGCCCCGTCACCAGCCCGGCGCAAGCTGATCGGCTGACGACCCCCTCCCCCCTTCGAATGTCAGCCACCCCCGGTACCTGACCCCTTCGCCGCTAGTCAGCAGTCCCCCCCGATTCGCACAGACACCGATTCGGCTCACGAAGTGCCAACGACCACCGAGAGGACCCCGAGACGTGACAAGCGCACCGACCAGGCCAGCGCCGGCCGTCGCTGCTGACGAGGGCGGGCTGCTGGCGGGCCTGACGCGGCAGGAGCGGGACCGGCTGGCGGCGCTGCTGGCGGGCAGCAGCACCGAGGACCCGTCCGGCTGCCTGCATTGGCGCGGCCGGACCAACGAGCAGGGCTACCCGATCCTCTGGCTGGGCGACCGCTACGTGCGGGTGCACCGGCTGGCGTACGAGCTGACCGAGGGGCCGGTGCTGCCGGGCTTGCTGCTCGACCACGCCTGCCACACCGCCGACCGGTCCTGTCCTGGGGGCCGGTCCTGCCTGCACCGCCGCTGCATCCGCCCGGCGCACCTGGAGCCGGTGTCCGACCTCGAAAACGTGCGCCGGGGCCGCAGTCCGGCTGCCGTGGTGATGCGGACGGGCTACTGCCAGCGGGGCCACCTCGTCGCGGGCGACAACCTGCTAGTCCGCACGTACCCGAACCGGCGGACCGAGCGCCGCTGCCGCATCTGCGCCGAGGCTGCGGTGGCCCGGTGGGTGGCGCGGGACGCGGAGCGGCGGAGGCAGGCGCGCAAGGCGCAGGGTCCCCGGCAGCCCCGAACCGTCTGCTCGCAGGGGCACCCGATGACCGAGGCGAACACGTACCGGCGGCCGTCCGGGGCCACCGAGTGCCGGACGTGCCGAGCCGCGAAGCCGCACCGCAGGACCGCCACGGCGTCGGGGCGGGTGGCCTGATGCCCGCCCGGCAGGCAGCGGACCGCAGCGGCCCCGCGTCCCGCTGGCCGGTGGCGTGGGTGGGTCCGTCCAGCGCCGTGCCCTGGCCCAAGGTCCGCCCGGCGTCCCCGGACGCGGCGGCTGCCCATCGGGTGCTGCGCGCCGCGCTGAACCGGCTGACCGCGAAGACGCCGTGCCAGCGCGGTCCGGCCGAGGACTGGTTCCCGGTGGGTCAGGCTGGCGTGCCGCAGGGCCGCGAGACGGCGCTGCGCTGCCAGGGCTGCCCGGTCATCGACGAGTGCCTGGCCGCCGGGCTGGCCGCCTACGAGGTGGGCATATGGGGTGGCACCAGCGAGGGCGAGCGCGACGCCATGCGCCGGGCCGCGCGTGCCGAGCGGGCGCGTCACGAGCTGGCCGCCGCCAGGGCCGCGCGGGCTGCCGGTGCCGTGGCCGACCGGGTGCCCGAGCCAGTCGGCTAAGAGGTACCCCAAGGGGTATGCGAGGGCCGGTCTAACTATTCGTAGGCGACAGCGCGAGCGGCTGACTCAAAGTCAGACGAGCATGGCCTGACCTACGAACAGTCAGCCGACAGGCCGACTCGCCTAACGCTTGAGTCGGCCTCTCGGAAGGTCCCTGGCATAGCGGTCCGCAAGTGGAGGGTCAGGCCGACTCAGGGCACGACAGGGGCGAGAGCGGGCAGACGCTAAGCCGGCGATTTGCGGTCCCGCGAGGGGTGCTGATCGGCGGGTTCGGGGCGGCCGTCGCCGCCGTCCGCCAGCGGCACCGGGGGCCGTCGTCAGCCCCCGGCGCGGCGGGGACCGGCCTCACACCACCGGACGGGGCCAGGGTGGGCCGTCCGCCGCCACTTCGGGAGCCCCCTCGGCGTGTCTCGACCGGCGTAGCGCGCTGTCCGCAGGGTGAAGATCGCTTGACCCGCTCGGGTCTTCGCCACGCAAGCTCGGCAGGCAGGCCGCCAGGGGCGGACCACCGGCGCAGGGACGTGGACGGCAACAGAGCCGCCCGCACCCGCCCCGGCCAGGACGCCCCGGCAGGAAGACCGCCGCCGTGCTCCCGAACTCCCTGACCGAGCGAGCCCGCCTGGGCGCGCTGACCCGTGACCACGCACCCGAAGCCGAGGTCGCCGCGTGCCGTCACCGCATGCTCGTCGGCCAGGCCGCCCGCCTGGTCCGGCAGGCCGTGGCGCTGCTGCCGCCGGACACGTCCCGCGAGGACCGAGACGAGCTCGCCCGGCTGCTGTGGGGCGACACGTGGTGAGCGCGCCGGACACGTGCCGCCACGGGCACCCCTACGACGAAACCAACACCGCCTATCGGACGGACGGCCGCCGCCGGTGCCGGGCCTGCGCCGCCGCCCGGTCCCGCCGTTGGTACGCCACCGTCGAACGCCCGGACCCGGCCCGGCGGGCGCACCGGAACGCGCAGCGGCAGGCCAGCCGAGAGCGCGCCCGCCAGGCGGCTGCGTCGTGACCGCCCCGGCCGGACGGCCCGGCCCGCGCCCCGCCGTGGCTGCACCAGCCCGCCGCCCACCCGCGCGCCGGGTGGCCCCGGTGGCTGACCTGGCAGCCGAGTACGCCCGCGACCTCGGCCCGGCCGGAGTCCTGCTGTCGTCGCCGGTGGCGATGCAGCACGTGGCCGACGCCCTGGCCGGTGCCATCCGGGGGCAGCGGTCCGCCGGGCTGCCGGTGCCCCCGGAGGTGCTGGAACTGGCGGCCGTCCTGGGCCGCCACCTGGCCGAGGGCTGCCGCCAGCGGCAGGCATCTCTGCCGCCTAACCGCCGCTCGGCAACGTGGAGTGCACCGGCCCCGCTGGTCACCGTCAGCGAGGCCGCCGCCCTGCTGGGGGTCACGCCCCGGCGGGTGCGGGACTACCTGGCCGACGGCCGCCTCCCCGGCACCAAGCGGGGGCGCGCCTGGCTGCTGGACCGGGCCGCCGTCCTGGCGGCTGCGGACGATCGAAGGGACACCACCCGATGAGCACGATCCCCACGGTGGACCAGGCAGCCGCGCAGGTGGCCGCCAGGGACGCCGACCCCTACGACACCCCGGAGCTGCGCGCCGCGCGGGCCTTCGAGCCGCTGCTAGACGACGCCTACCGGCGCGCCGGGCTGCACCGCCGGACCCCACAGGACGTGGCGCGGGACCTGGCGGCCAGCCGCCGCCGCGCCGCCGAGGCGGACATGCGGGCCGCCGAGCGCGAGACCGACTTGGCGCTGGCCTACGCCCTCGCCCGCACCGGCCGGACTGGTGCCCTGTGACCGGCCGCATCGCCCGGCCGCAGCCCGAGCCGGGTGCCGTTGCCCTGGCGTCCAGCCTGGGCATCGAGCTGGCCGGGGTGGCTGGCACCGGCCCCGGCGGGCAGGTCACCAGGGCCGACGTCGAGTTCGTGGCTCGCGACCGGGACTACCGGGCGGGCACCGCCGCCACGCACCTACGGGCCATCCCGTCCGAGCCGCGTCCGCTGGCCGCCGGTGGCGGGCTGGCCGCCGACCAGTCCGTCGTCGCCGCCAACGCCCGCGTCGCCGTCCGCGACCCGAACGTGCGCACCCTCGCCAACGGGCGCGGGGTCCGGCTGGACCGCGTGACCGGCACCGGCACCGGCGGGGCCATCACGAAGGCCGACGTGCTGACCGCCGCCGCCGCGCAGGACCGGCAGCGGGCCGCCGCGCAGCGCCGCGCCTTCCCCGAGCCGGCTCGGCAGCCCGAGCCGCGCATCACCTTCACCGCGTCCGGCCTGCCAGTCTCGGTGCTGGACGAGGTGCCGCCGTCCGTCCGCCGGGCGCTGGCCGCCGCGCCGGACAACGCCACGGCCTTCGCGCTGGTGGAGAAGTACCGGGGACTCGCGGACGAGGACGCGGCCCGGCTGCTGGCCCGCGACCGGTCCGTCGCGACGACCTACGGCGGTGCGGACACCGCCGGGGCCTGGCCGAGAGGCTGATAGACCAGGGACGGTGCGCCGTCCTAGGGCCGAGCCGCCGCCCCGGCGCTGATCTCCCGCCGGGGCGGCGGGGAGGGCAGGAGACCGGGCGGGCGCAGATCCTCGTCGTCATCCCTGGCCGGTCTCATGGTTGAGCGCCTTTCCACGCAGGGTGTCGGGGTCCTAAGCCGCGCGCGCAGCGGAGGTGACATGTTCGGCGGCATGTAGGCGGACGGTCAGGGCTCGATACCCTTGAGTCACTACCGAGCGTGGAGGGCTACATGACCGAGCGCACTGTGCGCTTCTTCGAGATCACGGACGTGCACGGACAGCGCCTCCCGGCCGACCTTCCCTTCGAAGCCATCCGCAACGCGGTCAACGACGTGCCCGAGGACAAGGCCTACGTGTCCGTGGGCAACACCGTGGAGGTCCTCGGCTCGACGTACGAGGCACCGACCAGCGGCCCGCGACCCACCGTGCCGCTCATCACGCTCGACCGGATCACCCGGGACGTCCGGCTGCGGATCGAGCGACGACGCAACTACCGGCCCCTGGTGCTCGAGCAGGACGAGACCCTGGCCGAGCCCACCTTCTTCAGCATCTTCCCGCGCAACGTGCTGGCGGTCCTGCGCAACAGCGGCAGTGCTCCCGGCGTCGCATCGTTCCGGGACTACATCAACCACCTGGAACTCCTCGACGGCGCGATCGGCGTGACGCCACTGGCCGACCGCAACGCGGTCAGGGCCATCGCGGACGTGGACACGCTGACCAAGCTCACCGTGGCCATCGGCGCGGACGTCAGCCCCGAAGACTTCGACGGCACGCCGCTGATCGCGGACGTGTTGCGGCAGGCCCGCACGCGGCTGGGTGCCGTCGGGTTTGAGTTCACGATCAAGCTGGCGACGCAGGGTCAGGCCGAGGCCTCCGACGTCGCCGTCAACGAACTCCGCCAGCTCGTCGAGAGCAACGGGCTGGCCAACGTCACGAAGGCTCAAATGACCTACCGCCGGCTCGAAGACCACCGGGCGGACACCTACAACTTCATCCAGGAGGCGGTCACCACAGGTGTCGTCGTCGAACTGGTGGACGAGACGGTGCAGCCCACGCTGCGGTCCGCCAGCGAAGCCATCGCCAAGGCCTACAACGAGGACAAGTACGACGACATCCAGTCGGCCCTGCGGCTGTCGGATTGACAGTGCCCGGGCGTAGGTTCCGGGCATGGTGGGTCAGGGAGGTGTGAACGGGGGTATCAGCAGGCCAGGCCCGGTGCGGAAGGCCGCATCGCTGGCCTTCGCTCGGTGGATCCAGTGGTGGTGGTGTGACGTCCCCCTGGCCGCCGTCATCGTCGTCGTCCTCGCCGTCACCCCCTGGGTCCGGGACGTCGTGGACGTCCTCGGCAACCTCAACCTGTCCGACCGACGGAGCGTCTACACCGACCTCCTCAACATCACGGCACTGTTCGCAGGCTTCACCACCCTGGCGACCGCCACGTACCTGGGATGGTCGAGTCGGGGCATCACTGCGGTCCGGCTACTAGTCGGCAAGGACCTGCTGCGGCTGTGGCTGGTCTCGACCAGCCTGCCGTGGCTCTGTGCGGTGGTCGTCGTCATCGTCAAGGTGACCGACAGGGGAGCCGACGAGCCGACCAACGTCATGCGGTGGGTAGCGGTGGGCTCGATGATCGTCCTGGCCGAGCAACTCGCCAGGGTGCTGTACCTCTTCTACTCGCTGGCGATGATCGAGCAGCAGCCACAGGGGCCGGTGCGCCCGGTAGCCCCAAGGCCCATCGGCGTCCGCCAACCACGCTGACCTCCTACGTGGTCCGTCAGGCCCGAGGGCACACCGTGCCGGTGTACTCGCGCCGAGAGCCGGCCTAGCCGCCAGGCAATCCCTACTCGCATAGCGTCAGTCCATCCGCCAGGCCAGCAGCGCCGCACTCGTCAGCCCCATCAGCCAGCCGAGGGCAGCCACGCACGCGGCGGCCAGGACCACGAAGCAGGCGGCCAGCCACGGCCGGTGCCGGGTGCGCCAAGCGGCCAGCGGCCCCAGGACCACCAGCGCAACGAGGGCGAGCGGGGTCCACGCCAGCGACAGGAACCCGGCGAGGTCCAGCAGGCCACCGCTCCCCGTGTAGGAGGGCCACAGGAGCTTCGGGTCATGCCTGCCGGACGCCACCTCGGCCAGCGGCAGCCGGTGGAGGCCGTTGACGAAGTAGGGCAGCAGCACGCCCGCGCCGTAGGGCAGGACGGCCGCCAGGACGCCGCCGCAGTAGGCGGCCAGCCACCGGCGGGGCCGGGCGGGCGCGGTGACTGGGGATGTGGGCGCGGCTGGGGCTGCGGTCAGGGTCACGCGGCCGAGGTTGGCACCGGCCGGCTCAGGTGGCGACAGCGGCAGTCGCGAGGCTGAGCCGAGCCGGCCGGGGGCCGGGCGGGCAGCGGTCAGCCGTCGGCTAGCCCGTCTCCCGGTCGCGGGCGTCCATCTCGGCCAGGCTCTCGCGGAGCTCGGCGGCCTCGGCCCGACCCGGCGGCATGTCCCCGGCTGGGATTGACCCCATAAGCGGGGACAGCGCGCCGTCCGGTGGCGACTGGTGACCTCAGCCGGAGGATGCGCCGTCCCCTCTGAACGGCGGCGGGCGGGACGGTTGTGTGTCCCCGGCCTGACCGCCGCCTGTCCCGTCGAGGACCGTCTGGCCTGGACCTTCAGCCGCCAGGGTGGCCGCATCCCGCCCGTACTGCTTCGCTGACCGGGGGCTGTTCCACGTCCCCGCCCCCGGTCAGCCACCTCCTGCTCAACGGCCGCCGCGCCGAGTCTGTGGCTACGCGGGCACGGACAGGCGGACCGGGGGGCGGCGTGCCAGGTCGGAACTTGTCAGACCCCTCCTTAGACTCCGAAATCATGCGAGGCCGCCACAAGCTAGGGACGCCGACCAGCGACCAGGCGTGGCAGGCGCTACGCAGCGGGGCTAAGCACTCGGGGGACGACTACGCGCTCTACCTCGACGACGCGGCCGATGCGCTGACTCAGATGCCTGACGGCAGCATCAACACCTGCTTGACGTCCCCGCCGTACTGGGCGGTGCGGGACTATGGCCACCACGATCAACTCGGGCTCGAGGACGAGGCTGAGGACTACGTCGAGCGCCTCGTCAAGATTTACCGCGAGGTCTACCGCGTCCTGGCTGATGACGGGACAGCGTGGCTGAACATCGGGGACAGCTACTTCAACCGCACGATTACGGTGGGCGGCAAGCCGCCGCGCACAGGTTGGCGGCGGAACAAGCAGCTCAGCCTGATCCCTTTCCGAGTCGCGCTAGCTCTAGAGGACGACGGCTGGTGGGTCCGCAACGTCGCGGTTTGGCATAAGCCGAATGCCATGCCTAGCAGCGTCTCCGACCGGCTGACCAACACATGGGAGCCGGTATTCCTGCTGTCCAAGTCGGAGAGGTACTACTTCGACTTGGACGCGATCCGCGTGCCGCACGTGACTGATGACAACGTGGAGCGGGTCCGGGCTGAGCGCGGCGACGCAGACGGCAAGGCAAAGGGGCAAGCCGAGCTGCGCCGCTGGCTCAACTCCCCGCGGCACCGCTCCACCATCGACGGACTGAAGGAAGTGGAGCGCCGCCCCAACGCTCCTGAGTCTGTCGAGCTGGCGGCATACCTGCGGGTCGCGCTCAAGCGAGAGAAGCGCTCTATCGGGTGGGTCGCGGAGCAGATCCAGCAGCCCTTTGAGCGGACGCGGCATTACTTCCGGACCGACGTCATCGGCTCACGTCTACCTCCGCCGGAGACGTGGCTTCAGCTAAAGACGCTGCTCAACTTGGACGACACGTACGACGAGGCCATGCGCGTCGAGGTTGGCGACAACGTCTTCCGCAACCACCCGCTGGGCCGTAACCCGGGCGACCTGTGGTCCGTGCCCGTCGCCGCCAACCGTGCCGAGCACCTGGCCGTCATGCCGAAGGGACTCGCTACGCGCGCGCTGACGGCGACGCTGCCGAAGGGCGGCACCTGCCTGGACCCTTTCATGGGTACGGGCACCACCGGCCACGTCGCCCGCGCCCTCGGCGGGCGCTTCGTCGGCATCGACGTGCAGGACGAGTACATGCGGGCCTACATAGAGGCGAGCACCCAGCAGGTGCTCACGCTTCCCCTTGAATCGGACGAGGCAGGTACAGGAACGGCTCGTTCGTCTCAAACCCGCTAGCGTCCACGTCCCGCCAGATCGCCTGCGTGAAGCCATCGGTGGACCCGGCGTAGGTCAACTGCTGAAGCCGCCAGGGGCAGGCCTGCCGCAGCCGGTCGAAGTAGACGCGGATGCGTGGGTCCTCCTGCCGCGCGTCGGAGTGCTTGCCTTTGCCCCAGAAGCCGGTAGAAGCGTTGGGGTTGTACTTGTCCTTCAGCCTGCCGTGCGGGACCGCCAAGACGTAGATGTCCTTCAGGTCGCGGTACGGCTCTTGGATCTTGCTCACGTCGCGGTAGTACATGTGCACGAAGATCGACGTGGTAACCGCGTGCAGCACGCCACCCGCCGAGGGGATCTCCATGTGCTGCGGCACGCCCGCGTCCAGGTGGTGCGCTGTCGTAACGCCGTCAACCGTGACGTTGAAGTCCGCGTCCATGGGCAGTTGAGACGCCTGCAAAGTGTCGCGGTTGTTCTCCTTCGATGCCTTCGCATCGGCCAGTAGCACCTGCGGGATGAGGCCGGCGGAGGTGGGGAACCAGCGGCTGCGCTTGTAGTCGATGAAGCCGGCGAAGCGCCGGTCGATCGGGTAAATCTCAGCAACTTCAAGGGCGTACTGCGTCAGGTCCTCCGCCAGGACGATGACCTCCGTGCCCTTCGGGGGTGCGTTGTCGAAGATCCTCTTGGCTTCCCCTGAGTACTGCTGGAGGGCCTGGACGATCATGCGCAGCGTCTGCTTCTCGAGCAGCTCCAGATCATCGAGGGGGAGCAAGCGGTAGTCCTGGTGCACCGGCGGACCGTATCCAGGCACACGGTCCGCCAAGGTGGAGCACGCATAGCCGCCATCATTGGAGTTATCTAACGAGGCTGATGGGTCCCTTGGGGTTGCGTCGGCGTCGGTCGACAGGACTAGGCGGCACATGCGCGCGGAACCCGACAGGTCATGCGCCCGTAGCGACCCGCATGGGTTCATACGCTGTCGCCGTGAGTCGGATCATGCGGGCTCCCGGGGGTGGCATCCACTCGCCCGTAGAGCTGTTGGATCAACTGGCCAGCAGCGTGGGGGCGTACCTGACGGCACTCAAGGACCTGGAGCGGCTGACCCGGGAGCGGGTGGTGGACGACCCGCAGGAGGTCCGGCGGCGGTGGCGGCAGCGGCTCCTTCTTCGTCGGTCGGTTAGGGGCAGCGGTCCAGGCGCAGACGCCACCTGATCTCGCACCAGGCAGACGTGTTCCGTCACGTCTTGGTGGTGACCGTGCCCGTGTACTCGTGCCACGAGCCGGCCCAGCCGCCGCATCGGGGGTGACCACCGGCCCGGTGACAACCAGGGTGCTCCAGTCCGGCACCTCGCTGGGCGACCCCGCCGCCACTGCTAGGCGCAGCGCGGCCCGCAGCGCAGCCGTCGCTCGGCCTACATCGGCGCTGGGCAGCACTGCCGTCGCGGTGTAGGTCACCGGCACAGTCTCGTCGGCCGCTCCCACCTCAACCGCTGCAATGCGGCAGGCGGTCGCCCGGAAGGGGGAGCGCGCCTGGCGGCGATGGTCGGGTGACGCCCGTGGGGTGCTATGGGTGACGCGCCGCCGTCGTTGACGGCCGTCGGTGTTCCGGTACGTGAGGATCCACATGCTCGGTCAGCACGGCCGATGAACCACAGGAGAGACATGCGTGCCGGTAGTGCTGTTCTGATCTCTGCCACCGTGACCCTCAGCGTCACCGCCTGCGGTGGGGAGGCCGACGGTGGCGCAGCCGCCACGGCCACGCCGTCCACCTCATCGCCCGCCGCACCATCGACGTCGTCCCCGGCGACCACGTCGTCAACGCCCGCCGCCTCGCCCTCCTCGAGCCGGCCGGCAACCGCCGGGGACGTGCTAGACGACTTCATCGCACAGGCCTCCGTCACCGCTGGGCCGGAGGCGTGGGGCCACACCACCTCGGTGCAGCTCCTGGCCGGCGGCACCGCGATGCTGATCTTCACGGACTGGACGCCAGCGACCGTGGACCGGGACCTGGCCAACGCCATCTGCGGCGCGGCCTACCAGTGGCGGCTCGATGCAGGGGCGTACAGCCCGGCGGCGAACGTCAGCACCATCGGCCTCTACTCCCCGGAGGAGGTGGGCGGCGAGCAGGTGTTTTCCTGCTGATTGGGCTGTGTGACGCGCAGCGCATCGGGGTGTCGCACGTAAGCCTGGCTGTTCGCGGCTTCACCATTTCGCTGTGGAGTTCTTCAGTACCGTCGCCCAGCTCCTGCCGGTCCTGATGGCTGCGTCGGTGTTCTTGCTGCCCACTCTGAGGGCACGCAAGGAGGCATGGCGTTTCGCCATCATCATCAGTGGTGTCGCTGGGACCGTCGCCCTGGCCATCTGCGTACTGATGCTGTCTGGCTGGTTGCTCGAGTCGGACAAAGCCTGGGCAACGCCGATGGTGACCGTGTGCGCCCTAGCCACCATCGTTCTCGGCGGCGTGGGGACCTTCGCCCCGGCCCTCGGGAGCAGCTCACCGAACATCGGTCAGCCCAGCGGGCAGCCAGCAGGTACGCCGTCTGGTCAGTCTGGTCAGTCTGGTCAAGCCTGACCCTCCGAGCCGCCGGCTTCGGGTGGAGAGCGCGTCAGCGAGGGGGGGATGTGCCCAATCTCCAACTGACGTTCGCGGGCACAACCGTCGGGCGCATCAAACGATCGGCCCGGGCGCGTGACGCGCCACATCTGACGGCAGCGCCCCGACGCTGCATAGGGCCGGGGCGCTGCTGTCCATCAGTCAGAGCACCTGGCTGGACTGGTCCTTCCAGTCAATGAAGGCGTGGTCGTGGTCAGCGGCGAGCGGGGTGAGGTCGTCCCACTTGGCCGTCGCGACGCCCCGGCGCAGCGCCGGGTACTCCCACTCCATGTACTCGCGCAGCAGCGGCAGCGGGTCGCCCAGCGCCAGGCAGGTGCGCGGCCGGGTGCTGCCGTCGTTCATTAGGTAGGTCTCGTCCGGCGACGGGAACGCGCCGCGCAGACGCCAGGCGGCCACCGGCCAGCCGTCGAAGACGGCGATGACCCGGTCGCAGGTCGACGCCTTCGCCACGCTGATCGCCCAGGCGCGCTCCGCCCACGGCTCCAGTTGGGTAACCGTCATCCACGGCCTGAAGGACTTGTTGACGCTCACGAACAGAACGGTTGCGGCCATGACGGCGCGCTCCTTCCCGAGCGCCTGTGCGCTCGTCTCCGGGATCGCCCGATGCGTTCCCTGTGACCTATTTTACGCCGCTGGTCCCGTGGCCTCTTCCGGGCTGTGGACCCCTGGTCTAAGGCGGCGACGACGGCGGAGCGCGACGGCAAGAAACGAGCCGGCGGAGGCGGTGGCAGTGCATCCCGGCCGCACCAGCATCCGCTACGGGACGGGTGCCGGTGCCGCCTACGGCCGTAGTCCGAGCACTTCCGCTGCCGCGTCCACCCGGTGCAGGTACGCCCCGCGCTGGGAACCGTCCGCCAGCCGGTAGCGCGGCCCGGGCCGCACTGGTGCGAGGTCCACCAGCCCGACGGTGCATAGGCGGGCCAGCAGGTGCCGGGCGGTGCGCACGGGCACCCCGGCCGCCGCCGCCAGTTCGGTGCACGACTGCCAGCCGGGTTCGGCGGCCAGCAGGACGCGGACCAGCGCCACCTCCCGCGCCGTGACGGGAGGTGGGCGGGTGGTGCCGCTGGGGCCTGGCTGGTCCTGCGTCGTCATGCCGTCAAGGTAGCGCCGTTGCCGGTCCTTGCCGGTTCATGCCGCTCATTGCCGACGGGTCCCGAGGTGACGCAAGCTGCCCACGCCGGACCGGCCCGTCCGGCACCGGGGCTGACCACCCCGGCGAACACCCACCACCACCAGGAGGCACCCGGTGACCGTCACCAGCGCCACCCATACCGTCCGCGCCGACAACATGGCCATCGCCCACGTGCGCGGCGTCCAGCCCATGCCGGTGTCCCTGACCGGCGGTCCGCCGAGGACCGCGAGACCGTCGAGCAGGCCATCTACGAGGCGCTGCGCCTGGTGGTCCCGCTGGCTGTGGACCGCGTGACCCTGCGGTGGCGGCCCGACGGCACGACCGTCGACGTCCGACTGCCCGGCCTGAACCGGTCCCACCCCCGGCCGCAGCACGTGGCGACCTTCCGCGTGCGGCCGGTGGACCGGGCGGCCGCGCCGCAGGACACCGCGCCGGACCCGGACCCGGTGGACGCCGCTCGGCGCGCCGCCCGGGACGCGAACGCTGCCGCCCTGGCCGCGATCCGCGAGGTCCTGGGGGACCAGCCGGTGCGCATGGCCGGGGTCGTGGAACAGGCGGTCCGGCGCGCACTGCTGGCCGCCCACGACCTCGGCCGCGAGGAGGGCTGGCGCGCCTGCGCCGTCGAGCACTACCTGCCCACGGACTGACCCTGCGACGGGCGGGGGGTGGACTGACCGGCCGCCCCCCGCCGCGCCTGCCGCACCACCCCACCACCACCCCGGCCGGAGCACGCCGCCTGACCAGCAGCCCCCCGGCCAGCATCCGAGGAGCCCGAAGTGCCCGAGACATACCTCACCGACGTCCCTGCCCGCGCCGTGCGCGCTGGGGACCTGCTGGACACCGGCCGCACCGTCACCGGCTGCCGGACGGGCACCCGCTGGACGCACATCGACGTCGGCGGGGAGGCCCGCCCGTGGCGCGTGGCCGCCGACGAGCCGGTCACTGTTGCCCGGCAACGGCCAACCCCGGCCGAGCGCCGCCAGCAGATGACCCGGCTGGCGTTGGAGTCCCTGAACTACACCGCCCACCGGGACGCGCTGACCTTCGCCGCCTGCCGGGACCGCATGGCCGCCGCCCTGGCTGCCGACACCGTGCCCACGTGGTCCGACCTAGACGACCTGCCTGCGCTCTGCGCCCGCCTGGACCTGTGGCGGTGGGTGGACCTGGAGCACCGCCAGCGCGTCCTCGCCACCGTGGACGGCTGGACCGCCGCGCAGGCCGCCCGGTGGGAGGTGACCGGCAGTCATGCGGACGTGCCGAGCCGGCTCGACGCCCTGCCCTCGGTGGCGGACGAGGTGCGCGAGCGGCTTCTCAGCCAGGCCGCGCACCTGGGCGGCAGCAGCGACCCCGGCACCCGCTTTCTCGCAGCGGCGGACACCGCCGGGCGCGCGGGCTGGCTGCGGGATCTCCGGGGCTTCGACACCCTGGGCGGGGCTGCCTGATGGACCCGGACGCCTGCCGCTTCGAGGCGCTGGCGCTGGCCGCCGCGCTGACCACCCCCCGCGCTGACGCGGACCCGCCCGCGCAAGCTGCCCGCGCCGCCGCCCTGGCGGACCGGCTCATCGCCCTCGACGACTTCCTGTGCCAGAGCGGGCATCTCCCTGGCGCGTGGCGGCGCGGCCGTCACCCGGCGGACACCCGCCAGGCCGTCCCCCGGCCGGTGCCCGATGAAGGGCGGTAAGTCGTCGTGTCGTACTGGGCTGGGCGCTGGTGGCCTGGCCGCCGCTGGCAGTCCTGCCAGGCCTGACCGTGGGCCGCCTCCTGCGCGCCCGACGGGGGGCGACGATGCTGACCCCCTGCGCTACTGCTGAGCCACCACGTGGAGGGCCGCGCCATGCCCGCTGACCCGGACCGCCGCGCCCGGCTGATCCGCCGCCGCCGCGCCGCCGCACGTGCGAACGCCCGCCATGACGATCAGCGGGACGCAGCCCGTGCCGCGATGGAGGCCCGGCTGTGCGCCCGGCGCGGCCAGCCGCTGGACCCGGACGACCCGCCGCCCGCCACCTCCGCAGCCGGGCAACCGTGATCGGACACCCACGCCCGGCCGAGGAGTGGTGGCACCCCGGCGGCCACCTAGGACCGCCGAGGCTCCGGCACCAGTGCGCGCCCTGGCCGGGCCGCTGAGGAACCACCCCCAACGGTTGCCGCCGGTGACCGGCGGCCCACCACCACCTCAGGCGGACCCGAGGAGGCGACCCGATCCTTGCACCGGCGACGGTGGGCCAGTCGCCGGGCCATCGGGCCAGGCGGTCCGCCCGGCCGTGCATCACGCAGGGACGAGCGCTCTGCACTCGGGGCACGGGTGACCCGAGCCAAGACCCCGGCCGGGGGTCCACGGCCCCCGCAGGACACGCACGCTCGCCCCGCAGACCGCCCGCCACGGTCCCGCGCCGCTGTCCGCGTCCTGGCGGATCACCGCGTGCGCCCACCCCGCTGCGATCCTGTCCTTGCCCACGGTGTCGCCCAACTTCGGGGCGTTGCCCACGTCGTGCTCCCGGCCCGTCACGTAGTCCTGTGCCATGCCCGCCAGCATCGCCGCCTTGGACCACCGCGCCGGGCAGCTCCGTGACAGGAGGGGTCGGTGAGACGAGTGTGGTGCGGCCGGGTTTCCTCCTTGAGGTCTGGCCGCTGTGCCGGTGCCCGTCCCGAGCGGCGCGGCGCGGCGGGGCCGCTGTGCGGCAGGTGCGACGCTGCGTCCGTGCGGATCGTGACTGCTGCCTCGCTGACCGTCGCTGCGGTGGCTTTGGCCGGGTGCACGTCCCCGGTGGCTGGCACCGGGACCCCCGCGCCGTACACCGCCGCCGCGCCGGCTGGCGAGACAACCGCGCCCTACGAGGCAGCCGCCGACGGAGGGCTGATACCCGCGCAGTACCCGCAGTGTGACCTCGGTGCGGAGATCCTGGACTACCTGGCGACCGGCGACAACGCCGGCGACCCCGGCCTGGACCGAGTGTTCGCGGACTACGTGGGGGTGTCGCTGCCGCAGGCGCGGGCGCTGGCCGACGAGTGGATCGCTGCCTGCGACGAGCGGGCCGCCGAGGATGAGGCTGCGGCGGCATCGTCCACCGCAGCGGAGTCCGCAGCCGCCGCAGCGGCAGCAGCAGAGGCTGCCCAGGCGGCCGAGGACCGGCGCGCCTGCGGCGCTATCGGTGGCCGCTACGTGGAGGGGTCCATCTGGGACGGGGCCTGCGAGTCCACCGTGGTGGGCAACCCCAGCGGCCAGCCCTTCAAGGACTGCGGCCATGCGTGGCTCACCTTCCCCGCCACTGAGGAGGACCTGGCCCGGCTGGTGTCCGACTACCCCGGCTGCTTCCCGTGACCGGGGGCATCGTCTGGACCGGCATCATCACCGGCGTCATCACGGCCACGGCCACGCTGCTGGGCGTCCGGCTGACCCAGCGGCACACCCTGGCCATGCGGCTGCTGGACCGGCAAGAGCAGCGACGCGTGGAGCAGCGTGAGGCCTTGGCCGAGGTGCTGGTCACCGGGCGCGAGTGGGTCCACAGCCTGGGCGCTGTGACGACAGCGGCCGAGCGGGCAGACGTGCTGGCACTGGTGCGGACGCCTGCTCTGAAGGACCACCCGTCCCGGGCCGTTGCCCACGGACGCGCGTTGTTGACCGCGCGGCTGGTGGTGCGTGATCCGTTGGTGCGCGCGAAGGTCGTGTGGCTGTCGGATCGGGTTACAGACCTGCCGTCGCGGTTGGCTCGCGTCATCGTCACCCAACAGGACGGGGACGGTGCGACGGACCCCGACGCGGTGAAGGCCGTCCGGCGGCAGGCGTCCGCGTACCGGGACGCGCTGAACGACCTCGAGCGGCTGACCCGCGAGCGCGTAGTGGACGACCCGTCGGATGTCCGGAGGCGCTGGTGGCAGCGGGTCCGGCTGCCTAGACGGCGGTCGGTTCCGCAGCCTGAGGCGTCCACCGGCGCAGTCTGACCGGCGCGGCCGTCCCGCGCCGGAACGCTGAACAGTGCCCGCATCTAGGGTCCTCAGGCGTGGACTACGACATCGTGAAGCGCTTCAGGGCCGAGTTCGGCGGGCAGGTCGAGGAGGTCTATGTGAACGGCCGCCGGGTGGGCATGGTCTACCGAGACCCGAAGCCGCCCGCCGAGATCGACGAGCTGTGGATGGCCTACACGCAGGGCGGGCAGGGGGCGCGCAGCCGCGACGAGGCGCTCCGGGCGGTGCTGCGGCACGCCGAGGAGAACCCCGATTACGAGTTGCAGTAGCCGCCTGGCCGGTCCCTGCGCCTGCGGCAGTCCAATAGGGCAGCACCGGCCCGGTGGACGAACGCGACGGCTTCGTCGCCTACCTCGATCGAGCGGCCTTCATGGACCGCCCACCCGGTACCAGCGCCAAGCCACCATGTGAGTGGCGTACCGGATGCAGACCTGCTGCCGCTCGGCCAGGATCTTGCGCTCGGCTCTAGCTGCGGCCGCATCCCTAGTCCTGTCCGGCGGCGACCCACCTGGTAGCAGCGTTAGCGCGGCCTGCCGCTACCGCCACAGGACTCGCACATGAGGTTCCATCCAGCGCCGAGCTTCCTACCGATGCCGCCGCAAGTACGGCAGTGACCAGCAGTTCCTTCGCTTGCGCTGTACTTGCTAGCACTACGCCCCATGAGCCACAGGGCTACGCACACGCCAAGGAATGACCAGGCATACCACCCCATGACCACCACCGGCCCTATTCGACGGTGCGCCAAGGGTCGGCTCCGGGGTTCCGCTCGTCAAGGTCCGAACAGCGTGGCGGATCGTGCTACCTGTAGTGGCTGACCAGCTCTTATGACTTCCGCTAGCTCGTACCTGCGGGTGATCTTGGCGTTCGTGCCCCCCTGGTCAGTGAGGCAGTCGAATCTGCGTCAACCGACCGACGGACGCAATGCGCTCCTCGGCCATGCGGTCCGCTGTGACCGCTGGGGACACTCCCTCGGCGTCTGCGCGCTGGAAGACGCGCAGGGCCGTGTCGTAGATCCCTGCGGCCCTGGCCTCAGCACGGGCGAAGGAGAAGCCCCCTCCAGGTCCTCCGCGTGACGTGCCGTGCCGCTCGTCCTCGACCTGGATGACCCCGCCGGCGTTCACGAGGTAGTCGGGGGCGTAGAGGATCCCGCGCGCGGTCAGCCGGTCCGGGATGCCCTCGTGGGCGAGCTGGTTGTTCGCGCCGCCGCAGACCACCTCGGCCTGCAGGGCGGCGACCGTCGCGTCGTCGAGCGCGCCGCCGAGGGCGCAGGGCGCGTAGACGTCGGCCGGGCAGCGCACCAGGGTCGCGGTGTCGGCGACCGCCTCGACGCCGGGGTGCCGGGTGAGGACCCGCTGCACCGCGGCGGGGTCGACGTCGGTGACGAGGACGTCGGCGCCGTCGGCCACGAGCCGGTCGACCAGCCAGCCGCCCACCTTGCCGACGCCGGCGACGGCGACGGTGCGCCCGGACAGCGTCGGCTCGCCCCAGCGGTGCTGGGCTGCGGCGCGCATGCCCTGGAAGACGCTGAAGGCGGTGAGCACCGAGGAGTCCCCGCACCCGCCGTACACCTCGGAGCGGCCGTGGGCGAAGCGGGTCTCGCGGCCGACGAGGTCGAGGTCGGCGTTGGTCGTGCCGACGTCGCAGGCGGTGAGGTACCGGCCGCCGAGGGCCTCGACGAACCGGCCGTAGGCGCGCAGCAGCGCCTCGGTCTTGTCGGTGCGCGGGTCGCCGATGACCACGGCCTTGCCGCCGCCGAGGTCGAGGCCGGCCAGGCTGTTCTTGTAGGTCATCGCCCGGGCCAGGCGCAGCGCGTCGGCGACCGCCTCGTCCTCGGAGGCGTAGGGGTGGAAGCGGGTGCCGCCCAGCGCGGGGCCCAGCGCCGTCGAGTGGACGGCGATCACCGCCCGCAGGCCCGAGGCCGGGTCGGAGCAGAAGACCACCTGTTCAGCGCCGGAGCCGAAGACGTCCACGACCGTCGAGCCTAGAACGTGCGGACGTGCCGTCCGTCACCCCCGAGGGGGTCTCCAGTCCGCCGCCCGGGGTGTCGACAAGTGACGTGACGGATGTCGGTGACTGTGTCGTGCGGTCACGGTGTGACTTCCGTGCCGCGTGTTGCCACTGTGGCGCGTGTCCGCCGGACGACGCTGACGCCGCACCTGCACCACCCCTCTTCCCCAGGGAGCGCCCGATGCCGCAGTGCCGTCCCGCCCGGACCCGCGGCCGCCGTGGCGGCGTCCGCGCCGCCCTGGTCGGCCTGCTCTCCTGTGCGGTCCTGCTCGGCACCGCCGGGCCCGCCCTGGCCGTCCCGCCACCACCGGTGAACCCGAGCGACGGCGAGATCGCCGGCGCCCAGGCGGCCCAGGAGGCGGCCGCCGCCGAGGTGGGCCGGCTCGCCGCCGAGGTGGCCGCCGCCGAGAGCGAGCTCGAGCGGCTCGGTGTGCAGGCCGAGGCGGCCGGCACCGCCTACCTCGCCGCCGAGGAGGCCCTGCTCCAGGCCCAGGCGGCCGCCGACCAGGCCGCCGCCGACCTGCAGGCCGCGACCGACGCCGTCGACGCCGCGATCGACCGCATCGCCGGCTTCGCCCGCGACAGCTACGTCAACGACCCCACCCTGGCCACCGCGGCGGCGCTGCTGGACTCCGCCGGCCCCGGCGAGCTGGTCCAGCGGGCCGCGCTGCTGGACTACGTCGCCGACACCCAGGTCGACGTGCTCGAGGAGTTCGAGGTCGCGCGGGTCCGGCAGGCCAACGCCGAGTCCGCCGCGCGGGCCACCCGGGACGCGGCCGCGGCGGCCGAGCAGCAGGCCGCCGACGCCAAGGCCGCGGCCGACGCGCAGGTGGCCGCGCAGCAGACGGCCGTCGCCGCGGCCGAGGCGAACAAGGCGACGCTGGACCAGCAGCTGCAGGCGGCGCAGATCCACCTGCTGGAGCTGCAGGGCGCCCGCGACGCCTACCAGGAGTGGCAGCGGCAGAAGGCCGAGGAGGAGGCCGCCGCGGCCGCGGCCGCCGCCCAGGCCGCCGAGGAGGCCGCCGCCGAGGCCGCCGCCGACCGCGCCGCGGCGTCGTCGGGGACCCGCACGGCCGCCGCCTCCGAGGTCAGCGGGTCCGGCTACGTGAAGCCGACCTCGGGCCGGACCTCGAGCTGCTTCGGCGCCCGCTGGGGCGTCCTGCACGGCGGCGTGGACATCGCCGCCCCGATCGGGACGCCGATCTACGCGGCCACCTCGGGCGTCGTCGTCCGGCACGGCCCGGCGACCGGCTTCGGCCTGGCGATCTACATCCGCGGCGACGACGGCGCGGTCACCGTCTACGGCCACGTCAACGCCGAGTACGTCGGCACCGGCGAGCGCGTCGTCGCGGGCGAGCCGATCGCCGAGGTCGGCAACCGCGGCCAGTCCACCGGCCCGCACCTGCACTTCGAGGTCCACCCCTCGGGCGCCCTCCACGGCGGCCAGGTCGACCCGGTGCCGTGGCTGCGCGCCCGCGGGGTGTCGATCAGCGGCTGCTGAGCCGGGCGCGGCGGGCCGCGCCGATCCGCTGCAGCGCGGCCAGCGCGGCGGCGGTCGCCGGCGGGCGCGGTCCCGGCAGCACCGCCGCCTGCACCCGGCGGGAGCCCGGCTCGTCGGCCAGCGGGCGCAGGACGAGGTCGTGCCCGCCGACGACCACGGTGAGGTCGTGGGTCAGCGCGACGCCGCGGCCGGCCGCCACCAGCGCCTGGGTCTCCACCGGCTCGTCGCCGTGGCCGGCCAGCAGCAGCGGCGGCGTCACCCCGGCGCGGGCGAGCACCGCGTCCAGCCGGCGGGCGGCCGAGCCGTCGTGCGGGCGGATCCAGGTGTCCGCGGCCAGGTCGCGCACCCGCACCGCGGCGGCGCCGGCCAGGCGGTGACCGGCCGGCAGCGCGACGCGCAGCGGGTCGTCGAACAGGGCGTGCAGTTCGACGTCGTCGGCAGGCGGGGCGGGCTCCAGGTCGGGCTCGCAGACGAGCGCGAGGTCGAGTCCACCCCGGCGCAGCCGGGCCAGGGCCGCGGCCCGGTCGACCAGCTCGTCGACGACGACGAGGCCGGGATGGCGCTCGCCGAGCGCCGCGGCCAGCTCGGCGGACAGGTACACCAGGGCGGAGAGGAAGGAGCCCAGCCGCACGGTGCCGCGGGTGAGGCCGGCGAGGTCGCGCACCTCGCGCTCGGCCCGTTCCAGGCCCGCGAGCAGCGTCTCCGCGTGGGCGAGCAGCAGGCGGCCGGCCTCGGTGGGCCGCACGCCCTGCTGCGTGCGGTGCACCAGCAGCGTGCCGAGCTGCCGCTCCAGCAGGCTCACCTGGCGGGAGACCGCCGGCTGGGTGAGGTGCAGCGCGGCCGCCGCCGCGGTGAACGAGCCGTGCGTGAGGACGGCGTGCAGCGTCACGAGCCTCGTCGTGTCCAGCACGGCCCGCAGTCTGCCCCTGCCATGACCGGACGTCAGGACCGTCCCAGCCGATCCTGATGGATGGTCACGGCCCCGGCGGCCGATGTCCCGGGGGTGACCGTCGAGCAGCCCACCGCGGGCCGGGCCGTGGCGGCGACCCGCGTCCTCTTCCTCCTGACCGGGCTGCTCGCCGCCAGCTGGGCCGGGCGGGTCCCCGCGGTGCAGGAGCGGCTGGGGCTGAGCCCGGGTGGCCTGGCGGTCGCGGTCCTCGCCGTCGAGGGCGGGGCGCTGCTCGGCCTGCCGCTGGGCAGCGCGCTGGTCACCCGCCGGGGCAGCCGCGCCGGGGCGGCGCTGGGCCTGGCCGGCTACGCGCCGCTGCTGTCGGTCGCGGCGGCGGCGCCGTCCCTGCCGTGGCTGGCGGCCGCGCTGGCCGGCTGGGCCGCTGCCAACAGCGTCGTCGACGTCGCGCTCAACGCCCAGGGCGTGGCGCTGGAGCGGCAGTGCCGGCGCCCGGTGCTCTCCGGCCTGCACGCCGCCCAGGGGGTCGGGCTGCTGGCCGGCGCGCTGGGGGCGACGGCGGCCGCCGCCGCGGACGTCCCGCTCGGCGTGCACCTGGGCGCGGCGACCGCGGCCGGTCTCGTCGCCGGCGGTCCCGCGACGCGGCTGCTGCTGCGCGAGCTCCCGGCGCCCGCGCGCCCGCGATCGGCCGGGTCCCGCCGGGGCCTGCTCGGCCTGGGCGCGGTGGCCTCGTGCGCGTTCCTCGTCGACGCCTCGGCCACCCAGTGGGTCGCCGTCCACCTGCGGGCCGACCACGGCGCCGGGCCGGGGCTGGCCGCCGCGGGCCTGCTCGCCGTCACCGCTGCGCTGGTCGTGGGCCGGCTCCCCGGCGACCGGCTGCTCCTGCGGTGCCGCCGCGCCGCCGTCGTCCGGGGCTGCGGGCTGGCCGTCGCGGCCGGGGCGGGGCTGGCGGCGCTGGCGCCCACCGCGGGCTGGGCGCTGGCCGGCTGGGCGCTCGTCGGGCTGGCGGTGGCCCCGCTGGCGCCGGTCGTGCTCGGTGCCGCGCCGGACGCGCCGCACCGCGGCGGCGCCGGGATCCCGGCACCGGCCGCCATCGCCACGGTCACCACCGTCGGCTACCTGGGCTCGGCCACCGGGCCGCCCGCCGTCGGCGTGCTCGCCGAGGGGGTCGGGCTGTCCGCCGCGCTGGTCCTCGTCGTGCTCGCGGGCCTGGCCGCCGCGGTGCTCGCCGGGACCGTCCCCGCCCGCCGCTGACCGGGCCGGACACGACGACGGCCCGCCCCCCGAGCGGGGAGCGGGCCGTCGTCGTGGCGGCTAGGAGGTGGGAGCGGCGGCGCCGCAGTTCTGCTCGCCGAACTCGGTGACGTTGGTCGCCTCCGGGCCCTGGGCGACGGTCACGAACTGCTGGGCGGCGGTCTGCAGCTGGGCCTGGCCGTCGGGGGTGCTGAGGTCGACGGAGTTGGCGGTGTCGGAGAAGGCCTGCACGGCGTCGCCCACGACCTGCCAGTCGCTCGCGATCTCGGCCGGCGGCTGCACGGAGTCGAACGCGGCGGCCGCCTGCTGCAGCAGGCCCGGCAGCTGCTCGGTCGTCGCGGCCGAGAGCTGGTTGCCGAGCTCCTCGTACTGCGCGGCCTGCTCGCAGAACGCCGCGACGGCGGGGTCGTCGCTGCCCGCGGAGGACGAGCCGCTGGGGTCGCCACTGGACTCGGCGGAGCTCGAGGTGCTCGCGGCGGTGGACTCGGCGGCCTCCCCGCTGCCCGACCCGTCGCCCCCGTCGCCGCAGGCGGTGAGCAGGACGGCCGCGGCCGCCGCCACGACGGCGGAGCGGGACAGGTGCGCGATCGATCGCATGCTCGGAGGCTAACGGCCGGTCGGGCGGTCCGCGTGCGGGCGCGGACTACCGTGCGGTCGTGCGCGCCCCCGTCGACCCACGCGTCACCTGGGACCTCCCCGCCCCCGGCGGGCTGCCGCGGACGGCGGACCTCGAGCCCCTGGTCACCCGCGTGCTGGCCCCCAACCCGTCGGGCATGACCCTCGACGGCACCAACACCTACCTCGTCGGCGCGCCGGGCAGCGGGCAGGCCGTCGTGGTCGACCCCGGTCCCGACGACCCCGCCCACCTCGCCGCGGTGGAGGAGGCGCTGGCCGCCCGCGACGCGCGCTGCGTCGCCGTGCTGGTCACCCACCACCACGGCGACCACGCCGAGGCCGCGCAGCCGTGGGGGGCCCGGTTCGGCGCGCCGGTCGCCGCGGCCGACGCCGCCGTCGCGGGGCCCGGCGGCCGGCTGCTCGAGCCGGGGGAGCGGCTGCGTCTGGCGGGCACCGCGCTGGACGTCGTCCCGACGCCCGGGCACACCCCCGACCACCTGGCCTTCCGGCTGGAGTCCGGGGCGGTGCTGGTCGGCGACCACGTCCTCGGCCGGGGGACGTCGGTGGTCACGCACCCGGAGGGTGACGTCGTCGCCTACCTGGAGTCGCTGCGGCGGGTGCACGACCTCGGGCCGAGCGCGCTGTACTGCGGGCACGGACCGGAGCTCACCGAGGACCCGGGCGCCGTGCTCGACTTCTACCTCGCCCACCGCGCGTTCCGGGAGTCGCAGCTGCTGGCCGCGCTGGTCCGCGGGGCGGGCACCGTCGACGCGGTGGTGGCCGACGTCTACGCCGAGGTGCCCCGGGCGCTGTGGCCGGCGGCCGCGCAGTCGACCCGCGCCACGCTGGCCAAGCTCGCCGCCGAGGGGCACGTCGTGGTGGACGGCGACCGGGTGCGTCTGCCGTGACCGCCGTCGTCCGGGCCGCCGACAGCGAGCGCGACCAGCGGCGGGCCGCGGCGGCGCTGCGGGCGGCGGGGCTGCGGCGCGGCGACCGGCTGCTGGTCTCGGCGGCGTCCTCCCCGGCGCTGCTGGCCGTCGTCCTCGGGGCGCTGCGCACCGGGATCGTGCCCGTGGTGCTCGACCCGGCGCTGCCCGCCGCCGAGCGGGCCGCCCTCGCCGACGACGCCGACGCGGCCCTCGACGCCGGTCCGGCGCCCGAGCGGCTGCTCACCGGCGACGACGAGGCGGACCTCGCCGACGTGCCGCTGGCCCGGCCGATGCACTACACGTCGGGCACCACCGGGCGCCGCAAGGGCGTGTGGTCCGGCGTCCTCGACGACGGCGACGCCCGCGCGCTGGCCGCCGAGGAGATCGACCTCTGGGGCTTCACCGCCGCCGACCGGCACCTGGTGCTCTCCCCGCTGCACCACTCGGCGCCGCTGCGGTTCGCCGTCCACACGCTGCTGGCCGGCGGCGAGGTGCTGCTGCCCGGCCCGTTCGACGCCGCCCGGGCGGCCGCGGCGGTCAGCACGCTCGCCCCCACGACGACGTTCTGCGTCCCCACCCACCTGCGCCGGCTGCTCGCCCGCGACGACGTCGACTGGTCCTCCCTCCGCGTGCTCGCGCACGCCGGCGCGCCCTGCCCCGAGCCGCTCAAGCGGGCGGTGCTCGACGCGCTGCCGGCGGGCAGCGTCTGGGAGTTCTACGGCTCCACCGAGGCCCAGTTCACCGTCTGCTCCGCCGACGACTGGCTGGCGCACCCCGGCAGCGTCGGCCGCGCGCGGCCGGGCCGGCGGCTGGAGACCGACGCGCGCGGCCAGCTGTGGTGCGCCGTGCCGCGGTGGGCGCGGTTCGAGTACTGGCGCGCGCCGGAGAAGACCGCGGCGGCCTGGCGCGGCGACCGGGTCACGGTCGGCGACCTCGGCCGGGTCGACGCCGACGGCACCGTCTGGCTCGACGGCCGCCGCGAGGACCTGGTCATCTCCGGCGGCGTGAACGTCTACCCGGCCGAGGTCGAGGCGGTCCTCGACGCGCACCCGGACGTGGTGGAGAGCGCGGTCGTCGGCGTCCCCGACGAGGAGTGGGGGCAGCGGGTGATCGCCGCCTACGTGGGCACCGCGGACCCCGCCGCCCTCGGCGCCTGGGCACGGGAGCGGCTGTCCCCGGCCAAGCGGCCCAAGAGCCTGCACCCGGTGGGGGAGCTGCCGCGCACCTCCACCGGCAAGGTCCGGCGGCTGGACCTGCCGGGGGTCCTCGGCCTGTGAGCTGGGACGTCGTCGTGGTGGGCGCCGGATCGTCCGGCTGCGCGCTGGCCGCCCGCCTCGCCGACGCCGGCCGCCGCGTCCTGCTGCTCGAGGCCGGCGCCGACCACCCCTGGCCCGCCGACTTCCCGCCCGACCTGCGCGACGCCGCCACGCTGCGCGCCACCGTGCCCGGGCACCCCGCGAACTGGTCGTTCACCACCGAGCTGACCCCGGGCACCACCGCCCCGCTGCCGCGCGGGCGCGTGGTGGGCGGGTCCAGCGCCGTCAACGGCGGCTACTTCGTCCGCGCCACCCCCGCCGACCACGCCGGCTGGGCCGCCGCGGGCAACGACCTGTGGAGCCTCGACGCCACGCTGCCGGCCTGGCGCCGGCTCGAGGACGACCGCCAGTACGGCGACCGGCCGGGGCACGGCCGCGGCGGCCCGCTGCCGGTCACCCGGCCCGTCGGCGGCTCGCCGCTGACGGAGGCGCTGGCCGCGGCGGCCGCGGAGCTCGGCGTCCCGGAGGAGCCGGACAAGAACGCCGGCGGCCCGCCCGGCTACGGACCGGTGCCGTTCACCGTCGACGGCGGCCTGCGGGTCAACGCGGCGATGGCCTACCTGTCCCCGCGGCGCGGGTCGCCGCGACTGACGGTGCGCGGCGGGGTGCGGGTACGGCGGGTGCTGGTCGGGCGCGGCCGCGCGGTGGGCGTGGACACCGACGCCGGCCCGGTGCACGCCGCCGAGGTGGTGCTGGCCGCGGGCGCCGTCGGCTCGCCGCACCTGCTGCTGCTGTCCGGCGTCGGCCCGGCCGACCACCTGCGCGCGCACGGCCTCGACGTCGTCGCCGACCTGCCCGGGGTGGGCGCCGGGCTGACCGACCACCCGCTGGTCCACCTGCCCTGGGTGCCCGTGGCCGGGCTGCCCGAGGGCGACTGGCCGCTGCCGCTGCACGGGTCGCTGAACGCCACCTCCTCGGACTCGCCCGTGCCCGGCGACCTGGAGGTGCTGCCGTGGCTGCGGCCCTGGGGGCGGGTGGTCCCCGGCGGGGGCGGGGACGACCGCACGCTCGCGCTGGCCGCCGGGCTGTACCGCGAGGAGAGCCGGGGCCGGCTGTCGCTGGCGTCGGCGGACCCCGCGGCGCCGCCGCGGATCGAGCACCGGTACCTGGCGACCGCGACCGACCGGCGGCGGCTGCGCGAGGCGGTGCGCCTGGCCGACGGCCTGCTGAGCACCCGCGCGCTGGCCCCGCTGGTCGCCGCCCGCCCCGGCCCGCCGGCCGGCGTCCTCGCCGACGACGCCGCCCTCGACGGCTGGGTCCGCGCGCACCTGACCACGGCGGTGCACCTCGCCGGCAGCGCCCGGATGGGCCCGGACGGCGACCCGGGCGCCGTCGTCGACCAGCACCTGCGGGTGCGCGGCGTCGACGGGCTGCGGGTCGCCGACACGTCGGTGCTGCCCGAGGCGCCCTCGCGGGGGCCGGCGGCGACCGCGGTGATGGTCGGCGAGCGGGCCGCGGAACTGGTGACCGGCGGCTGACCCCAGTGCGACGCAGGTCACGTCCCCGCTAGCGTGCCGGTGCCCGGACGGCGTCGTCCGGGCACCGGCCCAGAGGAGGACCCGTTGCCCCAGGTGCAGACCGTTCGCGGCCCCGTCGACACCGCCGAACTCGGCCCGACCCTCATGCACGAGCACGTGTTCGTGCTCAACGCCGACGTCCAGCAGAACTACCCCGGCGAGTGGGGCAGCGAGGACGACCGGGTCGCCGACGCGGTGCAGAAGCTGACGAGGCTGGCCGCGACCGGCGTGCGCACCATCGTCGACCCCACCGTCATCGGCCTCGGCCGCTACATCCCGCGCATCCAGCGGATCGCCGAGCAGGTCGACCTCAACATCGTCGTCGCGACCGGCTGCTACACCTACGACGACGTCCCGTTCTTCTTCCACTACCGCGGCCCGGCGCTCAACGAGGCCGTCGGCGCCGAGGTGCCCGACCCGATGGTCGACATGTTCGTCGGCGACATCACCGACGGCATCGCCGGCACCGGCGTCCGGGCGGCGTTCCTCAAGTGCGCCATCGACCACCAGGGCCTGACCCCGGGCGTGGAGCGGGTCATGCGCGCCGTCGCCAAGGCCCACCGCGCCACCGGCGCCCCGATCACCGTGCACACCCACCCGGGCAGCCACACCGGGCTCGACGTCCAGAAGGTGCTCGACGACGAGGGCGTCGACCCCGGCCGCGTCGTGCTCGGGCACAGCGGGGACACCACCGACGTCGACCACCTGTCCGAGCTCGCCGACGCGGGCTTCGTCCTCGGCATGGACCGGTTCGGCATCAACCTGGACACGACCTTCGAGGCCCGCGCCGACACGCTGGTCGAGATGTGCCGCCGCGGCTACGCCGACCGGATGGTGCTCTCGCAGGACGCCTCCTGCTACATCGACTGGCTGGCCCCCGGCGTCATGGACCTCCTGCCGCAGTGGCACTACACGCACATCCACGACGACGTCCTCCCCTACGTGCGCGAGCGCGGCGTCACCGAGGAGCAGATCACCACGATGCTGGTGGACGTCCCGCGCCGGTACTTCGAGAACACCGGGACCTACTGAGATGGCGCTGCACCCCTTCGACGAGGCAGGGGTCGAGCGCGACGCGGCCGGCGTCAAGCACTACACCGACCTGCCGGGGTCCGTCGTCGCGATGCTGCGGGCCTCGGTCGAGCGCGACCCGGACGGCGAGGCGGTCGTGGAGGTCGACGGCCCCCGGCTGACCTTCCGGCAGCTGTGGGACGGCGCGGCGCGGGTCGCCGGCGGGCTGCGCGAGGCCGGCGTCGGCCGCGGCGACCGGGTGGCGATCCGGCTGGGCAACGGCGCCGACTGGGTGCTGGGCTTCCTCGGCACGCTGATGGCCGGTGGGGTGGCCGTACCGGTGAACACCCGGTTCACCGAGCCCGAGGCGCAGTACGTCGTCGACGACAGCGGCGCGCGGGTGGTGCTGGCGCCGGGGGAGCCGCTGCCCGACGGCGCGCCGTACGTGGAGGAGGGGCTGACCCGGTCCGACCTCGCGGCGATCTTCTACACCTCGGGGACGACCGGCTTCCCCAAGGGCGCGATGACCAGCCACGAGAACTTCCTGACCAACACGGAGAACGCGCGCCGGGTGGTCGGGCTGGGCCGGCACGACCCGACGCTGCGGAACCTGATCAGCGTGCCGCTGTTCCACGTCACCGGCTGCAACAGCCAGCTGCTGCCGGCGCTGGAGGGCGGCGCGGCGGCGGTGGTCATGCCGGCGTTCGAGGTCGGCCGGTTCCTGCGGGTCATCCCCGAGGAGCGGATCGCGGTCGTCACGTCGGTGCCCGCGGTGTTCTGGCTGGCGGTCAACCAGCCCGCCTTCGCCGACACCGACGTGAGCTGCGTCCGGTTCGCCACCTACGGCGGGGCGCCGATCGCGCCGGAGCTGGTGGCGCGGATCAAGGAGGCGTTCCCGGCGGCGCGGGTGGGGAACGGGTTCGGGTTGTCGGAGACGTCGTCGATCTCGACGTTCCTGCCGCACGAGTACGCCGGCACGCACGCCGACTCGGTGGGCTTCCCCGCCCCGGTGGTCGACCTGCAGGTGGCCGACCCGGACCCGGAGACCGGTGTCGGGGAGCTGCTCATCCGCGGCGCCAACGTCGTCCAGGGCTACTGGAACAAGCCGGAGGCGACCGCGCAGGCGTTCACCGACGGCTGGCTGCACTCCGGGGACCTGGCGCGCATCGACGACGACGGGTTCACCTACGTCGTCGACCGCGCCAAGGACATGATCAACCGCGGCGGCGAGAACGTGTACTGCGTCGAGGTGGAGAACGCGCTGGCGGCCGCGCCGGGGGTCTTCGAGGTCGCCGTCGTCGGGGTGCCCGACCCGGTGATGGGGGAGAAGGTCGGCGCCGTCGTCGTGCCGGTGCCCGGCACCGAGCTCGACCTCGAGGCGTTCCTGGCGCACGCCCGTGCCCACCTGGCCGACTTCAAGGTGCCGCAGTTCGTGTCCGTGCGGTCGGCGGTGCTGCCCCGCAACCCCGGCGGCAAGGTGCTCAAGCCGGTGCTGCGCGCCGAGTCGGAGTGGGCGCCGGTGCGGCGCTGAGCCGGCGGGTCGTCCCGGCGGCGCGCCGTCCGCAGCCGCCGGGACGCCGGACCTGGGGCCCGGTCAGCGGACCGGGCGGATCTCCGACGTCGTGGTCGTGGTCAGCGGCGACCAGGCGTCGGGGTGCGGGCGGCCGGCGTCGGCCACCCACCCGGCGGAGCGCTCGCCGGGCCGCGGAGCGGTGCGGGGAGCGGGCCGGGAGCTCAGGGCGACGATCAGGGCGAGCAGCAGGAGCAGTCCGGCGAGGACCCCGCCGGTGACCAGGAGCGTCGTGAGCACTGACTGACCGTATGCGGCGGACTGCTCCGTGTCACAGGCAAGGAACGACGGACATCCCGCCCGGTCACCGGCAGGTCCTGCCGGTTGACGAGCGACACGTGCACGGCCCGGGAGCGCGGGTAGGGCAGCGGCGTGCTCGACCTCGCGAGGCTGGCCGGACGACTGGCCGCGGTGCCGCTGGGCGCCCTGGCGCGCCGGCGCCGCGGCAAGCCGATGCACCCCCGCGGCGCCGTCGTCGCGGCCGTGCTCGAGCGGACCGGCGTCCCCGGCTCCTGGGGCGTCCCGTGGCTGGAGGGACCGGCGCGCGAGGACGCCGTCGTGCGGCTGTCCCGCGGGGCGGGCCTGCCCGCCCCGCTGCCCGACGTCCTGGGCCTCGCGGTCCGGCTGCCCGACGGCGGCCGGCCCGTGGACCTGCTGCTGTCGAGCACCGGCTCCGGCCGCTGGACGCGGCTCCTGCCGGTGCTCCGGGTCGACGCCGCGACCACCTACTCGTCGATCATGGGATACCGCTCGGCCGCCGGGACGCTCCGGCTGGCGGCGGTCCCGGACCGGCCGGAGGAGCTGCCGTCGGACCCGGCGCCGGTCGCCGCCGCGGCCGCCGGGACGGCGTTCCGCCTGGTGGTCGCCCGCGGGGCGGGGGAGTGGGTGCCGTTCGGCCGGCTGACCCTCGGGGACCCGGTCGAGGGCCTCGACCCCGACCTGCGCTTCGACGCCGTCCGCAACCCGCCACCGGGCCTGGTCGCCGACGGCCCGATGGCCCGGTTCCGGGCGCCGGCCTACGCCGCCGCGCGGGAGGGCCGCAGCGGCGCCGGCTGAACCCCCATCGGGTGACGCAGGCCACTCGGTGAGCCTCCACACGGTTGTGCGGCACCATCCTGGGGTATCGGAACTCCCCGGAGTTCATCGAGGAGCACCGCCCCTGCCGTCGCAGTGCTCGACCGCAGGAGGAGTGGCCGCCCGAGTGATGCACGCACTACCGACGTCCGCGCGGACCCGCGTCGCGACGGTGCCGCACGCCGATCCCTACGTCGACGCCGTGCTGCCCGCCTCCGCGGTGCGGGTGGGGCCCGCCCACGACCCGAGCCCGTGGCTGGACCCGGCGTACCTCACCGCGCACGCGGCCCTGGTCGACGTCGTGCACCTGCACACCGGCCGCGGGCACCTGCACGAGGACGAGGTGGTCAGCTGGACCGAGGCGCTGCGCCGCACCGGGGTGCCGCTGGTCGTCACCGTGCACCAGCTGCGCGACCCCGCCCGGCCCGCCCGGCACGACGCCCACCTCGCCGCGCTGCTGGCCACCGCGGAGGTCGTCTTCACGCTGACCCCCGGCGCCGCCGACGAGATCGCCGAGCGCTTCGGGCGGACGGCGATCGTCGTCGCCCACCCCTCGGTCGCCGCGGCCGACCCGGACACCGGCGCCGAGCGCGGCCTGGTCGGGCTGGCGCTCGGCATCCCGGGGGCCGCGGTCACCGACCCGGTCGCGATGGTGCGGGCCGCGCTGTCGGGCGCGGTCTCCGGCGGCGGGCGGCTGCGGGTGTTCCTCGAGCCCGGGCGGTCACTCGCCCTCGACCCGGACCTGGCCCGCGCCGAGGGGCTCGAGGTGGTCGCCCGGGACCCGGCGCGGTGGGCCGCGCAGCTGCAGGAGCTGCACGTGGCGGTGCTGCCGCAGCGCTGCGGCACGCACTCGCGGGACCTGGAGGTGTGCCGCGACGTCGGCACGCGGGTGGTGGCGCCCCGCTGCGGGTGGTTCGCCGAGCAGTGGTCCGACGTCGTCGGCTACGGCGACGACGAGGGGTGCGGCTTCGACCCGGTGTCGCTCGGCGTGGCGGTCGGCGCGGCGCTGGCCCGGCCGATGCCGCGCCCGGCCGACCGCGCCTGGCGGGCGGAGCAGCGCGCCGCGGTGCAGGCCGTCCACGAGCAGGTCTACGACCAGGTGGTGGCCGACCGCGTCGTCGGCGTCTGAGCCGGTCGGAGCAGGTCGACCACCCACAGGCCGGGCAGCACCTCGTGCTCGGCCACCTCGGCGAACCCGGCCCGGGCGTAGAGCCGGCGGGCCGGGGTGTTGTCGCGGCCGGTGGAGACGGTGACCGGGCGCCGCCCGGCCCGCTCCAGCACGGCGGCGACCAGGGCCAGCCCGGTGCCGCGGCGCGCGTGCGCGGGGTCGACGACGAGCCGGTCGACGTCGACGCCGTCGCCGGTGTCCCGCCAGCCGAGGGCGCCGAGGACGGTCGCGCCGTCGAAGGCGACCAGCCAGGACAGGCCCGCGGCCCGCAGGCCGGTCAGGTCCTCGTGCAGGGCGGGGATCCGGTCGTCGCCGATCAGCCGCGCCTCGACGGCGTAGGCGGCGTGCTGGACCTCGAGCAGGCGGGCGGCGAGGCCGGCGTCCCGGGCCGGGTCGCGCGACTCGACGACCACCGGGCTCCCGGGGGGAGAGGAGGAGTGTGTGGGCAGGGGCGGGGTCGAACCGCCGACCTCTCGCTTTTCAGGCGAGCGCTCGTACCGACTGAGCTACCTGCCCCTCCCGGTGACGCTGCACCGGGGAAGCGACCCTGACGGGACTCGAACCCGCGACCTCCGCCGTGACAGGGCGGCGCGCTAACCAACTGCGCTACAGGGCCTTGCTGGTACTGCTGGTGGTGCCGTGCCCCCAACGGGGTTCGAACCCGTGCTACCGCCTTGAAAGGGCGGCGTCCTGGACCGCTAGACGATGGGGGCTCGTGTTCGCCGGGGGCAGGGAGAACGATACACGGCCCCCGGAGGGCCCCCGACACCACCCCTCGGCCAGGCGTGGCGGGCCCGTCCGGGGCCGGCCGGCTGTCACGATCCGCGGGTGTCCCGCCGCGCCCTCACCCCCGCCCTGCTCACCGCGGCGCTCCTGCTGACCGGCTGCGGCGCGGAGGAGCGGCCGGCGGCGGCCGCGCCCTCGACCGCTCCGTCGTCCGCCACGACGTCGTCGGCCGGCGGGTCGGCCTCGCCGACCGGGGGCGACACCGGCGGGGACACCGGCGGGGACACCGGTACCGCCGCGCCGTCGCCCCCCGCCGACACGCGGCCCGACACCGCCGAGGCCTCCGCCGACGCGTCGGTGACCGTGCGCGACGTGCGCACCGGCCGCCACGACGGCTTCGACCGCGTGGTGTTCGAGGCCGGCGGCACGGGGACGCCGGGCTGGGACGTCCGCTACGTCGACGTGGCGAGCTCGCAGGGCAGCGGCGAGGAGGTCGACGTGGCCGGCGAGGCGGTCCTGCAGGTGACGATCACCGGCGCCGGCTACCCCTACGACACCGGCGTCGAGGAGTACGCGGGCCCCGACCCGCTGCCGGGCCAGGGCACCGCCACGGTCACCGAGGTGGTCTTCGACGCGACCTTCGAGGGGACGACGGTCGCCTTCGTCGGCACCCGCTCGCAGGCGCCGTTCCGGGTCTACGGGCTCGAGGACCCGACCCGGGTGGTGGTCGAGGTCGCCGACGCCGGCTGAGGCCTCAGCCGAGGCTGGCGGTGAGCTCCACCGAGTCGCCGGAGACGCTGGTGCACTCCAGGGACAGGCTCCCGGCGTTCACGGACTCGCCCTCCCCGCAGGACACGCTGGCCCCGGCGACGCTGATCGACGCCCGCCCGTCCTGCACGCTCCCGAGCGTCACCGTCGTCCCGAGGACCTCGACCTCGCTGCCCTCCCCGTCCAGCGTGATCGTGCAGGTCGACCCGGAGCAGGAGAAACCGTTCGAGGTGAACGAGCAGCCGGCGACGGGGACCAGGGCCAGGGCCCCGGCGAGGACGCCGGCGGCCAGGCGGGGAGTCGGAGCCATGGCGCGAGCGTAGGACGGGCGGCTCAGTCCGTCGGGGAGGACGGCGTCCCGCCGCCGGTGCCGTCCTGCGTGCCGTCGGCGGGCACGTCGGCGGGGACGTCGGCGGGGACGTCGTCGGCGGTCCGCTCCGGGACGACGGTGCGCACGATCGTCGCCTCGGTCTCGCCCAGGCCGCCGAGGGTGATGTCGTCGTAGGCGACCAGCGCGCCGGTGTCCGGGTCGAGGTAGAGGACCGTGCAGGTCAGCGGCTCGGGGTACTCGCCCTGCAGGCCGCGCAGGCCGGCACCGCCGGTCGACCCCTGCACCATGAGCAGCGTCCCGCCGTCGAGGGTCTCGACCTCCCGCTCGTGGGTGTGCCCGGCCAGGACCAGCGGGACGACGCCGTCCAGCGGCCCGGCCTGCTCCGGGTCGTGCACCATCGCGATCGCCGGCGTCTCCGCCTGCTCCTCGGCGACCTCCGCGAGGTCCTCGCCGGTCTGCTCCAGCGTCTCGCCGTCGCCGGTGGCGTCCTTGTCGGGGGTGAACCGGGGGTCCCGGGCGCCGATCACGGTCAGGCCGGCGACCTCCGTCGCGGAGTCGTCGAGGACGGTGGCGTTGGGCTGGGAGGCGACCAGCGCGGCGGTGGTCGCGGAGTCGTGGTTGCCGCGGACGTACACGTAGGGGACGCCGAGCGCGCCGATGGAGCCGATCAGCCGGTTCTCCGGCTCGCTGCCCCAGTCGGTGATGTCGCCGGTGTCGAGGACGGCGTCGACGTCGAACTGGTCGGCCACCTGCGCCACCAGGTCGAAGCCCGCCGGGTTGAGGTGGACGTCCGAGACGTGCAGCAGGGCCACGGTGTCGGTGGGCCCGCCCGGCGCCGGCAGGGCCGACAGCGCGGAGTACAGCGTGCCGACGTTGGTGACCAGCTCCTCGAGCGACTCCCGGTAGGCGCTGAACCGGGCGACGATGTCCTCGGCGCTGCCGATCAGGCTGGTCGCGTTGACCAGCAGGCCGGTGTAGGTGGGCTGGGACAGCGCCTCGGGCCGCCAGGTCGCCGCACCCAGTCCGGCGGTGCCCGCGAGCAGGACCACCGAGACGCCCGCGGCCACCAGCGGCTCGCGCCAGCGGCGGTAGAGGAGCAGGGAGGCGACGGCGGCGCCGCCCACCCCGGCGGCGGCCGTCGTCCAGGCCAGCCGGACGACGGCGTCCTGCAGGTCGGCGCTCACCTGGTCGACCACGCCGTCGAGCCGGGCCGGGTCGCTCACCAGCGCCTGGATGCGCGTCTCGTCGACACGGCGCAGCTGGACGTCGAGCCCGAGCGGGCCGTCGTAGGCGTCGACCTCCAGCGTCCCGAGCGGCGGCACCTCCACGGTCGCGCCGCCGCCGGTGGGGGTCAGGGCGAGGCCGGCGTCGAACGGGCCGATCGGCGCCTCGACGCGGCCGAGCAGCAGGATGCCGAGCAGCGCGCCGGCAGCCGCGACGGCGAGCCGGACCGCCCAGCGCCCGGCGACCCGCGCCGGACGCCTCCAGCGCCCGGGCGCCCGCGTCGTCGGCCCGCTCATCCCGCCGAGGTTAGTTCCGGGCGGGTACCTCTGCCGGGGACGGCGACGGCCGGCCGGGAGGGGTCCCGGCCGGCCGTCACGGTGTGTCCGTGCAGGTCAGGCCACCAGCTTCGCGGTCACCTCGGCCAGCCGGCGGCCCTGGTAGCGGGCCGCGGCGATCTCGGCGTCGGAGGCGGTGGCCGACTTGCCGCCCGAGGCGTTCGAGACGCCGTAGGGGTTGCCGCCGGCCTCGAACAGCAGCGGGTCGGTGTAGCCGGGCGGCACGATGACCGCGCCGAAGTGCGAGAAGACGTTGAAGAACGTGAGGATCGTCGACTCGTTGCCGCCGTGGACGTTCTGCGCGCTGGTGAACGCGGTGGCGCCCTTGTCGGCGAGCTTGCCGGTGAACCACAGGCCGCCGAGCTGGTCGATGAACTGCTTCATCTGCGAGGCGGGCGTGCCGAAGCGGGTGGGGCTGCCCAGCGCGTAGCCGTCGGCCCACTCCAGGTCGGCCGGCGTGGCCTCCTGGACCTCGCTCGCGGTGGCGTCGACGTGCGCCCGCCACAGCGGGTTGCTGTCGATGGCCTCCTCGGGGGCCAGTTCCGGGACCCGGCGCAGGCGCACCTCGGCGCCGGCCTCCTCGGCACCCTCGGCCAGGGCGGCGGCCAGCTGGTGCACGTTCCCGGTGGACGAGTAGTAGATGACGGCGATCTTCGCCACGGTTCCCTCGGCTCTCGTGTCGCGTACGCGGTCTCGTAGTTGCGTGTTCAACCACTACCGGGCTGTGTGCTCGCGACACGCACGCGCCAAACACGCGGCGGGCGACCGGGCCGGGGGATCAGGCGGGCTGCGGGCGGAAGACCCAGCGCAGGGCGAGGAAGCGCAGCGTCCCGATGGTCGCGGTGACCAGGGCGATGACCGCCAGCTCCGCGACGACGGGGGGCTCGGGGACCGTGGCGTTGAACCAGCTCAGCGCCAGGCTGGTGGCCACCATGCCGGCGATCGCCAGCGCGCCGCCCTCCCACTGCGCGGCGAACCAGCCGACCCGCTCGCCGGCGCGGAAGGTCAGCCGCCGGTGCATCTCGTTGGCGAGCATCGACGACAGCGCCGAGCCGACGACGTTCGCCTGCACGCCGCCCAGGTCGCGCAGCAGCCAGAACAGCAGCGCGTAGACGGCGCTGGAGAACCCGCCGACCATCACGAACCGCGCGAACTGGCCCAGCGCCCGGTCGGAGCGCACCAGGGTGTTCAGGCTCGCGGCCAGGTCGGCGACGACGTCGACGACCGCGGGGCGGTGCAGCAGCGACGGGCAGGTCACGGGCACACCTCCTGGCTGCTCACGGCGTCGTCGGGGATCACTGTCCAGGATCCTCCTGACACTTACCTGGGGGCGAGCGAGTTGCTCCGCGCGGGTCGCTGTGTCGGGTGTGCGTCCCCTCACTCCGGGTCATCGCAGCTCGCTCCCAGGGGCCTGCCAGGGACCTGCGTCACGGTCGGGGCCATGAGGTCGCTGCTGTCCGCCGCCCTCGCCGTGGCGCTGACCGTCGTCGCCGCGCTCACGCTGCTGCCCACCGGCGACGCGGGCTGGGCCTGGGGCTCGCCCGCCGTCGAGGCGCGCTGGTACCTCGCCGGCCTGGACTCGCCCGCCACCGTGCGGCAGCTGCTGGGCAACCTGCTGCTGCTGACGGCGGTCGCCGCGGTGGCCGTCCTCCGCTTCCCGGTCCTGCGCCGGCCGGCCGTCCTCGCGGGCGCGGCCGTCGCGACGGGCGCGGCGATCGAGGTGCTGCAGTGGCTGCTGCCGCTCGGCCGCGTCGTCTCGCCGCTGGACGCGCTGCTCAACGCGACCGGTGCGGTCGCCGCGGGACTCCTCGTGACCGTGCTGGTCAGCCCCCTGGCCGGTGGCGTCAGGGTGGCCCGGCGGGGGTAGGGACCCGCGCATGAGCCTGATGGGGATCCTCGACCGCCTCGCCGACGTGAGCACCTTCGACCGGACCATCGAGTCGGCCCGCAAGGCGGTCCAGGCGGTCCTGCGGCCGGGAGTGCTCAAGGACGCGCTGCACGGCACCTGGCTCGGCCACCCGCTGCACCCCGTGCTCGTGCAGGTCCCCGTCGGGAGCTGGACCTCGGCCGGCCTGCTCGACGCCGTCCCGCCGCTGCGGCCGGCGGCCACCGTCCTGATCGCCACCGGGGTCGTGGTCTCGGTGCCCGCGGCGATGTCCGGTGCGGCCGACTGGTCGGAGCAGGAGGTCGGCGTCCGCCGGCTGGGCGCGCTGCACGCGGTCTCCAACGTGGCCGCGCTGAGCCTCTACGTGGGTTCCCTGGTCGCCCGGGCCAGGGGCCGCGGAACGCTCGGCCGGGTGCTCGCCTACGCCGGGCTGGGCATCGCCACCGGGTCCGCGGCGATCGGCGGGCACATGTCCTACGCCCAGTCCTCGGGCGCCTCGCACGCGGCGACGGCGGCCCGCGCGCTGACCTCCGACTGGATCGACCTCGGCCCGCTCGACGACCTGCCGGAGGGCCGGCCCGCGCTGCGCACCGCGGGCGGCAGCGGGGTCGCCGCGCCGCTGGCCGCCGTCCGCCGGGGTGCGCGGGTCGACGTCTTCGTGGGCGCCTGCTCGCACCTGGCCGGGCCGCTGTACGAGGGCACCGTCGAGGAGGTGCGCGGGCACACCTGCCTGGTCTGCCCGTGGCACGACTCGGCGTTCGACCTGGAGAACGGGGAGCCGCGGCGCGGGCCGGCGGCGAACCCCCAGGAGAAGCTCGAGGTGCGGATGGAGGCCGGCCGGGTGATGGCGCGGCTGCCCTCCCGCCACCAGTAGCCCGCCGCCCTACGCTCGCCGCGTGCGGCGGACGGCGGCGGGGCTCGTCGTGCTGCTGTGCGCCGCGTGCGGCTCCGCCGGGCCGTCGGCCGCCGAGCCGACCCCGCCGGTGCCGCCGTCGTCCACGCCCGCTCCCGGTCCGGCCGTGCCGCCGGTGCCCGGGATCGAGGCCGAGGCGGTGGAGCTGCGCACCGACGCGGCGGTCGGCGGCCAGGTGCAGGTGCGGGTCACCGACACCGGCACCGAGCCGTTCACCGTCACCGCCGTCGCGATCGACTCGCCCGGCTTCGTGCCGCTGCCGGACCGGGCGCTCACCGCCGCCTACGCGCCCGGCCGCACCATCGACCTGCCCACGCCCTACGGCGAGGTGGTGTGCGACCGGGCCGCCGAGCCCGCCGCGGCGCGGCTGACCGTCGTCCGGCCCGACGGGCGCACCGAGACCCTGCGCGTGCCGCTGGCCGCCGAGACGCTCGGCCGCATCCACGAGGAGCGCTGTGCCGTCCGCGCCGTCCTCGCCGTCGCGGGGGTGGCCGTCACGGGGCTCGCGTCGGACGGCGACGCCGTCACCGGGTCGCTCGTGCTGACCCGGTCCGGCGACGACGACCGCCCGGTGACCGTGACCCGGCTGGAGGGCAACGTGCTCTACGACGTCGCCGCGGACGACCTGCCGCGGACCCTGGGGGCGGGGGACCCGACGCTGGAGGTCCCGGTCGAGTTCACGATGGCGCGCTGCGACCCGCACGCGCTGGCGGAGGTCAAGCAGCCCCACCTGTTCCTGCTGGGGCTGCAGGTGGGGGACGACGACGAGGTGCCGGCGGACCTGCCGCTGGACCAGGCGCAGCGGGACGTCCTCTCCGGGCTGGTCGCCACCGCCTGCTGACGGGCCGGAGAAGGGACCGGCCCGGCTGTCCCGGGGGGAACGGGACGGCCGGGCCGGAGTGGTCGCGCGCGGTCGTGACCGGCGCGCTGGGATGACCGTAGGTAGTGGCCCCCGGTGCCACGATCCCCCGATCGGGTGCACGCCCCCGACCGGGTGGCGCTCCCGTGGTGACGCACGGTTGCCGACGGCGCACGGTGGGCACCTCGACCGGGTGTTCCTCTTCTTCTCCAACCGCCTGGGCTGCCTGGGATCCCTGCTCGTGTCGGCGGTGCTGACCCTGGTCGTGCTGCTGGTGCTCGACGTGCTGTGACCGACGCCGAGGTCCTGGGGGTACTGGCGGCCGCTGCGGAGGCGGACCGGGCCCGACTCCGGGCCGCCGTCGCGGCGGTGGAGGAGGCCGACGGAGTCCTCGTGGAGCGGCGCGCCGGGTGGTGACGGGGCGTGCACCGGGGGACAGCGCCCCGCTGCGCAGCGCCGTGGGGCCGGGCGGGACCGGCGTGTCCGGGACGGGTGGTCCGGGCGGCAGCCACAGGATCGGCGCCCTCGGAACCCCAGGCGTGCACGGACGTGCGCCGACGAGATCGGAGGGCACCGATGCAGGACCAGACTCCCCGACGAGCCCAACCCGACCAGCGGCGCCGTCCCGGCCTGCGCGAGATCCCCGCCGTCCGGAGAGGTGAGGAGGACGAGCGCAGGGCCCCGGCACGGGCCGCGCGCGCCGACGCCTGAGCCGTGACGACGCGGCGCGCCGGCCGGACCCGCCGGTCGCGCCGCGTCCCCGGTCAGGTCCCGGGGCGAGGGGCAGCGCCCGGAGACGCCCAGGGCATCCGCGCGCGGCCGGCGCGCGCCAGGGCGGAGGCGCCCGCGCCGAGCGCCGCGGTGACCAGTGCCGCCGACACCGTCGGCGGCAGCCGGCGGTCCAGCAGCCGGATCAGCAGCGCCGTCGCGCCGCCGGCCGCCATCGAGCCGAGCACGGCCGAGCCGCCGAGCAGGCGCACCCCCTCCCGCGAGTCGCGGTACGGGCGCGTGACCTCGTCCCGCACCCGCTCGACCTCGCGGTGCACCGCCGCGCCGATCTCCTCGGTCAGCGGCTGCAGCAGGTCACGGCCGGGAAGTCCCGGGATCTGCGACGTCATGGCACCCTCCCCGGTCCCGACGGTCGCGGTGCCTGCATTGTCGGCCCGGCCGGGCCGCCGTGGGGCGGGAGCGTCCTACCGCTCGCGCTCCTCGTTCCCGCGGCCGGTGATCTTCTCGACGAAGTTCTCGATCTTCTCCGCGGGACCGCTCAGCTTCTTCTTCACGACCATCTTGGCGCCGCCCTCGAGGGTGTCCTCGAAGAGCCCGGGCAGGCCCCTGGGCTCGCTGCCGGGGTACAGGTCGAGCCGGTTCACCGCCTCCGCGAACCGCAGGTAGGTGTCCACGCTGGCGATGACGACCCGCGCGTCGACGGTCACCAGCTCGATGCCCAGCAGCGCCACGCGCGCGTACGCGTCGAGCACGATGCCCTTGTCCAGCACCACGTCGAGGACGTCGGCCAGGCCGCTGGGCCGGGGCGCGCGGTTGACGGTCGACACGGTCATGAGCTCCCCCAGGTCTGCGGTTGCCTCCCACGATGGACCGCCGCCCGCCGGTCCGCAGAGGATGTCGCCCCGGTCGCGCCGAGCGTCGTCGGACGATCGCGCTCGGTCACGGGATCGCGGACCGGCGGGGCGGGCCGCCGGCGGCCGGCCCCGGCGCTCCCGGCCGGGGCACCATGCGGGTGCCGCACCCGCCCGCGGCCCCGCGCGGGCCGGCAGCGGACGGAAGAGGGTGCCGCCATGCCGCAGGGAACCCGACGCCGGGCCCAGCCACCCCAGCGACGTCTGAGCTCGACGCGGCAGGCGCCGCAGAGGGCGTCGAAGCCGCAGACGACGGCGGACACGGGCCGGAAGCAGTCCTTCGGCAGCCAGCTGTGGAAGGGCTTCCTGGAAGGCCTGCGGAGCCGACGCTGACCTCCAGGGGCCGGTGACCGCCCGCTCCGTCTGGGAGACTCGGCGGCGCCGGGCCTCTAGCTCAACTGGCAGAGCAGCGGACTTTTAATCCGCGGGTTGTGGGTTCGATCCCCACGGGGCCCACCGTGCTGACCGGGCCGGCTGCGCGACGCGGCGGCGTGGGGCGGGATCCCCGATGAGTTCTGCGCCCGTCGTGCGTCAGGACCACATGAGCACCGGGACCCAGGCGATCCGGCTGGACATGACCGTGTCCCTCGACGGGCTCGTCGTCGGGCCGGAGGACGGTCCCGAGGAGCCGATGGGCCTCGGCGGGTTCCGTCTGTTCAACTGGCTGGACCACCGCCTCGACCCGGGTCCGAACGGTCAGGTGGTCGCCGAGGCGACCGCGACCCGGGCCGTCATCTCGGGCCGCCGCACCTACGAGCACGCGAACCGCTGGAACGGCGACCACCACGACGGCGTCCCGGTCTTCGTGCTCACCCGCCACGTGCCGGAGGAGCCTCCGCCGGGCAGCGTGCAGTACGTGACCGACGTCCGTGCCTGCGCCGCACGGGCCCGTGCCGCCGCCGGCGACGCCGACGTGCTGGTGCTGGGCGCCGGGGCCGCCCAGGCGCTGCTCCGGGCCGGCGAGCTCGACGAGATGGAACTGCACGTCGTCCCCGTCCTCCTCGGACGGGGACGACGGCTGTTCGACCACCTGCCCGCCGAGCGGACCGAGCTCGAGCTGGTCCGTGAGTCGAACGCCGCGGACACCGACCCCGAGCACCGGGTCCTGCACCTGCGCCACCGCGTACGGCGGCCGCCGGCCGGTCACGACGCGGGAGCGGGACGGTGAGGACCCTGCACGTCGGCCTGCGGGTCGCCGATCCCGAGCGGGCGGTCGCCTTCTACACGGCCGTGGGCTACGAGGTGGTCGGACGGGTCCCGGAGACGCCGATCGGCCAGCTGACGATGCTCAAGCTGCCGGGCGACGACGTCGTCAGCGTCGAGCTGGTCTTCGACCCCCGCGAGACCGGGAGGGCCCGGGGCACCGGCCTCAGCCACCTCGTCGTCTCGGTGGAGTCGATGGACGCCACGGTCGCCGACCTCAGGGCGAAGGGCATCGAGGTCGCGGACCCCGGGTCGCCCGACGGCTCCGCGGACTTCCGGACCACCGTGATCACGGACCCCGACGGCAACCGGATCGAGCTGGTCCAGTGGCCCCCCGGCCACCCCGACGGTCTGACCGCGGCCGACTGGTCGTGACCGCCCAGGTGTCGTGCTCCTCCCGGCGGCCGGCAGGTCCCCACGGTCCCGGCCCGCTGCGGTCCTCCGCCGACGCCGGTCCGGAGCCCGTGTCCGAGCTGCGGCTGCCGGCGGACGCGTCCGGGCACCTGCAGGTGGCGCTCACCGCCCGCCGACCGGGCTGACCGCGTGGGGTCAGGAGCCCGCCAGCCAGGCCAGGATGCGGCCCCGCGACCAGCACCGGCCGACGGCCTCGACGTGCACGGTCGAGCCGTCGAACACCGCCACGCCCAGGACGCTGTGGCCCGAGGCGCGGCGGTCGCCGAAGGTCGGGACGGCGGGCGCGACGCCGACCCCCTCCGCGGACACCCACGCCACCGTCCGGCCGGCCGCCGCCTCGCCGAGGCGCTGCAGGAAGCGCAGCCGGGCATCGAGGGGGAGGCGCGACAGCGCCCACGTCGTCGTGACGACGGGCAGCGCGTCCGCGGGCACCCGGGCGAGGGCGTCGGGCAGCACCTCGACGGCGTCGCCGCGCAGCAGCAGGGGAGGAGCCGTCGCCGCCAGCGCGATCTCCGCCTCGAGCAGCGCTGTCCGCTCCGGCCGGTCCGGTGGCAGGCAGGCGCGCAGCCACCGGGCGTCGTCGGGGTCGGTCACGTCCACCGGGTCGCGGTCGACGCCGATCCGGGCGACGACCTCGGGTACCGCCCGCGCCGGGACGGGCCGGTCCCCCACGACGCGGCACGCCGTCCGCAGCGGGGACGACGGGTCGCCCAGCGTCCGCCCGTCGCCGTAGGCGACCCCGACGCGGTCGACGGACAGGTCGAACCCGGCGCCGCAGTCCACGTCGACGAGCCCGACCGCGGCCGCGCCCACCCGGTGCGCCGCCTCGGCGACCAGCGGGTACAGCACGGCGCCGTGTCCGGTCTCGTCGGCGCGCACCGGCCGGCGTGCGGCGACGTCCGCGACCGCGTCGGTCACCCGCAGCAGCGTGTCGACCGCCGCGCCGGCGGCGGCGTCGGCGTCCCCGGCGGCGTAGGCCGCGGCGAGCGCGGGGGCGCGCCCGACGAGGGCGAGGTCGTGCAGCGCGGCGAGGACGACGGCGGGGCTCCGCCTGCGCGCCGGCAGGGCCGCGACGGCGCGCAGGGCCTCGTCGGACCCGCTCAGCGCGAGGGCGACCCGCTCGTACAGCGGCGACGTCCCGGCGGCGTCGACCTCGGCGAAGCGCCGGTACGCCTGGGCGAGCGTGCGGGCCCCGGCCACGGTCAGGCGCCTCCCGCGGTCGTCCCCGGCACCCGGCGACCCTAGCCACCCTGACCACGGCCCTCGCCTCCTGCGGCGGGACCCACCGGGCGGAAGGCACCCCTTGGCGGGAGATCCGGTTCCTCAAGTCGGTCCTCCGTTCGGCCGATGCCCCCGGTGCGCGGCACGAGGCCGCGCGAGCGAGGCATCGGACGGACTACTCGTGACGACCCAGACAGCCGCCCCGGCGGTGGACCAGCCCGCGCGGGCGGGGCACGGAGACGGCCGCGTGGCGGACGCGGACCGGCCCGAGGACGTGGCGCTGCAGGCGGAGGCGGAGGCCGCCGCCGGAGCGCTGACGGCGGACGGCGCCAAGGAGCTCCTGCGCGCCCTCGACCGGATGACCAGGCAGGCCGAGCCGGGCGACTGCCGGGCTGCCGCCCAGCGCGTGGTCGACGCGGCCCGCTCCGCGGGCGTCGGCGGCCGCGGCATCCTGGTGCTGCAGGCCAACCTGCTCGCCCGCCTCGGGGACGCCGAGGGCGCGGCCGACCTGGTCGTCACCGCGCACGCCGAGCACCCCGACGGCTTCAAGGACACCCACCCGGTCCTGGCGTGGAAGCTCCTCCGCCGGCACAGTTCCCGGGCCGCGGCCGCCTACGTCGACCGGCTGCAGGCCGCCGGTGTCCCCATCGCGCACGAGCTCGACCCCTCGGCCCTCCTCGAGCGCCTGCAGGACGCCCGCAACGCCACCGACCTCGACGCGGCCATCGACGGCCTCGAGCGGGCTGGTGGCTTCCCCGACGTCGTCGCCGCGGGCCGCGCCCTCGGCATCCTGCGCACCGCCCACGGACGACGACCCGAGCACGTGCTGCGCCTGGTGGACCTGGCGATCGCGTCCTCGGCCGTGACGCCGCGGGTCGTCAACGACGCGCTGATCGTGCTCTCCGAGCTCGGGGCCGCGGACGAGAGCCGCACCGTGCTGGCGAGGGCGGAGGCGGCGGGAGTGCCGCTGGTCGCCGACCACCGGCTGCTGTTCGTCACCGCGCTCGCCAACGCCATGCGCTTCGACGACGCGCTCGCGGCCTACCAGGCGTACCTCGACGACGGCTTCCCCGCCAACGCCCGTGCCCGAAGGGTGCACGTGGCCGCCCTGGCGCTGACCGACCGGACGGCCGAGCTCTCCGCCGCGCTTCTCGACTGGGCCCGCGCGGTCCGCGCCGGGGAGGTCACCGACCCACCGGCCAACGTGCTCGCCACTGCGCTGACCGCACTCGCCCGCGACGACATCACGCTCCTGCTCGAGGTGTTCCGGGGCGGCGCGGGGGCGTTCACCTTCAACGGCACCCACCGCCGGATCCTCGCAGGCCACGCGCAGCGGACCCTGTCCGTGCCGACGTACGCGGAGGCGCTCGCCGCCGCGGCCGACGCCGGGGTGCCACCGACCGCGCACGAGCTGGACGCGCTGGTGGAGATGGCCGTCGGCGGCGATCCGGAGGAGGTCGTCGAGGCGCTGCGGCAGGTGGTGCGGGCCTCCGGGGACGCGCTGCCCCGGCTCGCCCTCCCGCTGGTCCGGGCCCACATCGCCACCGGGGACCTCGTCGCCGCGGAGACCACGGCGGGGGAGTGCCCCGCGCCCGCGATCGTCGAGGCGCTGGTCGCCGCCCACCTGGACGCCGGGGACCTGGACGGCGCCCTCCGTGGCTGCGAGCTGTTCGAGCACGGTGCCGGGACCGAGCCCGCGGAGACGGCGCACCCACGGATGCCGTACCCGCCGGCCCTCGTGACCCGCGTCGTCCGAGGGCTGGCCGTCCGGCGCGGCACGGATGCCGCCGAGCGGTGGCTGCGGCGCCACTCCCCGGCCACCTGGCCGGTGGAGGCGTGGGAGGCGCTGGCCCGGGCCCACCGGCGCGACAAGGGCAACTCCCGGGCCATCGAGCAGCTCATGGGGGAGATGCGGGAGGTCGGCGGCGGGTGCAGCGGCGGCGTCTGGGCCGAGTGGCTGTACGCCGTCCCACGGCACAAGCGCGCCGCGCGGCTGGTGTACGCGCGGGCCGCCATGCGCGCCGACAAGGTCGTCCCCACGCCGTCCTTCCACACCGCTGCGATCGTCGGGGCGCTGCAGCCGGACAAGGTGCCGGCCGACCGGGTCGGGACGGACGCGGAGGCCGCGGCCTGGGAGAACGCGCAGCGGGCCATGGGCGCGGGCGAGCGGCTGCTGGTCAAGGCGGTCGAGAGCCTGACCCCGCGAGCCGGGGCGCGCGCGGCGCAGGACGGCTGGTTCACCGCGGCGCAGCTGCTGGAGATCGCCCGGGCGTACCCGCTGGCCCGGCGGCCCTACGCCCAGCTCGACAGCGTGGTCGAGGTGCGCGTGGCGGCCGAGACCGAGCCCGACGAGCAGTTCGCGGCGTTCCTCGGCGCGGTCGCCGCGGCCCACGCCCGTGCCCTCCTGCCGGAGGGGGTCAAGCGGCTGCGCACCGCGGCCGTCAAGCGCGGCCTCGGCCGGCCCCCGGAGCTGACGGCCGCGCTGTTCGACGCGCTGGCCGGCCGGCCCGAGTCCGTGCCGGAGGCCGCGGCCGCCGAGGCCGCCCGCGGCGCGCTCGCGGCCCCGGTCGTCGCCGAGGCGGCCGGACGGGCGCTGGCCGAGACCGGCTCGGTCGAGGCCGTGCTGGGGGTCCTCGACGGCACGGACGACGCCGCGCTGGACGAGGAGCCCGCGGAGGCGCTGCTCAGCGCCGCCACCCTCGCGCTCGCGGAGGCCGGCCAGTCCGAGTCGGCGCAGGAGCTGGGCCGGGCGGCGGAGAGCCGTGGCCTGTCGCTGTCCCCCGCCGCGCAGGCGAGCCTGCTCACCACGCAGCGCCCGGAGGCGCCGGCCGCGGCCGAGCAGGGTCCGGTGTGGACGACGGCGCAGCTCGCCGCCTACAACTCCCTGCTCGAGCACGAGCTGGCCAACCACCTGCGCGGCAGCCGGGCCAGCACGGAGCTCCTGCGGGCGGTCACGCGGAACCTGCGCCGGCGACTGCCCGACGAGGTCGCCACGGACTTCGAGCGGGACCTCGCCGCGCTCGACGACGTCGTGGCCTCCCTGCGGCGGTCGCAGAACCTGCAGCAGCGGAGCATCGCGAAGATCGCAGCCGCCGCCGACCTCGAGCGGCGTTCCGCAGGCGCCGTCCCGGTGCTCGCGACCGTGGAGTCGGTGGTCGAGCAGCTGGAGTCCGAGGCCGTCGCCGCGCACACCGAGATCCGGCTGCTGGACCGCGAGGGGTGTGGCGGCATGGCCGTGCGCGGCCACGCGACGCTGCTCCAGTTCGCGCTGCACAACCTCGTGTCCAACGCGATCAAGGCCCACACCCGCCGCAAGGGCGACGAGCGGCGCGTCGTCGAGATCCTCGCGACCTTCGGCGAGTCCGCCCGCGAGGACCTCGCCGTGGCCCCGTACGGCTGGGTGGTGCTCTCGGTGCGGGACCACGGGGACGGCGTCCCCGAGGACCTGCCCGACAACGTGGCCAACTGGTCCATCCCCGGGCAGCCCGGCCAGGGCGCCGGGATCGGGCTCCGGGTCACCGAGAACATGGTCCGCCAGTCCGGCGGCCAGCTGTGGATCGACACGTCCGTCGCCGAGGGGAGCCGTTTCTGCTTCCGCCTGCCCTCCGCGGCGCGCCGCAACGCCAGAGCCGCCCACCGCGGCGCCCGAGTGGAGGAGATGTGATGAGCGCAGGCCTGCCCGTCGTCGTCGTCGACGACAAGCACGAGCTGCTGGACCCGTTGCGGCAGCTGCTGGAGTACGAGGGCTGGACGGTGGACACGTACGACGACATCGATGCGGCCGCGCGGGCGCTCCTCGAGCGCACGGAGCCCTTCGTGCTCGTCGTCGACCACGACTTCGACCGGCCGGACGGCCGCACCGGGTTCGACCTGACGGAGCTGCTCCGCTCGGCGCACCCCTGGGGGCCGGCACTGCCGATCTGTTACTACAGCGGCCGGATCGACGGTGGTGACTTCCTGGCGGCCCAGCGCGGGCGGCAGCTCGTCTCGCCCAGCTCGTACACCCACAAGAACGACGACGTGGACATCGTCGACGTCGTGCGGCAGGCCGAGCAGGCCTTCCTGGACTTCCGCGACCTCTTCGAGCAGCAGGCGCTGCGCCGGGCGCTGCTCGGCGCCGACGAGGACCTCGAGGCCGGCGCCGACGACGACGTGCTGGTCGGGGAGGAGCGGTGACCGCCGCGCTGCTCACCTCGTCACCCTCGAGCCGCAAGGCCGTCGTCGACACCTGCGCGGTGCTGGAGGGCCGGCGCTGGCACGGGCACTTCCGCGAGCGGGTCGCCGCGTGGCTGGGCGAGGACGGCACCGTCGTCCTGCCGGGGCGGGTGGTCGCCGAGATGGCGCGCGTGGCCGCCACCCGGTTCCTGCAGGGGGACGAGTCGGCGTACAAGACGCAGCAGCGGGCCGCACTGGCGCTGACCGACCCCGGTCAGCTGTTCGGGATCCCGCGCGCCCGCCGGGCGATGCTCACCCGCGCCGACGTCGTCCGGCTCTGCCAGGACAGCGGCGACCCGGAGCTGATGCAGGCCGCCGCCGGGTCGACGCGGTGCGTGCCCGGGGACGCCGACTTCGAGATCGCGCACGTCGTCCGGGTCCTGACCGCCGCCGCGCACGAGGCCGTCCTCGTGACCCGCGACCACGACCTGCAGCAGGCCGCCGGCCGGCTCGGGCTCGCGCTGCTCGACGGCCCACCGGAGCAGCCGCGGCCCCAGGAGCCCACCGACCGGGTCGGGCGGGACCTGCCCGAGCCGGCGGCCGGGCGCACCGTCCACCTCCTGTCCCTGCAGGGCGCCGTCACGCTGCTCCAGGGCCGGCTGCCGCGGGCGGGCGCTCCCGACGACGTCCTCGTCGTGCTGTCGTCCACCCTGGTCCGCGCCGCGCAGCTCGCCGCCTTCGGCGTCCGCCGGGGCGAGGACGGCAAGCCCGACGCGGCCGAGCTCGCGGAGGTGCAGGAGCGGCTGCGGCGGCTGCTGACCACGGGCCGCCCCGACGGCGGTCAGCGCCGTGCCTTCGTCTGGGCGACCCCCTGGCGGGTCTACCGGCGGGCGGCCACGCGCGTCACCGAGGCCCGCTTCGCCTGCGACCGCTCCGGCAGCCGGCCGCTGGACATGCACACGCTCCTGCTGCTGGCCGCGGCCGAGGAGCTGGGGGACGGCGGCCACGAGGTGCGCGTGCTGACCAGCAGCTGGGAGCCCGCGGAGGAGGACCACCTGCTCGCCGCGGCCCGGGCCTGGCGTCTCGAGGGCGGGCTGAAGCGCATGCCGGTCGCGGGGCACCACCGGCGCGGCACCCGCGAGGTCACCGAGGTGCACCTCCCCGGGGACGAGCCCGACCTGGGCGCCCTGCTCGACCGGTTCCGCCGCCGCTGACGGGAGCGCCATGGGGACGTACGACACCGTGCACCACGGGCACCGCTACGAGCAGGTCAAGCTGTGGGGCAAGGGCCTGCGGTACCTGCACGTCGGCGACCGGGTCGGCCTCCCGCGCGGCGGGCTCGGCCCCACGGGCACCTACACCGTCGCGATGCACACGGGCGGCCACGTGCACGTCGTGGACGGCGTCCTCGCCGGCTGGGAGGAGGAGCCCGGCGCGGGACCGCTGCTGACGACCCGCGGCGGCCGGTTCGACCCGGCCGACTGGCCCGGTGGCCCCTTCGGTCCCTGGTACCGGGACGCCGACGCGCCCCCCGACCGGCGCGTCTTCACCGGCCTCGACCGGGACTGCCCACGGCACGGGGAGCCACCGCTGCGGCTCGCCCGCGACGACGACCCGGACCTGCGGCGCGAGCGTGCCCTCGCCGCCGCGCGGGCCGACGTCGCCGCGCGGCTGGCCGCGGGCCTCGACGAGGCCGGGCGCGTCGAGGCGGCCCGCGGGTACCTCGCCGACCGGCGGGGCTGGGTGCAGGTGGCGGTCGAGGGCGCGGCCGGGTTCCTCGGGATCGCCGAGGACCCGGTCCGGGCGGGGGACCGGCTGGTCGCGTTGCTGTCGACCGCCGCGCCCGGCGCGCCGGAGTGGCGGAACGCCGCCTCGCTGCTGGAGGACACCGCCGCCGTGCTGGCCGCCCCCGCGGTGGCCGGCGCCCTGCGCCTGATGGCCGCGGCGCTGCCCCGGGACGAGGTGCGGGAGACCGACCGGGAGGCGGAGTCCCTGGACTCCGTCGCGCACCCGGCGATCCGCCGCCGGCGCCGCAGCGTCGCCCGGGCCGACGACTGGGCCCACCGGCTGGGCCGCTACGACGACCTCCACTTCCGCGCCGCCGCCGAGGCGGCGGTGGCCCGGCACGGGGCGGCCGTCCTGCCGGCGGTCCCCCTGCCGTTCTGGGGGCGGGACATCGTGGTCGACGAGGTCGCCGCGCCCCTCCTGGTCCCCGTCCTCGGCCGCGACCTCACGCCCGAGGAGCGGAGCGTCCTGACCTGGGCGCTGCTCGGTGTGCCCGGGTCCCTCGAGACGCTCGACGCGGCGACCCTGGCGGCGGCTCTGCGCCGCACCCTCGCCGGCTGAGGACCCCTCCGCCGGGCGCCGGGCTTGACCCTGGACCCGGGTCACAGGCCTAGCGTCGGCCGCATGACAGCGACAGCCGTCCGCGGGCTCCGCGTCGCCGAGCTGGCGTCCGCGGCAGGGGTCCCGACGGACACCGTCCGCTACTACGAGCGCGTCGGCCTGCTGCCGGAGCCGGAGCGGACCGCGGCGGGCTACTGCAGCTACGACGCCGGCGCCGTCGACCGGCTGCACTTCATCCGCGGCGCCCAGCGCCTGGGCCTGCGGCTGTCCGACATCCGCGCCCTGCTGGCCGTGCGCGACACCGGGACGTGTCCCTGCGAGCCGGCCGAGCAGCTGCTGCGCCGGCGTCTCGACGAGGTCGACGCCGAGATCGCCCGCCTCGTGGCCCTCCGCGCGCAGATGCGGGCGATGGCCGACGCCCTGCCCTCGGCGCAGTGCCCGCCGCCCAGCCCCGGCACCTGGTGCCCGCCCGCGAGGGGAGGTGACGAACCGTGAGCGACCCGATCGAGGACGACTGCTGCGACGAGACCTGCGACTGCTGCTGACGGCGCGCGCCTGACGCGAGAGCGGCCGGGCCCGGGACCGGTGCGCTCTCCACAGCCGAAGGACCTCTCGTTCGTCGACAACTGTCTATCGACATTCGATGGATCATGCGCGAGAGTCGATGCATGTCACGCATGCACCGGGTGGTCGTGCCCCTGCGGGTCCTGCTCGTCGTCGTGTTCGCCGCGCTGGCCGCCGCCCAGGTCCGGGCCGTGCCGGAGCTCGTGCCGGACGTCGCAGACCCGTCGCTGGAGCAGACGGTCGTGGGCTGGGTCATGTGGACGGTCCTGGTCCTCGCGCTCGTGTGCGTCCAGGTCGTCATCGTCTGCACCTGGCAGCTGCTGACGCTGGTCACGGCCGACCGCATCTTCAGCGCGAGCTCCCAGCCGTGGGTGGACGCGATCGTCGGCGCGATGGCCGCCGGGTGGCTGATGCTCCTCGGCGCCTTCGTCTGCTCCTACTACTTCGTCGTCGACGAGGTGAGCGACGACCCCGTGCTCCCCGCGCTGCTGGTCGTGCTGCTGCTGGTCGGCGCCGTGGTCGGGCTGCTCGTGGTCGTCATGCGGGCGCTGCTGCGGCAGGCCACCGTCCTGCGCACCGACATGGAAGCGGTCATCTGATGCCCATCGTCGTGCGTCTCGACGTCGAGCTGGCCCGGCGGAAGATGAGCGTGGGCGAGTTCGCCGAGCGGGTGGGGCTCACCCCGGCGAACGTCGCGGTGCTCAAGAACGGGCGGGCCAAGGCGATCCGCTTCAGCACCCTCGAGGCCGTGTGCCGGGTGCTCGACTGCCAGCCCGGGGACATCCTCGAGTGGGTGCCCGACGGGCAGGAGGCCCCGCAGCCGGCGCACGAGGCCTCGCGGTGATCGAGGTCCGCGGCCTGACCAAGCGCTACGGCGACGTCCTCGCCGTCGACGACCTGAGCTTCGACGTCGTGCCCGGGACCGTGACCGGCTTCCTCGGCCCCAACGGGGCGGGCAAGTCGACGACGATGCGGATGGTCCTCGGCCTGGACCGCCCGACCGCGGGGACGGCGCTGGTCGGCGGACGGCGGTTCGCGGAGCTGACCGAGCCGCTGCGCGAGGTCGGCGCCCTGCTCGACCCCGGCGCCGTCCACCCCGGCCGCACCGGGCGCGACCACCTGCGCGTGGCGGCCCGGACCAACGGCATCCCGGCGCGCCGCGTCGACGAGGTGCTCGGGCAGGTCGGCCTGGAGCGCGCCGCGCGCCGCCGCATCCGCGCGTACTCGCTCGGCATGCGCCAGCGGCTGGGCATCGCGGCCGCGCTGCTCGGCGACCCCCGCGTGCTGCTGTTCGACGAGCCGGTCAACGGGCTGGACCTCGACGGCGTCCGCTGGATCCGCGGGCTGCTGCGCGGGCTCGCCGACGAGGGCCGCACCGTGCTGGTCTCCAGCCACCTGCTCGGCGAGGTGCAGGCGATCGCCGACCGGCTGGTCGTCATCGGCCGCGGCCGCCTCGTCGCCGACGTCACCACCGACGAGCTCCTGCGCGGGCCGGGCCGGCCCCGGGTCCGGGTCCGCAGCCCGCAGCCGGAGGCGCTGACGGCGCTGCTCCGGCGGCACGGCCTCTCCGCCGAGCCGGCCGGGGGAGCGGAGCTGCAGGTCGAGGGCGGCACCGCCGCGCAGGTGGGCGACCTCGCCGCGGCCGCCGCCATCCCGCTGCACCACCTGTCCGAGACGGCCGCCTCGCTGGAGGAGGCCTACCTCGCGCTCACCGGCGAGGCCGTCGAGCACCCCGGCCGGCCGGTCGCGGCGACGCCGGAGGGGGCCCGGTGACCGCGCCGTCGGTCCCCGGGGTGGGCACCGGGCGCCTGCTCGCCCGCACCGCCGCCGCCGAGTGGACCCGGCTGTGGACCGTCCGCGCCACCTGGTGGTGCCTGGCGGCCGCCGCCGTGACCACCGCCGGCATCGACGCCGTCGTCGGCGCGGAGGCGGCCGCGGACCCGCCGTCGGGGAGCGGCGCCTGGGCGGCGGTGGCCGTGCCGGTGCTGCCCGCGCAGTTCGCGCTGCTCACGCTGGTCCTCCTCGCGGTCACGTCCGACCACGCCACCGGCGGGATCGTCCCGACCCTGCAGTGGACGCCGCGCCGCGGGGTCCTCCTGGCGGCCCGCACCCTCGTGCCGGTCGCCGTCGCCACCGTCCTCGGGGTGGCGATCGCGCTGGCCGGCGCCCTGGCCGCGTTCGCCGCGCCGCACCCGGAGATCACCCTGTCCTGGGACGACGGCCCGGGCGTGCTCGCCGACGTCGCCCTCGTGCTCGCCGCCGGCACCGCCCTCGCCGCCGGGCTCGGCTTCCTGCTGCGCAGCACGGCCGGCGCCCTCGTCGCCGCCTTCCTCCTGCTCCTGGTGCTGCCGCTGCTGCTCCCGGCGGTCGGCGCCGGCTGGTCGGCGGCGGTCGCCGAGGTGCTGCCCGGGTCGGGGGCGGCGTTCCTCCTGCTCGGCGGGGAGGGGCCGGGGATGACGCGGTCGTCGTCGGTCGCCGTGCTGCTCGCCTGGGCCGCCGGTGCGCTGCTGCTCGGCCTCCTGCGCCTCGTCCGCGCCGACGCCGACCGGTGAGCGCCCGCGACACCGCCGACGTGCTCGTCGTCGGCGCCGGGCTGGCCGGCCTGCACACCGCCACGCTGCTCGCCCGCCGCGGCCACGACGTGCTGCTGGCCGACCGGCGGCGGCGCCTGGACGGCGCGATCCGCACCACGGGCATCTTCGTCCGCAAGACGCTCGACGACTTCGCGCTGCCGCCGGACTGCCTCGGCCCGCCGATCCGGCGGGTGGTGCTGTACCCGCCGGACCGGCGCCGGCCGGTGGTCCTGGACAGCGACCGCGACGAGTACCGCGTGGGCGACATGGGCGCGCTCTACCCGGCCGCCGCCCGCGAGGCGGCCGACGCCGGCGTGCGGCTCGCGCTGGGGACCCGCTACGCCGGGCGCGCGGACGGCGGGTCCCTGCTGGCCGGCCCGGACGGGGTCGCGCGCGTGCGGGCGCGGTTCGTCGTCGGCGCGGACGGCGCCCGGTCCGCCGTCGCCCGCGACCTCGGCCTGGACCGCAACACGCACCTGCTGGTCGGCGCCGAGGAGGTGTTCCCGGTCGCGGACGGCGGGGGACCGCCGACCTTCCACTGCGTGCTCGACCCCTCGCTCGCCCCCGGCTACCTGGCCTGGGTGGTCGACGACGGCCGGCACGCCCACGTCGGCGTCGCCGGGTACGCCGCCCGCTTCCCGGACGGCCTGCGCGCGGCGCTGCGGCGGTTCGCGACGGGGGCGCCGGGCCTGCCCGCGGGCCGGCCGGGCGAGGTGGAGCGGCGCGGCGGGCCGATCCCCGTCGGCGGCCTGCTGCGCCGGATCGGCTGCGCGGACGGGCTGCTCGTGGGCGACGCCGCGGGCGCGGTCTCCCCGCTCACCGCCGGCGGCCTCGACCCGTGCCTGCGGCTGTCCCGGCACGCCGCCGACGTCCTCGACGACGCGCTGCGGACCGGCCGGGCCGACGCGCTGCGGCACTACGACGGCGCCGCGCTGCGCGCCGCGTTCCGCGGCCGGCTGCTGCTGCGCCGGGGACTCGCGGCGGTGCGCACCCCGGCGATGGCGGCGGCCGCCTTCCCGGTGCTGCGCACGGCGCCCGGGCGCGCCGCGGCACGCCGGGTGCTCTTCGGGGACCGCTCCTTCCCCGACCCCGCGCGACGTACCGTCTCCTGAGGCCGGTCGTCCCCGCCGCGGGCGTCCGGCGGCCGGGGGGACCGGCCACCGGACGACGAGGGGGAAGAGGACCGATGCGCCCGACGGGCGACCTGCTGGGCGGCCGCTACCGGCTGGACTCCGTCCTCGCCAGCGGCGGCATGGGACGGGTCTGGCGGGGGCACGACACGCTGCTCGACCGGCCGGTCGCGGTGAAGGTCCTGCGCAGCGAGTACACCGGCGACCCGTCCTTCCTGCAGCGCTTCCGTGCGGAGGCGCGGCACGCGGCGCAGCTGTCCGACCCGCACATCGCCGCGGTGCACGACTACGGCGAGACGGTCAGCCCGGACGGCGAGCCGCTGGCCTACCTCGTGATGGAGCTGGTGGCCGGGGAGCCGCTGTCGGCTGTTCTCGCCCGCGCCGGCCGGCTGGACGCGACGGAGACGCTGCGCATCGTGCGGCAGGCCGCCGCGGGGCTGGCCACGGCGCACGCCGCCGGCGTCGTCCACCGGGACGTCAAGCCGGGCAACGTGCTCGTCGTGCCGGACGGCGGGGTCAAGATCACCGACTTCGGGATCGCCCGCTCGGCGTCGAGCGTCCACATGACCCAGACCGGGCAGGTGATGGGGACCGCCCAGTACATCTCCCCGGAGCAGGTGCAGGGCGCCAAGGCCTCGCCCGCCAGCGACGTCTACGGCCTCGGCGTCGTCGCCCACCAGTGCCTCACGGGACGGGTGCCCTTCGACGCCGAGAGCCCGGTGCAGGTGCTCCTCATGCACGTCCAGCAGCAGCCGCCGCCGCTGCCGGCCGACGTGCCGGCGGACGTCCGCGCGCTGGTCGAGCGGGCGATGGCCAAGGACCCGGCCGCCCGCTTCCCCGACGGCGCCGCCCTGCGCGACGCCGTCGACGCGGTGCTCGCCGGCCGGCCGGCCCCGGGCGCGTCGTCGGCCACGCTCGTCCTCCCCGTCGCGGCCCCGCAGCAGACGACCGTCCTCCCGGCCGACGCGACGGCGCCCTCCGACGTCCCCGGGGAGGGGCCGCGGCGCCGCCGGCTGCTCGCCGGTGCGCTCGCGCTGCTCGTCCTCGCCGTCGTCGGGGTGGCGGTCGTCCTCGGCACCCGCGGGGACCCCTCCCCGTCCGCGGCGCCGTCGTCCTCCCCGTCCGCGTCGCAGCCCGTGACCTCGTCCTCGGCCCCGTCGCCGTCCGCCCCGACCACGACCCAGCCCGCGCCGCCCCCCACGGTCGACGTCGTGGCCGCCGCCCTGGTCGGGCGCCCCTTCCCCGACGTCCAGGCGGAGCTGGTCGCCCTGGGGCTCCAGGTGCAGCCGGGCACGGTCGTCACCGGCGACGTCCCGGAGGGGCAGGTGGTCGCCGTCGACCCCACCGGCCCGGTCGTCGTGGGGTCGGCGGTCACCGTCACCTACGCCACGCCGCCCCCGGTGCAGGACGAGGAGGAGGACGAGGGCGGGGACGACGAGGGCAACGGGAACGGGAACGGCAAGGGCAACGGCAGGGGCCGCGGGAACGGCAACGGCGGCGGCGACTGACCGCCCGGGCCTCAGAGCACGGACAGGCCGTACATCTCCCCGAGCGGGTCGGCGATCAGCTCGATGCGGGCGCCGTCGGGGTCGCGGAAGTAGACCGAGACGCCGCTGTGCACCTCGTGCGGCACCCCGGCGTCGGTGAGCCGCCGCACCAGCTCGTGCCAGCGCTCGGGCTCGACGCTGATGGCCATGTGGTGCAGCCCGCCGAGCACCTCGGCGTAGGGGCCGACGTCCAGGCCGGGGAAGTCGAAGAACGCCAGCAGGTTGCCGTTGCCGATGTCGAAGAAGAAGTGCGAGGAGCCGGGGTAGTCGCGGTTCTCGACCAGCTCGGTCAGCGGGAAGCCGAGGACCTCCTGGTAGAAGCGCACGGTCCGCTCGACGTCGCTGCTGATCAGCGCGGTGTGGTGCAGGCCGCGGGCGGTCGAGGGCGGGCGCTCGCCGGCCGGCTTCAGGTGCGCGGCGCGGATGCGGTCGCGCTCGGCCTCCAGGGCGCTCAGGTCGCGGGTCTCGGTCATCGGGGTCTCACCTCGGGTCGTCGGGGGTCGGGTGGTCGGCGGCCGGCGCCAGCCCGAACTGTGCCCTGCGGTCGGCTGGCACGAGGTCGAGGTAGTCCGGGTGCCGCCGGATGTGACCCCGGATGAACGGGCAGAACGGCAGGACCCGCGCACCCGCCTCGCGGGCGGCGTCGAGGGCGCCGCGCGCGAGCACGGAGCCGAGCCCGCGGCCCTCGAAGGCCGGATCGACGACGGTGTGGGTGAACGACAGCGCCGACGCCGTCCGCCGGTACTCGGCGTAGCCGGCGACCGCGCCGTCCACGAGGACCTCGAAGCGGCTGGCCGCCGTGTCGTCGACGACCACCGGTGCACTGTCGGTCACGGGTCTGTCGGTCACGGGTCCGTCGGTCACGGGTCTCCTCCGTTCGTCCCGGGGATGATCGCGCATCCCGGCCGGGCGCGGTCCCGGTCCGCCTGCGCCACCGCCGGGACGCGCCGGGGGTTGAGCCGAAACGGCGTCGTCGTGCGGTTTCGGCACATCCACACGCACGCGTGAGCGCGGAACGGTCGACATGTGGGCGGTTGGAGGAGCCGGTCACCGTCCGTGTCGGTGGCCTTCGCAACGATCCGACTACGCCGTGTCACGCGAGCGCCGCACCGGGGTCCGCGTCGCGCGCCGCGCCCCTACGTTTCTGCCACCCGCTCCGCCCTCACCCGGCGGGCGCGGCCGCCGTCGCGCTTCCCCCGCGGCGGCCCCATGGACGGGATGAACGGTGGAACCAGTGGCACTCCGCAGCAGTGAGATCAGGGTCGACGGCCAGGCACGCCTGGGCTGGTGGCTCGTCGTCGACGACGGGCAGGGACGCGACCGCCTCGTCGACGGTCCCTTCCCCGACCGGTCGGAGGCGGCCTGGGCCGCCTCGATGCACGCCGGCGACGCCCGGCCGGTCTACGGCGTCCTGCGGCCCGACGGCGGCCTGCACCGCCGCCCCTCCCCGCAGGAGCTGGCCTGGCTGGGCCACCTCGGCGACCAGCTCGACCGGCTGCCCGCGGACTGGGACGCGGAGCTGACCGACGAGGACCCGCTGGCCACCCTGGTCGTCGAGGTCACCGCCGCGCTGACCGAGGCCGGCCTGCCGCTGTGGGACGCCGCCGGTGACGGCGCCGCGCTCGGCGGGGCCTGCGTCAGCGCCGAGCCCGCCCTCGACGGCGTCGTCGTCGGCTGGCGGCAGCACGACCGGATGAGCGTCGAGCAGGTGCACGGCCTGGTCGCCGACATCTCGGTGCAGGCCGTCATGAACCGCGCGCTCGCCGACGTGCTCTGGCTGCGCGGCCTCGACGTCACGCCGCTCGGCGAGGAGGCCGGCGGACACGTCGTCCGCTACGCCGAGTAAGCGCCGCACGCGCCACACAGCACGCCCTCCCGGGACGCCGTCGACACCGACGGCGTCCCGGTGTCGTTCCCGGGTCCCGCCTCCCGCCGGACCCCCGTGGCAGGCTCCGGGCGACCCGGGACGGCGAGGACGGAGGCGGACGCGCCCCGGGCCGGGTCCACCGAGGGACCGCACGAGGAGCGGCACCGCGACGGGTCCCTGCGCGCCCGCGGGCACGTCGTCGGCGGGCGGCCCGTCGGCTGCGGGGAGTGGTTCCGCCTCGACGGGACGGAGCTGCCCTCCGGGTGGTCCGACCGCGGCCGCCCGACCGGCGAGTGGACCACCCACGACAGCAGCGGCGCGCCCCGTGAGACGGCCACCCGGGGCTGACCGCCCCCGACACGCCGCCGCCCGGGATCACCGACCGGGCGCGGACGCCGTCCACGCGGGGGGACGCACCGCGAGTCGACAAGACGTCGTCGGTTGCCCACGGTCACCACCCCCGCGGACGGGCGCACACAACGATCACGTGACGCCGCCGCGGGAGCCGTGTCCAGCAGGGGTCCCGCGGGGCGCCCGGGCCCGATGCTCTCGGTGTCCCCGGCACTTCCCCGGCCGGGACGTCGTCCTGGAGGAACACCGTGAGCGCGCCCACCCTGCCGGCACCCCGCCGGACCTCCCCGTCCCCGCTACCGCCCGGGGACGGGCTCGGCATCGCCGACCTGCTCGACCTGCTCGGCCTCGAGTCCGACGCCGGCCTGCCCGCCGACGACCCCGCCCTCGACGCCCCCGCCCTCCCCGGCCCCGCCGTCCGCGTGCCGGTGGACCCGGTGGCGGTCGTGCGCGGCTGGGTGCGGCGGGCGGCCGACTGGGGCGCCGGTCCGCAGCGGTCCTGGTGCGCCTGGTGATGACCGCCGTCCTGCTCTGGCCGGTGGTCGCCGTCCTGGGGTTCCTCGCGACGGCCGGGCTGGTCGTCGCGCTCGGCCGCAGCTCGACGGCCCGCTACGAGTTCGAGCGCAACGCCGCGAGCCGGCGGGAGCCGCCGGCCGGCCCGCCCGCGCCGGTCGCGGCGGGCGGTGACGACACCGTCCCCGTCCTGCTCAAGGCGCCGGTGCCGGCCCTGCCGACCGGCGGCGGCGAGGCCGCCGCGGCCGGCGCCGTCGCGACGGCCACCCCGGCCCGCACCGCCGTGGGGCTGGCGACCCACCCCGCCGGGCGGCGCAGCGCCTCGGCCGGCGCGCCGACGGCGTGGTGGCTGGCCGACGGGACCGGGGACCGGCCCGTCGCGCTCGCCGGGCCGTTCGACGACCGGGTGGAGGCGGACTGGGCGGCCGTGGCCTGCGAGCTCGACGGCGCGGTCCGCACCGTGCACGGCGTGCTCCGCGAGGACGGCACCGTCGCCCGGCGCCCCTCGCCGCAGGACCGGGCGTGGCTGACCGAGCTCGGCACCCAGCTCGACCGGCTGCCCGAGGACTGGGACGAGCTGCTCACCGACGAGGACGCGCTGACCACGCTGGTCGTGGAGGTCGCCGCCGCACTGGTCGAGGCCGGCCTGTCGCTGCACGACTGCTCGGCCACCGACCCGGGGACCGCCGCCGCCGGCGGGGTGTGCCTGACGCCGGAGACCACCCACGGCGGGGTCCTGGTGAGCTGGCGCCAGCACGACCGGATGAGCGTGCAGCAGGTCCGCGGTGCCGCGCTGGACACGGCCGTGCAGCGGACCATGAACGCGCTGCTCGCCGACGTGCTCGCGCAGTTCGGCTTCGTCGTCGACCCGTTCGGGCCGGAGGGCTGCTCCCTGGTCACCGCGATCCGCACCCACCCCCTCGGGGACTGACCGGCGGGTGGCGGGTCGGGGCCGTGCGGGACCGTGCCGGGCCGGCGCCCGCCCCCTGCCCGCCCCCGGCCCGTCGTCGCGGCGGGCGTGCCCGCCCCGCGCAGCGACGGCGCGCCGCGGGCGGTGCCGGCGTCCCGGACCGGCGCGCGGCGCCGTTGACCGCGGGGTCGCCGCCGGGGAGCCTCGCTGTCACGATGCCCGCCGCCGCCCGCTCGCGCCGCCCGGCCGCCGGCGTCCTGCTGGTGGCGGGGGTGCTGGCGGGCGGCTGCACCTCCGTCGTCCCCGGTACGGCCTCCCCGACGGGGACGGCGACCACCGACGCCACCGACGTCGAGGTGCGGGTGCACCTGGCCGAGGACGGCGACCCGGCCGACCGGGTGGCCCGCAACGCGGTGGCCGACGTCCTCGCCTGGTGGGAGCGGACCTACCCGGAGGTGTTCGGCGGGCGGTTCGGGCCGATCGAGGGCGGCTTCTGGTCGGTCGACCCCGCCGAGACCGACCCCGCCGCCCTGCCCGACGGCGTCTGCTTCCCCGACGACGTCGACGACCTCGCCGACAACGCGTTCTACTGCGGCGACGACGACGTCGTCGTCTACGACCGGGCCTGGCTGGCCGACCTGGTCGGGGACTACGGGCCGTTCATCGTCGCCGAGATCATGGCGCACGAGATCAGCCACGCCGTCCAGGCGCAGGCCGGTCTCGACGACCCCTCGATCGTCGCGGAGACGCAGGCCGAGTGCTTCGCCGGCGCGTGGACCAAGTGGGTGGTCACCGGGCACTCCGAGCACTTCGCCGTGCGGCCCAAGGAGCTCGACCCGTACCTGCTCGGCTACCTGTACTTCGGTGACGCCGTCGGCACCCCGCCCGACGCCGAGGACGCGCACGGGTCGCTGTTCGACCAGCTGTCGGCCTTCCAGGAGGGCTACGCCGACGGTCCGGGGGCGTGCGCCGCCTTCGACGGGTCCCGCGTGTTCACCCAGGAGGAGGTCCTCCCGCGCCCGGGCGGGCGCGACCGGTCCTACCGCGCGGTGGTCGACGGCGCCGACGACGTGCTGGCCGGTTTCTGGCAGCAGGCCCTGACCCGCGGCTTCCCGGGCACCGGCCCGCTCGGCGGCCCGTTCGCCGCGCCCGAGGTCCGGGCCGCCGACGGCGCGGGCGCGGTGTGCACCGGCGAGGGCGCCGAGCTGGACCTGCAGTTCTGTCCCGGGGACGGCTCGGTCCGCTACGACGCCGCCGGCCTGCTCGAGCCGGCCTTCCACGAGGTCGGCGACTTCGCCGTGACGACGCTGCTCGGCCTGCCCTACGCGCTGGCCGTCCGCGAGCAGCGCGGGCTGTCCGTGGACGACCCGGAGGCGGTGACCAGCGCGGTGTGCGCCACCGGCTGGCTGGCCCGCGAGGCCCACCTCGGCGCGCTCGACGGCGCGCCGCTGGACCTCTCGCCCGGCGACGTCGACGAGGCGGCGGTGGTGCTGCTGCGGTACGCCACCGAGCCGACCGTCGTCCCGGAGTCGGGCCTGTCCGGCTTCGAGCTGGTCGACTCCTTCCGGCAGGGCTTCGTCGAGGGCGGCGACGCCTGCGGGCTCTAGGCGCCTGCTCTAGTCGGTGTCGAGGAAGTCCTCGACCACCGGCGCGAGCTCGTCGGCCTCGGTGACCAGCGCCAGGTGCCCGCCGCGGTACACGTGCAGCCGGGCGTCGGGGATCAGCCGCGCCATGATCCGGGCGTTGACCAGCGGGACGATCGGGTCGTCGTCACCGGCCACCACCAGCGTCGGCTGCCGCACCAGGGAGAGGAACGGCAGGCTGCTCCAGCCCGAGCTCGCGGCCAGCTGGTAGTAGTAGCCGCGCCGCGGGCCGGTGCGCTCGTGCGCGTGCAGCGCCCGGGCGGCCCGCTCGGGGTCGGTGCGCACCGACCCGCCGTAGATGGTCGGCGCGATCCGCCGGGCGTACTCGGCGTCGCGGTGCCGCCGCGGCGTGAGCATGTGCGAGAGCACCCGCGGCGAGGCGGGCACCATCAGCGCGCCGGTGCCGGTGGCCGCGAGCACCAGCCGGCGGCAGCGGCGGCGGTGCTGGACGGCGAAGTGCTGCGCCAGGCCGCCGCCCCAGGACAGCCCCAGGACGTCGACCGGCCCGTCGTGGCCCAGCCGGCGCAGCACCCCGGCCACCACCGGTGTCAGCGTGCCCAGCACGTAGGGGACGACCGGCCGCGGGGACCCGCCCACGCCCGGGACGTCGAACCGGATCACGGTGCGCCGCGGGTCGAGCGCGTCCACGAAGGGCTGCAGCACCTCGAGGCTCGCGCCGATGCCGTTCATGAGCAGCAGCGGCGGCGTCGTGCCGTCGCCGCGCCGCTCGGCCACCCGGAGGGTGCGGCCGAGGACGGTCAGCGTGCCGACGGACTCACTTCTCGAGGACATAGGTCCCAGGAGCGTCCCCCAGGACCGGCAGCTCCGCACTGCCGAGCGACTCCGGCGCGGGCACCTCGTCGCCCGACCGCTCGCCCAGCCAGGCCATGAAGTCCGGCCACCAGGAGCCCTTCTCCTTCGTCGCCCGGGACAGCCACTCCTCCGGGTCGGCGGGGGTGTCCGGTGCCACCTGGAACGTCGACTTCGGGTTCCCGGGCGGGTTGACCAGCGAGGCGATGTGGCCGTTGGTGGACAGCACGAACCGGCTCTCCCCGCCGAGCAGCTGGGTGGTGCGGTAGCAGGCCTGCCACGGGCACAGGTGGTCGGCGATCCCGGCGGTGACGTAGGCGTCGACGTCGACGGCGGACAGGTCCACCGGCGTGCCGAGCATCGTCGCCCTCCCCGGCTCGGTGAGGGCGTTGCCGACCGCGACCTCGATGAAGTCCCGGTGCAGCGCCGCGCTCATCCGGGTGGTGTCGGCGTTCCAGAAGAGGATGTCGAAGGCGGCCGGCGGCTTGCCCTGCAGGTAGTTGTTGACCCAGTAGTTCCACACCAGGTCGTTGGGGCGGAGCCAGGCGAAGACCTCGGCGAGCATGGCGCCGTCGAGGTAGCCCTTCCTCCGCGACTTCTCCGTCGCCTCCCGCACCGCCTCGGGGTCCATGAGCGCCGACACCGTGCCGGCCCGCGCCCAGTCGAGGACGGTGACGGCGAAGCTGGCGGCGGCGACCCGGTCCAGCCGGCCGGTGGCGGCCAGGTGCGCCAGCACCATCGCGGTGATGATCCCGCCGGAGCAGAACGCCTGGAGGGCCACGCGCTCGCTGCCGGTGACCCGTTGCGCGGCGTCCATCGCGTCCAGGACGGCCTGGCCGTAGGTGTCCAGCCCCCAGTCGGCGTGCCGCTCGTCGGGGTTGCGCCAACTGATCATGAAGACCTGCTGGCCGGCGGCCACGTAGTGCTCCACGATGCTGCGGCCGGGCGCGAGGTCGGTGATGTAGTACTTGTTGATCGTCGGCGGCACCATCAGCAGCGGCACGGCGCGGACGGTCTCCGTCGTCGGGCGGTACTGGATCAGCTCGAACACGTCGGTCCGCAGGACGACGGCGCCCGGGGTGACCGCGAGGTCCTCGCCCACGGTGAAGGCGTCGGGCTCGACCATCGAGGGGACCCGCGGCGGGGACACCAGGTCCGAGACCATCCGGCGCAGCCCGCTCACCGCGTTGCGGCCGCCGGTGTCGATGACCGCCTTGAGCGCCAGCGGGTTGAGGAACGGGACGTTGGACGGCGCCAGCGCGTCGACGACGTTGGTCAGCGTGAACCGGATCCGCTCGTCGTCCTGCCAGTCCAGGTCGGCGTCCTCGACCAGGCGCGCGGCGGCCTGCGCGGCGGCGATGTGCGCCTGCATGGTCCGCCGGAGGAACGGGTTGCCGGTCCAGGCGGGGTCGGCGAAGCGGCGGTCCTTCGGCGAGGGGGCGACCTCCGAGCGGCCCACCGCGATCCGCCCGAGCTCGCGCACCAGGTCCCCGCCGGTGCGGACGACGGTCTCGGGCCGGCGCGCCAGCGACGCGCCGAACCGGGCGACGGTGCGGGCCGGCGGCACCATCCGCCGCAGCGGGCCGCGGGCGCCGTCGACCAGCACCATGTCCAGGCCGGTGACCGCCTCGGACGCCTCCGGGGAGGAGGGCTGGCCGCCGTCGGAGGCCGCGGCGGGCCGCGGGCGGGGCGGGGCGGACGGGCGCGGGGCGGACGGGCGCGGTGCGGTGGTGGTCATCCGGTGCTCCTCGGGTCTCGAGGCCTCCTGTGACCCCAGTCACTCAACCACAGGCGGCGCCGGGCGGCAGACCTCACCGCGGCCGGCCGACCACCAGCAGCACCACCGCCCCGACGAGCAGGCCCAGGCCGACGCCGCCGACGACGTCGAGCGGCAGGTGCGCCGCGGTCCACACCCGCGCCAGGCACACCAGCGCCGCCAGCACCACCCCGGCGATCCGCCCACGGCGGCCCAGCCACGGCCAGGCCACGGTCACCACGGCGGTCACGACGGCGGCGTGCCCGGACAGGAACCCGCGGCCCTGCGCGGCCGCCCCCCGGATGACGACCTCGTCGAGCAGCCCGCCGGGCCGGCCGCGCACGACGACGTCCTTGATCCCCTTCGCGGCCAGGTAGGTCCCGACGCCGGCGAGCAGCAGCCCCAGCGCGAGCCGCCACCGCCGCAGCGCGGCCGCGACCACGGCGGCCGCCGGCACGACGAGGAAGTTGCCCAGCTGCATGACCGGCCAGACCAGCACGAACGGCACGACGTCGACCCCGTTGACCGCCCGGAACACCGCCGCCTCCGCCGCGGGCACCGACGTCCGCTCGACCGGCAGCGCGGCGAGTCCGAGCAGCAGCGCACCGGCGGCGGCGAGGACCACCTCGCGTCCGCCGCGGGCGACCGGCGGGCGCGGGCGGGTGGCCGCCCGCCCGGTCACGCCGTCTCCGGCACCAGCTCCGTGCGCGGTGCGGAGTTCGGCTCCCGCCGCCACGAGCGGTTGCGCCGCCAGAACAGGTAGGTGCCGATGCCCAGGGGGATGGGCAGCACGTAGGTGAGCGCGCGGAAGACCAGCACCGCCGCGGCCACGAGTGCCCGGTCGCCGCCGGCCGCGGCCAGGCCGGTGATGAGTGCCAGCTCGATGACGCCCAGCCCGCCCGGGGTGAACGGGATGGCCGTGAGCAGCCGCGCGAAGGCGAACACCGTCAGCGCCTCCACGACGCTGACCTGCTCGGAGGTCACGCCCACCGCGCGCAACGCGATCATCAGGACGAGGAACAGCGACAGGTGGCTGACCAGGGTCGCGAGGGTCAGCCAGTGCCAGCGGGCGTGCAGCAGCAGAGCGGTGCGGTCGCGGAACTTCGTCGTCGCGTCGTCCCATCCCCGCACCGGAGGCCGGCCGAACGGCCGCAGGAGGGCCGAGGCCACCCGGCCCGCGCCCGTGCCGATCCGGGCCGCGCTCTCCCGGCTGCGCAGCAGCAGGCCGAGCAGGACCACGGCGGCGACCAGCCCGGCCACGCCGGCCAGCCCGGCGAGGAGCCGGCCGGTGGTGGGTGTGGAGGAGAAGGCCAGCAGCGACAGGGCGAGCACGGGCAGCGCCAGCTTGGCGAAGTTGTTCCAGAGCCCTGACAGCAGCAGGCTGACGGACGTCCGGGAGCGGGAGAAGCCCCACGAGGAGTTCATCCCGTAGGTCAGCCCGAGGGAGATCGCCGCCCCGGCGATCACGGTGTTCGACACGGCGGTCGTGGTCAGCGTCGAGACCGTCGCCTCACGCAGCCGCAACCCCGGCATGGTCACGACCATCACGAACTGGTAGGTGGCCAGGTTCCACAGCGTGGCGACCGCCAGCAGCGCCAGTTCGGTCCAGGACATGCCCTCCACCGCGGACCAGACGGCGGACAGGCTGGTGAACTGCGGCAGGAACCAGAAGAAGACCGCGGCGACCAGGGCGACGGAGAGCAGCGGTGGCAGCACGCGCCGCCACACGGGCTTCCGCTTCGGCGGCCGGCCGGGCGGGGCCTGCGGAGCAACGGCGGTCATGGCGGGTCCCCCTCGCCCTCGGGGCCGGCGGCGTCGGCGGGCGGGTCGAGCTGCAGCCGGCCGCCGCTCTCCTCGTGGACCTGGTCGGACAGCACCTCGCGGCTCACCACGCCCAGGCTCTGGGTGGCGAGCGCCAGGGGCTCCCCGCGGTTGTCGCCGGAGAGCGTGAACACGACGGTCAGGCAGCCGCCGGGGAAGACGTAGTAGCGGCGGCCCAGGTAGTCCGGGGTCACCCGGACGACCCGCTCGTAGCGTTCGAGCCCGTCCCGCTCGCTGGGGATCTCGGTGGCGCCCGTGGTGTCGCAGCCGTCGGTCAGCCGCACCTCGATGGCGTGGTAGCCGTCGCGGTCGGAGTTCAGCCAGAACCGCGCGGAGCCCGAGTGGGCGTCGAGGCCGGCGAAGGTCCAGCCCACCGGGATGCTCTCCACGCACGGCACCCAGGTCGCCGTCGGCACCGCCTGGGCCATGAGCACGACGCCGTGGGCGGCCCGGTCGTCGTCGCCGGTGCGGCAGGCGGGCAGCTCGCCGCTGACGGTGGGGGTGCCCGGCGCGCAGCCCGCCGTCAGCAGGGCGGCCGCCAGCGCCGCCGCCGCGGCCGGGCGCCGGGTGGCGCTCACAGCGGGGACCCGAGCAGGTCGATGCCGATGGCGACGGTGAGGACGAGGGCGAGCGCGGTGACCAGGCACAGCCCGGCCCGGCGCCAGGTCCACCGCTGGATGCGCACCGGCGGGAGCCGGTAGGGCAGCAGCTCGAGGAAGTCCCGGTGCAGGTCGCGGCCCTGCGCCCGCAGCATCCGGCGCAGCTGCGAGGGCATGGTGAGCCCGCGGGTGGCGGCGAAGGCCTCGGCCAGCTCCTCGTCGGAGAACTGCAGGCGCGCCCGCTCGTAGACGGTCCGGGCGTCGGTGCGCAGCGCGAGGACCAGCAGCATGTTCGCCAGGTCCACGGCCTGCCGCCACGGGCTGGGGCGCACCTCGGCGAACGCCGAGTCGATGAGGAACAGCGTGCCGTCGCGCACCATCACGTTGGCCGGCTTGATGTCGCGGTGGGCCATGCCGATCTCCCACATCCGCCGCACCACGGCCAGCCCCTGGTCGATCAGCGCGTCGTCCACGACGACCTCGGGGTCGCCGATCTCCCGCGCGCCCTGGAGGAACTCGGCGACCAGCAGGTACTCCCGCTCCGGGGTGATCTCCACGATCCCCAGCGGGTGGGGCACGGGCAGGCCGGCGTCGGACAGCAGCCGCAGGACGTAGTCCTCGTACTGCACCAGCCGCCGCACGCTGTGGTACGGCTTCTCGTCCTCGAGCCGGCCGTAGAGCAGCGTGCGGCCGAGCTTGAACCAGCGGTCGGACCGCACGTGCGTGGCGGCGTACAGCTTGCCGAAGACGCAGCTCTCCTCCTGCTCGGCGGCGTCGGCGGCCTTGACGGTGATCCTCAGCGGCGTGGAGCCGCCCGACCCGGCCAGGCCGAAGGGCTCCACCGAGGTGGCCAGCAGCCCGAGCTGGTCCTGCAGCGCCCGGACGATCGCCTCGCCGCGCGCCCCGGAGACGTCCAGGTGCGCGGGGCTGCCCCGCCGGTAGACGACGGGGTACACCTCGTTGGGCGTCAGCAGCCGGAAGGCGGCCAGCGGGGCGGCGACGCCCAGGACGACGCCGGCGAGGACGTCGGTGGGGTGGTCCTGCGCGAGGTAGAGCCGCGAGGCCGCGGTCACCAGCAGCAGGCCCCACACCACCCACTTGCCGACGTCGCGGAGCCGCCCCGCGGGCACCAGCGAGTAGAGGGTGCTGACGAGGAAGGTGGCGAGCACGGTCATCGGCACCGACGGCATCGAGAAGCCCGACCAGGGGCCGAGGATCTCCACCTCGTAGGGGCGCGGGCGCTGCAGCGTGGCGGCCAGGGTCGCGGCGGTGTTCACCACGAGCAGGCCGACCCCGATCCAGACGAACAGGTGCCGCCAGCGGCGGAAGACCGCCAGCACGACGAGGTTGGCCAGCCACAGCAGGTGGATCGCCCGGCTGGTGCCGAGGACGCCGGCCACCTCGGCGACGTCGGTCAGGCCGGGGGAGCGGACGGACGCGATGGCCTGCAGCACCCGGGTGTCGACCAGGTCGACGAACGCCGTGCTCCCGGTGAGGAGGACGACGCCCCAGGTGACGACGACGACGCCGCTGAGCGCCAGCCACCACTTGCCCGACGCGTTGAGGTGCCGCGGCAGCGGCGGTGGCTCGCCGGAGGGGCGGCGTCGCCGGGGCTCGCGGTGGATGGGCGGCGGGTCCGGCCGCCGGACCTGCCCTCCGGCGGGCGCCTGCGCCGCGGGTGCCGTCACCGGTCCCCGCGGTGTCGGAGCCGGGACCGGTGCCTGGGGCACCGGGGGCCGGGCCGTGGCCGCCATGCCGCCCGATGCTGCCCCGGTTGCGCTCGCGGGACCATCGACCTTGGTCCCGAGCAGGGCTAGCGTGGCCGTCCCCGCGCCAGTCCGCCCGTGGGGCGCCGCCTCCTGCCCCGGGAGGGTCCGCGATGCGTCGTCGACCGCTCGCCGCCCTGCTCCTCGCCGCCCTGCTCCTCGCCACCGCCGTGCTGGGCGCCTGCGGCTCCCCGGCCGCGGACGCGGACCCGCCCGCCGACGGCGTCGTCCGGGTGGCGTCCTACGACTTCCCCGAGAACCAGACGCTCGCCGAGGTGTACGCCGAGGCGGTCCGCCGGGCCGGGTTCGAGGTGGCGGTGCAGCACGGCATCGGCACCCGCGAGGTGGTCTTCCCGGCGCTCGAGCAGGGCGTCGTCGACCTCGTCGTCGACTACCTGGGCACCGCGTCGGAGTTCCTGGAGGCCGGCGCGGGGACCGCGTCCCACGACCCCGCCGTCCTGCGGGACCGGTTGGCGGCCGCCGTCGCGCCGCGCGGGCTGACCGTCCTGGCCCCGGCCGAGGCCGAGGACCAGAACGGGTTCGTCGTGCTCACCGACACCGCCGCCCGGCACGGCGTGACGACGCTCAGCGGACTCGCCGCGATCGCGCCGCGGCTGGTGTTCGGCGGCCCGCCCGAGTGCAGCGAGCGGCGGTTCTGCCTGCCCGGGCTGCGCGAGGTCTACGGCATCGAGTTCGGCGAGGTGCGCAGCATGCCCTCGCGCGCGGCCACGGCGGAGGCGCTGCTCACCGGGCAGGTCGACGTCGGCATGCTGGAGACGACCGACGCCCGGCTGACCGACGCCTCGCTGCACCTGCTGCGCGACGACCGGGCGCTGCAGCCACGGGAGAACGTGGTGCCGCTCGTGCGGACCGAGGTGGCCGCCGAGGGCGGCGAGCCGCTGCGCGCCGCGCTGGACGCGGTCAGCGCCCAGCTGACGACGATCGACCTGATCCGGCTCAACCGGTTCGTCGCCGTCGACGGGCTCACCCCCGCCGAGGCCGCCGCCCGCTGGTGGGACGGCCGCTAGACGGAGGACCTCACGTGATGGCGCTGGTGCCGGTGATCGCGCGGCCGACGATGAGGCTGTTGACCTCGCGGGTGCCCTCGTAGGAGTAGATCGCCTCGGCGTCGGCCACGAACCGGCCGACGTGGTTCTCCAGCAGGATCCCGTTGCCGCCCATGAGCTCCCGCGCCCAGCCGACGGTCTCCCGCATGCGCATCGTGCTGTAGCCCTTGGCCATCGAGGCGTGCTCGTCGCGCAGCATCCCGCAGTCCTGCAGCTGGGACGCCCGCGCGCACAGGGCCGCCGACGCGGTGATGTTGCCCAGCATCCGGAACAGCAGGTCCTGCACCAGCTGGAACGAGGTGATCGGCCGGCCGAACTGCTCGCGGCCCAGCGCGTAGCGCAGCGCGTGCTCGTAGGCGCCGCGCGAGCACCCGACCGCCGACCACGCCACGCTCACCCGCGTCGCCCGCAGGACGTTCGCGGTGTCGCGGAAGGAGTTGGCGTTCTGCAGCCGGTTCTCCTCCGGCACGCGGACGCCGTCGAGGGTGATGTGCGCGTTCTGCACCGCGCGCAGCGCGATCTTGTCCTCGAGGTCGACGGCGCTGAAGCCGGGCGCCGGCGTCTCGACGACGAAGCCGAGCACCCGGTCGGTGTCGACGTCGCGCGCCCAGACGACCACCAGGTCGGCGAAGCTGCCGTTGCCGATCCACTTCTTCTCCCCGTCGAGCACCCACTCGTCGCCGTCGCGGCGGGCGGTGGTCTGGATGCCGCGGGCGACGTCGGAGCCGTGCTCGGGCTCGGTGAGGCCGAAGGCGCCGATCCGCTCCATCCGCGCCATCGCCGGCAGCCAGCGCTCCTTCTGCTCCTCGGAGGCGCACAGGTGCAGGGTGCCCATGGCCAGGCCGCCGTGGACGCCCATGAAGGTGGCCACCGAGGGGTCCCCGCGGCCGAGCTCCATCGACACCATGCCGTCGAACAGCGACGAGCGGCCGGGGGAGCCGTACCCGGAGTACTGCGCCCCCGCGATGCCCAGCTCGGCCAGGCCCGGGATGAGCTCCCGGGGGAACTGCGCCCGGGTCCAGTACTGGTTGATCACCGGCTCGACCTGCTCGTCCATGAACGCGCGGACGCGCAGGAGGGTGGCCCGGTCCTCCTCGTCGAGGAGGGCCTCGAGCTCGTAGAAGTCCGACGTGACGGTGGGCCGGTCGGCCATGGCGCTGCCTCCTCCGGGTACCGGGACCCCGCTGTCCCGTGGGTCCGGCCTACCCCCGCCCCCGGACGGCAACCGGGGCGGGCGGCATGGCGGCGGGCCGATCGGGGCAGGACCGGCGGATCCGACCGCACACGTCCCGAGGAGGGCCCGTGCCCCGTTCCATCGCCGACCAGACCGAGGACGAGCTGGGAGGTCCCGGCAGCGTCCTGGTCCGTCAGCGGAAGGACCACGTCGAGCTCGACCGGCTGCTGCACGAGCTCGACGGCACCACCGGGCGCGCGCAGGAGGAGGTGCTGACCCGCATCGACCGGCTGGTGTTCAGCCACGCCTTCGCCGAGGAGACCGTGCTCTGGCCGGTGATCCGCCGGGTGCTGCCCGACGGTGACGAGCTCACCCGGCGGGTCGAGATCGAGCACCAGGAGGTCAACGAGCTGGTCGCGGCGCTCGAGGAGGGCGGCCCCGACTCCCCGGAGCGGCCGGCCCGGCTCGCCCGGCTGGTCGAGGTGCTGCGCGAGGACGTCCGCGACGAGGAGGACGTGGTGTTCCCCCGGCTGCAGGAACGGCTCGACCCCGCCGAGCTGCGCCGGCTGGGCCGCCGGTGGGACCTGATGCGCCGGATCTCGCCCACCCGCGCGCACCCGACGGTGTCCCGCCGCCCGCCGGGCAACGCGCTGTCGGGCCTGCCGCTGTCGCTGCTGGACCGCAGCCGCGACGTCGTCGACACCCTGGTCCGGCGGGCGCCCGCCCCGCTGGCCCCGGCCGGTCAGGCGGTCAGCCGGGGGCTGGCCGCGGTGGCCGCCGCGATCGAGCGCACCCCGCCGGCCCGCCGCGGCGACGGCCCGCCCACCGCACGCTGAGCACACGACGAGGGCCCCCTCCCGGTCCCGGGAGGGGGCCCTGTGGTCGGCCTCCCTGCGGGGGCCCGCCGCGAGCGGAGCGAGTGGCGGGGGCAGGGAGGTCCTTCCTCAGTGGGTGTTGCGGGGCTTGGGCTCGGCGCGGGCGTCGAGCTGGATCTCCTTGTCCGCCCCGGGGACGCCCTCCTTGAGCTCGGTCGTCCGCTCCTTCTCGGCGTCGAACTCGATGCCGAACAGCAGGGCCAGGTTGATCAGCCAGAACCAGATCAGGAAGACGACGACGCCGGCCAGCGCGCCGTAGGTCTTGTTGTAGCTGCCGAAGTTGGCCACGTAGAAGGCGAAGGCGGCCGAGGCCAGGACCGCGACGAGGATGGCCACGCCGGCACCGGGGCTGATGAACCGGAAGCCGCGCAGCTTGACGTTCGGCGTGGAGTAGTAGAGGACGGCGATCATCAGCGCCAGGACCACCAGGATCACGGGCCACTTGACGACGTTCCACACGGTGAGCGCGGTGTCGCCCAGGCCGATGGCCGAGCCGACGGCCTCGACGACCGGGCCGCTGAGGACCAGCATCGCCACGATGACGGCGGCGAACAGGATGCCGATCAGGGTGATCAGCAGCTGCAGCGGCTTGAGCTTCCAGATCTTGCGGCCCTCGGGCGTCTCGTAGACGACGTTGGACGCGCGGGTGAAGGCGCCCACGTAGCCCGACGCCGACCAGATCGCGAGGGCGAGACCGATGACGAGACCGAAGCCGGCGGTGCTCTGGTTGCCGGCGACCTGCTCGATGACCGGGCCCATCGTGTCCGCGGCGCTGGCGGGGACGACGGTGGTCAGCGCGTCGGTGAGCTGCTGGGGGGTCGTCAGCAGGCCCACGATCGACGTGAGCGCGATCAGCGCCGGGAAGAGCGCGAGGACGCCGTAGTAGGTCAGCGACGCCGCCCAGTCGGTGAGGTTGTCCTCGCTGAACTCCTTGACGGTCCGCTTGACCGTGCCGAAGAAGGTCGGCGTGGTGTCCGTCCCGCGCGGCGCGTTGTCGAAGCGGGTGGAGTTGACCTTGTCGTCGTGCGGCGCGGGGTCACCGGCGGTGTTGCCGGAGAAGCGTGCCGGCTTCGCCGTGTCGGTGCTCGCGGCGCGGGAGCCGTGCGGGCGGGCCATGGTCGTCCTCCGGATCTGGGCGGGTGGATCGGACCGTGGGTTCCCCGGACGGGACGCTTCCATGCGCGCGGTGATCATCCCGGCGCGTCGCGGGGTGTCAGCGGATGCCGGAGACGGGGGACCACTCGCCGGCGGCGGCGGTCGCCCGCTCGACGTCGTGGAGGTCGTCGGGGTCCGGCGGCCCGCTGCGCCGGGCCTGCACCATCCCGGCCAGGCTGACCAGGGCCACCGCGGCCGCCGCGCCGGCGCCGAGCAGGGCCACCGTGGTGAACCCGGAGGCCCGGGGCAGGCCGGTGGCCGGGTCGAGGGTGGCGCCGAGCAGCGCCACGGTGAGCGTGCTGCCCACCGCCTGCCCGAGCGAGCGGGCGATCGAGTTGACGGCGTTCGCGACGCCGGTCTCGCCGCGCCGCACCGCCTGCACCACGAGGGTCGGCAGCGCCGCGTAGGCGACGGTCACCCAGGCCTGCGACAGCAGCCCCGCGACGACGACCAGCGCCGGCTCGGACCGGCCCAGGGCGAACACGACGAACCCGGCGACGCCGGCGACCGCCCCGGTGAGCAGGGTGGGCAGCGCCCCGATCCGGTCGACGACCTTGCCGGCCAGCGGCGCCAGCAGGATGCCGACCACGCCGCCGGGCAGCAGGTAGACGACGGCGGCCTCGAGCACCGGCGCGCCGAACCCGTAGCCGGCCACCTCGGGCGGCGTCTGCACGTACTGCATGACGACGAGGAAGGAGACGAACAGCCCGATGCCGGTGGTGAGGCCGGCGAGGTTGGGCACCAGCATCCGCGGGTCGGTGAGCAGCGCCGGGCGCACCAGCGGCTGGGCGCGGCGGCGCTGCAGCAATACCCAGCCGGCGAGGACGGCCAGCGCGCCGGCCGCGCAGCCGAGCGTCGGCGGGGAGGTCCACCCCCAGGTGTTGCCCTGCGACACCGGCAGGAGCAGGAGCACCAGCCCGACGCCGAGGACGACGGCGCCGAGCCAGTCGACCCGCCCGCTCGCCGTCGCGGTGCGGCGGGGGAGCAGGACGGCGCCGAGCACCAGGGACAGCAGCGTGACGCCCAGGCCGATCCAGAACGGCCGGTGGTAGTCCCCGCCGTCGCCGGTGAGCAGGCCCGCGGCGACCAGGCCGACGACGCCGCCGACGCCGAGGGTGCTGCTGACGACCGACATCGCCACGCTCAGCCGCTCCGGCGGGAGCTCGCGGCGCAGCACGCTGATCGACAGCGGGAACAGCCCGTAGGAGGAGCCCTGCAGGACCCGCGCCACCAGCAGCAGCGGCAGCGAGCGGGTGACGACCGCCAGCAGGGTGCCGAGCGCGACCGCGACCAGGATGCCGAGGATGACCGGCCGCTCGCCGCGGGTGTCGCCGAGCCGGCCGAGCACCGGGGTGAGGACCGCGGCGGCCAGCAGGTTGGCGGTGAGCACCCAGCCGGCCGCGGCCGGCGAGACGCCGAGCTGCTCGCCGATCGGGCCGAGCACCGGGACCACGAGGCTCTGCAGCAGCGAGAGGGTCGTGACGCCGAGTGAGAGGGTCAGGACGAGCAGCGCCGGCCGCGTCCGGGTGGGCGGGGTCCCGGTGCCGGAGGGGGAGACCTCGGCACCTGCGGACACGCCTCGATGACACCACGCGCCGGACCCGGGGGCGCACCGGGCCGGGACGGCCCCGACGGGTGAAGTCGGTCACAGCCTGTCAGGTGAACAGTGCGTAGCGACGATTGAGAGGGCGGTTCGCGGGGGACACAGTCCCCAGAGACGAGCCGCCGGGCCCGCCGCCCGGCCGGCGTCACGAGACGAGCAAGGGGACGTTCGAGATGCTTCTGTGGCCTGCAGTCACCCTGGTCGGGTTCCTGGTCCTGACCGCCTTGGTGATCGCGATGGGCACCTCGACCACGGCACGGTACGAGCGCGAGCAGCGGGCGGCCGCCCGCCGCGAGACCGCCCAGGCCGGTGCCACCGTCGAGGCGGTGGGGATGGCCCGGGCGGCCTAGTCGGAGGACCCCCTCGCCCCCCGCGACCTGCGAGCTCGCGGCGGGACCCCACGAGGGGGGCCGCCCCGGACGACCCGCGCCCCGCCGCTCCTCCCGGAGCCGCGGGGCGCGAGTGCGTCCAGAGGTGGGCAGTGCGTCTAGAGGTGGGCATCGGGGGTGTCGAGCACCGTCCGGTCCAGGGACTCCAGCAGGTCCAGCCAGGTGTGCACCCTCGGCAGCTCCCAGTGCTGGAAGTACCGCGCCGCGGCGCGCTTGCCCTCGTGGAAGTCGCCGGTCTCGTCGCGCGTGGCCAGCGCCTGCTCCAGCCACAGCCAGCCGACGACGGTGTGCCCGGCCGCGTCGAGGTAGGCGCTGGCGTTGGCCAGGGCCAGCGCCGGGTCGCCGGTGCCCCACAGGGTGCCGGTCACCGCGACGAGCCGGGCGACGGCGGCGTCGACGTCCGCGGCCAGGTCGGCGAACGGCGTCCCGGCCGCCCGCGCCGTCGTCGCCGCGATCGTCTCGGCCAGCAGCCGCAGCCCGGCGCCGCCGTGCATCGTCACCTTGCGGCCGAGCAGGTCCAGGGCCTGGATGCCGTTGGTGCCCTCGTGGATCGGGTTGAGCCGGTTGTCCCGGTAGAACTGCTCGACCGGGTAGTCGCGGGTGTAGCCGTAGCCGCCGTGCACCTGGATGGCCAGGTCGTCGGCGACCGGCCCCCACTGCGAGGGCCACGCCTTGGCGATCGGCGTCAGGGTGTCGAGCAGCAGGTGGGCGCGGCTGCGGTCGTCCTCGGTCTCGCCGGTCTTCTCCTCGTCGACCAGGCGGGCGCAGTACAGCCCCAGCGCCAGGCCGCCCTGCGCGTAGCTCTTGGCGGCCAGCAGCATCCGGCGGACGTCGGGGTGGTCGACCAGCCGGACCATCGGCGACGACGGGTCCTTGCTGCTCGCGGAGCGGCCCTGGGTGCGGGTGCGGGCGTACTCCAGCGCGTGCAGGTAACCGGTGTAGCCGAGGACGGTCGCGCCCATCCCGACGCCGATCCGCGCCTCGTTCATCATGTGGAACATGTAGGAGAGCCCCTTGTGGGGCTCTCCTACGAGGTACCCGACGGCGCCGGCCCGGCCGCCCGGGGTGTGCACGCCCTCGCCGAAGTTGAGCAGCGTGTTCGTCGTCCCGCGGTAGCCCATCTTGTGGTTGAGCCCGGCCAGGACGACGTCGTTGCGCTCGCCGAGCGACCCGTCCTCCTCCACCAGCACCTTGGGCACGATGAACAGCGAGATGCCCTTCACGCCGGCCGGGCCGCCGGGGATCTTGGCCAGCACCAGGTGGACGATGTTCTCGGTCAGCTCGTGGTCGCCGGCCGAGATCCACATCTTGTTGCCGGTGAGCCGGTAGGTGCCGTCGTCCTGGGGCTCGGCGCGGGTGGTGATGTCGGCCAGCGAGGACCCGGCCTGCGGCTCGGACAGCGCCATCGTGCCGAACCAGCGGCCCTCGAGCATCGGCCGGACGAAGCGGTCCTTCTGCTCCTGCGAGCCGTGCGCGAGCAGCAGCCGGGCGTTGCCCATGGTCAGGAACGGGTAGCTCGAGGTCCCGACGTTGGCCGCCTTGAACCAGGCGAACGCCGCCTGCCCGACGGTCTGCGGCAGCTGCATGCCGCCGTACTCCTCGTCGAAGGTCCCGGCCATGATCCCGGACTCGCGGAACACCGCGAGCGCCTTCGCGACCTCGGGGATCATCTCCACCCTGCCGTCGACGAACCGCGGCTCGTTCTCGTCGGCCTTCCGGTTGTGCGGCGCGAAGTGCTCGGTGGCGATCTGCTCGGCGAGCTCCATCACCGCGTCGAACGTCTCGCGCGAGTGCTCGGCGAACCGGGGCCGCTTGGTGAGCGTCTCGACCTCCAGCCACTCGTGCAGGAGGAACTCCAGGTCGCGGCGGGACAGGATGAGCGAGGACACGACGGCCTCCACGGACGACGGCGGCGGGAGAGCCGGGCGCGCGGCCCGACCGGCCCACGATAGGCCGGACGCCGGGCCGGGTAGCGAGCGCCGCATGGACCTGAACCAGCTGATCGGCCGGGCCACCGGCCTGGCGAGCGGGGCCGGCGCCACGCTGCTGAGGCGGTTGCAGCACGTGCGCGTGCCCGGGGCCGGCCAGGCCTCCGCCACCGACGACCCGGAGGTCGCCGCCCGGCGGTGGCGGGCGGTCACCGTGCTGCGGGAGCCGGGGGAGGTGTCGGCCGCGCTGCCCGCGCCGCTGGCCGCGCTCGGCGACCGCGTCGAGGTGCGCACGACGCCCGCGCCGGGCGACCGCGGCACCGAGCTGGCGGCACGCTTCCGCGGCACGCCCACCGAGGACGAGGTGGGCGAGCTGCGCGCCGCGCTGCGCGAGTCGAAGGCGCTGCTGGAGGTCGGCGAGGTGCTGCGGATGGAGCCCCAGCCGCACGGGAGGCGCGCGGCCACCCCGCAGGGCGCCGCGCTCGAGGGCGCCGCGCAGGCCGCGCCGAAGGAGGGCGTGCTGTGAGGGCCGCGACCTGGACCGGCGTCAACGAGGTCTCGGTGGAGACCGTCCCCGACCCGACGATCCTCAACGACCGCGACGTCGTCCTGCGGGTCACCCGGACGACGACGTGCGGCTCGGACCTGCACCTGCTCGGCGGCTACATCCCCGCGATGCGCGTGGGCGACGTGCTCGGCCACGAGTTCATGGGCGAGGTCGTCGAGGTCGGCCCGGGCGTGCGCGACCGCCGCGTCGGCGACCGCGTCGTCGTCAACTCCTTCATCGCCTGCGGCAACTGCTGGTACTGCCGGCAGGAGCTGTACTCCCTGTGCGACAACGGCAACCCGAACCCCGGCATCACCGAGGGGTTGTGGGGCCAGAGCCCGGGCGGCTGCTTCGGCTACTCGCACGCGATGGGCGGCTTCGCCGGATCGCACGCCGAGTACGTCCGGGTGCCCTACGCCGACGTCGGCACCTTCCTCGTGCCCGAGGGGGTCGGCGACGACCGCGCGCTGTTCGCCTCCGACGCCGTCTCCACCGGGTGGATGGGCGCGGACCTGGCCGGGACGAAGCCCGGCGACACGGTGGCGGTCTGGGGCGCCGGCGGGGTGGGGCAGATGGCCGCCCGCGCGGCGATGCTGCTCGGCGCCGAACAGGTGGTCGTCATCGACCGGCTGCCCGAGCGGCTGGAGCAGGTGCGGCGGCACGTGGGCGCCGAGGTGGTCGACTACTCCACCACCGACGTCATGGCGGAGCTGCGTGAGCGCACCGGCGGCCGCGGTCCCGACGTCTGCATCGAGGCCGTCGGCATGGAGGCGCACAGCACCGGCGTGCAGGGCGCCTACGACCAGCTCAAGCAGCAGCTGCGGCTGCAGACCGACCGGCCGTCGGCCGTCCGCGAGGCGATCATGGCCTGCCGCAAGGGCGGGAGCGTCTTCGTGCTCGGCGTCTTCGCGGGGCCGGTGGACAAGTTCCCGCTGGGTGCGGCGATGAACAAGGGCCTGACGCTGCGCGGGGCGCAGGTCCACGGCCAGCGCTACATGCCGCGGATCCTCGAGCACATGGCCCGCGGCGAGCTCACCACCGAGCACCTGGCCACGCACGTGATGCCGCTGGAGGACGCCCCGCGCGGCTACCGCATGTTCAAGGACAAGGAGGACGGCTGCGTCCGGGCGGTCTTCCTGCCGAACGGCTGAGGCGCTCCTGCCGGGACGACCACCGGGTGCGTGCACGGGACACGTGCCGGCACGCCGGCCGGCCGTGCACGCGTCCGGTGGTCGACGGCCCGGAGACGGCGAGAGGCCCCTCCCCGCGCGGCGCGGGGAGGGGCCTCTCGCCGTCGGTCAGCCGCGGTGGCGGCCGCCGGTCGCGGCCTCGCCGGGGCGCCCGACCGGGGGAGCCGTCGACGTCGGCGCCGCGGCACCGGCGGCCTCGGCCACCTGCCGGCCGGCGTCGTCCCCGGTGGGCTCGCCGGCGGTCTGGCGGGCGGCCTGCTGGGCCTGGATGCCGGACTGGTCGCTCAGCGCCAGCTGCGGCAGGAACAGGAACACGAAGAACCCGAGCGCCACCACGCACGCGGCGATGAGGAACACCAGGTCGATCGAGTTCGAGAACCCGGTCTTGAACGGCGCCGCGAGGAACGACGGCAGCGTCTGGATGAAGGAGGTGTCCGACAGGTCACCGCCGCCCTGCAGCTGACCGCTCTGCACCGCCTGGGCCACGCGCGGGTCGGACGCCGCGGCCGAGGTCACGGCCGACTCGATGTCCACCGGCAGCCGGCTGAACAGCACCGACAGGAAGACCGCGGTGCCGATCGTGCCGCCCATCTGCCGGAAGAACGTCACCGACGAGGTGGCCACGCCCATCTCCCGCGGGGACACGGCGTTCTGCACGGCGAGGATCGTGGGCTGGAAGTTGAAGCCCAGGCCCAGGCCCAGCAGGACCATGAACGGCACCAGCGTCCACACCGAGGTGTCGGCGTCGACGACGAACGACATCGACAGCAGCGCGACGGTCATGAACACGATGCCGACCAGCGGGAAGACCTTGTACCTGCCCGTCCTCGAGATCGCGATGCCCGAGCTCATCGCGCCGGTCATGATGCCGGCGACCAGCGGGATCATCTGCAGGCCGGCGACCGTGGCGCTGGAGCCGTGGACGATCTGCAGGTACTGCGGGAGCAGCAGCAGGCCGCCGAACATGCCCGCGCCCATCACCACGCTGCCGACGCCGACGACGGTGAAGCTGCGGTTGCGGAACAGCCGCAGGGGCAGCAGCGCCTCGTCGCGGTAGGCCCGCTCGGCGAGGAGGAACAGCACGAAGCCGACGGCGCCGACGACGTAGCAGGCCACCGAGCGGGTCGAGCCCCAGCCCCAGATGCGGCCCTGCTCGGCGACGATCAGCAGCGGCACCAGGAAGGTCACCAGCGCCAGCGCGCCGGGCCAGTCGATGCGGTGCTCCCGCCGCTCGTGCGGCAGGTGCAGCACCCGGAAGACGGCGGCGAAGGCGACCAGGCCCAGCGGGACGTTGACGTAGAAGATCCAGCGCCAGCCGTCGATGCCGAGCAGCGAGCCCTGACCGGCGAAGAACCCGCCGATGACCGGGCCCAGCACGCTCGAGGTGCCGAAGACGGCCATGAAGTAGCCCTGGTACCGCGAGCGCTCCCGCGGCGGCACGATGTCGCCGATGATCGCCAGCGCCAGCGACATCAGGCCACCGGCGCCGATGCCCTGGACGGCGCGGAACGCGGCGAGCTCGTACATCGAGTTCGCCAGGCCGCAGAGCATCGAGCCGACGACGAACACGGCGATGGCGAACAGGTAGAACGGCCGCCGGCCGTAGATGTCGGAGAGCTTGCCGTACAGCGGCGTGGCGATCGTCGAGGTGATGAGGAACGCCGTCGTCGCCCAGGCCTGCAGGTCGTAGCCCTGCAGGTCGTCGGCGATGGTGCGGATCGCGGTCGCGACGACGGTCTGGTCGAGGGCCGCGAGGAACATCGCGACCATCAGGCCGACGATGATCGTGAGGATCTGGCGGTGCGTGAAGGCGCCGGAGGAGTCCGGTGCGGCCGCCGCGGCGCGGGCGCCGCCGCGCCCACCCGTGGGGTGGGCGGTGGTCTGGCTCATGGCTTCTCTCTCGGTACGGGGAGTGCGGAGGGGGAGCGGGGGTCGGACGGCAGCGCTGCCGTCAGGTCGTCCAGCAGGCGTCCGAAGAGCCCGGTGAGCGTGGCGAGGTCGGCGTCGGACCAGCCGGTGAGCATCCCGGCGAGCTGGGTGGCGCGCTCCTCGGCCAGCCGCTCGACGGCGGCCCGGCCGGCGTCGGTGACGACGAGGCGCGTGGCGCGGCCGTCGGTCTCGTCGGCCACGCGCCGCACCAGGTCGTGCTCGACCAGCCAGGCCACGTGCCGGCTGACCGTCGACGGGTCCGCGTGCACCAGCTCGGCCAGCGCGCTCTGCCGCTGTGGCCCGAGCCGGGCCAGCGGGAAGAGGAGCACCAGCGCCGCGCGCTCGCGGCCGTCGGCGGCGGACGGGAGGCTCTTGAACGCGTGCACCAGGCGCATGAAGCGCGGCATCTGCTCGGAGAGCCGGCGGACCTCCGCTGCGCGCTGCGGCGACGGCGCGGCCGAGGGGCCGGCGTCACGGGACGCGGACGGGGGCACGGCGGACTCCGGAGGACGGGAGGAGTGGATGCATGCACGGTACAAATGCGTGCGCGCTACACGCAACCAGTTGCACCGTACATGCATCGTGACGTGAGCGACACGGCGTCCGGCTCCGGTACCCGCGCGTGCCGGTCGCTGCACCTCCCGCGGGAAGGAACCGGCGTGCCGGCGCGTTGCACCCGCTGGCCCAGCAGCCCCGGACCTCCGGTGGCGCGGGTCGCACCTGCGATCCTGGGGGCGGTGGCCCCGGTCGCCACCCGTCCCCGCACCCTGGAAGAGAGTCGAGCGCGCCCGTGACCGCGACCCTCGCGGACCTCCGGTCCCGGCTGGCCGCGCTGGCCCTCGACGACGAGCACCGGCTCGGCCGCCGGCTCGAGGGCCTGCGCCGCACCCGCGACGAGGCCGCGCGCGAGCGGGCCCTGGGGAGGATCGTCACCGACGTCGCCGCCGCCGAGGAGCGCATCGCCCGCCGGCGCGCCGCCGTCCCGGCCGTCACCTATCCCGAGCAGCTACCGGTCAGCGCCCGCCGCGACGACATCGCCGCCGCCCTGCGCGAGCACCAGGTGGTCGTCGTCGCCGGCGAGACCGGCTCGGGCAAGACCACCCAGCTGCCCAAGATCGCCCTCGAGCTCGGCCGCGGCGTCCGCGGGCGGATCGGGCACACCCAGCCGCGGCGGATCGCCGCGCGCACGGTGGCCGAGCGGATCGCCGAGGAGCTCGGCACGCCGCTGGGCGGGGCGGTCGGCTGGAAGGTGCGCTTCACCGACCAGGTCGGCGACGGCACGCTGGTCAAGCTCATGACCGACGGCGTGCTGCTGGCCGAGATCGCGCACGACCGGCTGCTGCGCCAGTACGACACGATCATCGTCGACGAGGCGCACGAGCGGAGCCTCAACATCGACTTCCTGCTGGGCTACCTCGCCCAGCTGCTGCCGCGCCGGCCCGACCTCAAGGTCGTCATCACCTCGGCCACCATCGACGTCGACCGGATCGCCAAGCACTTCAGCGTCGACGGCGCCGAGGTGCCCGTCGTCGAGGTCAGCGGCCGCACGTACCCGGTGGAGGTCCGCTACCGGCCCGTCGTCGACCCCGACGACCCGGACGCCGACCCCGACCGCGACCAGGTCACCGCCATCGGCGACGCCGTCGAGGAGCTGGCGCACGAGGGCCCGGGCGACGTCCTGGTCTTCCTCGCCGGCGAGCGCGAGATCCGCGACACCGCCGACGCCCTGACCGAGCGCTTCCCCGGCGTCGAGGTGCTGCCGCTCTACTCCCGGCTGTCGGCCGCCGACCAGCACCGGGTGTTCCAGCCGCACACCGGCCGCCGGGTCGTGCTGGCCACCAACGTCGCCGAGACGTCGCTGACCGTGCCCGGCATCCGCTACGTCGTCGACCCCGGCACCGCGCGCGTCTCCCGGTACAGCGCGCGCACCAAGGTGCAGCGGCTGCCCATCGAGCCGATCAGCCAGGCCTCGGCGCGGCAGCGCTCGGGCCGCTGCGGCCGCGTCGCCGAGGGCGTCGCGATCCGGCTGTACACCGAGGACGACTTCGACGCCCGGCCGGAGTACACCGACCCGGAGATCCTCCGCACCAGCCTCGCCTCGGTGCTGCTGCAGATGGCCGCGCTCGACCTCGGGGCCGTCGAGGACTTCCCGTTCGTCGACCCGCCGGACCGGCGCGCCGTCGCCGACGGCCGGGCGCTGCTCGAGGAGCTCGGCGCGCTGGACGACGCCGGCCGGCTCACCGAGACCGGGCGGGCGCTCGCCCAGCTCCCGCTCGACCCGCGGCTGGGCCGGATGGTCGTCGAGGCCGACCGGCGCGGCGTGCTGGAGGAGGTGCTCGTCGTCGCCGCGGGCCTGACCGTCCAGGACCCCCGCGAGCGGCCCACCGAGCACCAGCAGGCGGCCGACCAGATGCACGCGCGGTTCGCCGACGAGCACTCCGACTTCCTCACGCTGCTCAACCTCTGGCGGTACCTGACCGAGCAGCAGGAGGCGCTGTCGGGCAGCGCGTTCCGCCGCACGGTCAAGCGCGAGTTCCTCCACTACCTGCGCATCCGGGAGTGGCAGGACCTGCACGGCCAGCTGCGCAGCACCGCCCGCCGCCTCGGGATGACCCCCGGCTCGCTCGCCGCCGAGCCCGACGAGCGCGGCATCACCACCGCGCTGCTCGCCGGCCTGCTGTCGCAGGTCGGCCTCCAGGTGGAGGACACCCGACGGAAGGACGGCGACCGGCGGCGCGGCGGGCGCGAGTACCTCGGCGCGCGCGGCGCCCGGTTCGTCATCGCCCCCGGCACCCCGCTGGCGAAGAGGCCGCCGCGCTGGGTCGTGGCCGCCGAACTGGTGGAGACCAGCCGGCTGTTCGCCCGCACCGTGGCCCGCGTCGACCCGGACGACGTCGAGCGGCTGGCCGGCCACCTGGTCAAGCGCGAGTACTCCGAGCCCCGCTGGGACGTGAAGCGCGGCTCCGTCGTCGCCACCGAGCGGGTCACCCTGTACGGCCTCCCGCTCGTCGTCGGCCGGCGGGTGCAGTACGGCTCGATCGACCCGGTCGTCTCCCGCGAGCTGTTCATCCGGCACGCCCTCGTCCAGGGCGAGTGGACGACGCACCACCGCTTCTGGGCCGACAACCAGCGCGCCATCGAGCGGGTCGCCGAGCTGGAGGAGCGGGCCCGCCGCCGGGACATCCGGGTCGACGACGAGACGCTGTTCGAGCTCTACGACGCCCGCATCCCCGCCGACGTCGTCTCCACCCGGCACTTCGACCGGTGGTGGAAGCAGGCCCGCCGCGAGACGCCGGACCTGCTCACCCTCACGCCGGAGATGCTCACCGACGCGGCCGCGGCCGGGCAGGTGGACCCCGCGGACTTCCCGGACGAGGTACCGCTGACGCAGGGGCTGACCCTGCCGCTGTCCTACGCCTTCGCCCCCGGCGCGCCGGAGGACGGCGTCACCGTCGACGTCCCGCTCGCGGTGCTCGACACCGTCGCCGAGCGCACGTCGGGGGAGTCGCTGGCCTTCACCGTCCCCGGCCTGCGCGAGGAGCTGGTGACGGCGCTGCTGCGGACGCTGCCCAAGCAGCTGCGCCGGGCCCTGGTGCCGATCCCCGACCGGGTCCGCGAGGTGCTGCCGCACATCAGCCCCACCGAGCCGCTGCTGCCCGCCCTGGAGCGCGAGCTGCGCCGGGCCGCGGCCGTCGTCGTCCCGCCGGACGCCTGGCGCCCCGCCGAGGTGCCTGCGCACCTGCGCGCCACCTTCCGGGTGCTGGACGACGAGCAGCGGCCGCTGGCCACCGGCAAGGACCTGCAGGCGCTGCGCCGCGAGGTGGCCCCGGCCGGCCGGGCGAGCCTGGCCCGCGCCGCCTCCGACCTGGAGCGCACCGGGCTGACCGCCTGGACGATCGGCGAGCTGCCGCGCACCGTCGAGGTCCGCCGCGGCGGGCACGTGGTCACCGCGTTCCCGGCACTGGTCGACGAGGGGGCGACGGTCGGCGTCCGGGTGGTGGCGACCGAGGCCGAGGCCACGCGGCTGACCTGGCGCGGCGCCCGGCGGCTGCTCGTGCTCGCGGCCGGCTCGCCCACCCGGCAGGTGGTCAAGGGGCTCTCCCCGAAGAGCCGGCTCGCCCTGCAGTTCAACCCCGACGGCGAGATCCCCGCGCTGGTCGACGACTGCGTCGACGCCGCGGCCGACGAGCTGCTCGCGGCCGCCGGCGGTCCGCCCCGCGACGAGGCCGCCTTCGGCGCACTCGTGACGACGGCGCGGCAGCAGCTGCTGCCGCTCACCCAGGACGCCGTGCGGCGGGTCGAGGCGGTGCTCACCCAGGCCCGCGAGGTCGCCGTCGCGATCGGCGCGGCGCCCGGGCGCCGGGTGCCCGAGGCGGCGGTCGCCGACCTGCGCCGCCAGATGACCGGGCTGCTGCACCGCGGGTTCGTGGCCGACGCCGGCCGGCGGCGGCTGCCCGACCTGGTGCGCTACCTCGAGGGCATGGCCCTGCGGCTGGAGAAGCTCCCGGCCAACGCGGTGCGCGACGCCCTCTGGGCGGACCAGGTCGCCGCGGTCACCGCCGAGTACGAGCAGCTGCGCCGGGAGGTGCCGCCCACCGGCGCCCCCGACGACCCGGTCGCCCGCATCCGGTGGATGGTCGAGGAGCTGCGCGTGGGCCTGTTCGCCCAGCAGCTCGGCACGCCCCGGCCGATCTCCGAGCAGCGCGTCTACAAGGCCATCGACGCCCTGACCGCCTAGGCCGTCCCGGCGTCCCGTCCGGCGGGGCCCGGCTGGTCCCGGAGCAGGGCCGAGATGCGCTGGCGGGTGACGCCGAACATCGCGGCGATCCGGTTGATGCTCACGTGCTCGGCCTGCAGGGCGCGGGCCTGGGCGCGGCGCCACGTCGACCCGGCGCCGGCCAGGGCGCCGAGGACGGTGGTGATCCGCTCGACGACCAGCGGGCGGGACTCCTCGGTGACGATGTCGAGCCAGCTGTCCCCCGAGCGGCGCTGGGAGAGCAGCTGCTCGGCGCGGGTCCGGGCGTCCTGCAGCTCGGCCGCGCACCGGTCGATCTCGCGCACCAGCTGCTCGAGGGCGGCGACCGCGTCGTCCCCGGCTGCCGGCGGGACGGTCACCGACGGTCCTGTGGTCACGGGGCCTCCTGACGTCACCGGCGGGCCCGCGCCCGCGATCGGTCGTGCACGATCCTACGGAACGGCCGTTGCGTGCAACAGGTGTGACGTGCAACGGCGACGTGCATGCAACGGGGGTTGCGGAACGACGTCCCCGCTGGGACGGTGGTCCTCGGCTCGATGGCGCACAACCGGCTGGGCCCCCGGTGGCCGGTCACCAGGGAGCGACATGTCGGTACTCACCGCACGGGTGGACCTGCCCCCGGCACCCCGCAGCGTCCCCGTCGCCCGGCACGTGGCCCGCGAGACGCTGCGTGCCTGGCAGGCGCCCCAGGACGCCGACGACGTCGCCCTCCTGGTCACCGAGCTGGTGGCCGACGTCGTCGACCACGTCGGGGGCGGGAGCGTGCTGTCCCTGGAGCTCGAGTACTCCGACGGCTGGCTGCGCATCGCGGTGTCCGACGGCTCGGGCGGGCGCCCCGTCGTCGGCGAGCTGCGCGGCGACCAGCCCCGCGGCCGCGGGATGCAGATCGTCGACGCCATCGCCGACTCCTGGGGCGTCGAGGACGTCGACGGCGGCAAGCGCGTCTGGTTCGTCCTCGGCGCGTGAGCGGGGCCGGAGTTTGACCACGGGGGTCGTCGGGGAGGGCTGGAGGGACCGAAGCCGTTCGACGGAGGAGACGGGATGAGCGAGCCCACCAACGACACCGAGGCCGCGGGCGAGGGCCTGTCCGACGAGGAGATGGTGCAGACCGTCGCCGACCAGACCGACAGCGCCTCGGGGCACGCCTACAAGGCCGGCAAGGACTGGGACGGCGACGCCAGCCAGGCGCCCGCGCCCCCGGACACCGAGTCCTGAGCTGACACACTGCCTCTCGCCCGGCGCCCGCCGGGCGGGAGGTGCTGTGACGACGACGTCCCCGCGGCCGGACCGGACCGCTGCCGACCCCGCGACCCCGTCCGCGACGGCGCGCCTGCTGCGCCCGGCCCGCACGGCCACCCGCTACGCGCTGGGCCACGGCCTCCCGGCCCTGTACCTCGCGCGCGCCGCCCGCCGGGGCGACCCGGTCGGCCGGCTGCTGCGCGACCCGGCGGCCCGCGAGGACCCCTTCGGCCTCTACGAGCAGCTGCGCGCCCGCGGCCCGCTGTCCGGCAGCGCACTGGGCCCGGTCACCGCCTCGCACGCCGTCGCCACCGCGGTGCTGCGCTCGGACGCCGCCGGCGTGGGCTGGGACCGGTCCCGGGCGCCGGCCCTCGTCCGGTGGGCGCTGCGCTTCGGCGACGAGCTCGACGCCACCGGCGTGGCCGAGCCGCCGTCCATGCTGGTCACCGACCCGCCCGACCACACCCGCCTGCGCCGGCTGGTCAGCCGCGCCTTCACCCCGCGCGCGACGCTGGCCTCCGAGCCGATGGTGCGGCGCACCGCCGAGGCGCTGCTGGACCGGCTGGCCGGCCGCGACGACGTCGTCGACCTCGTCGGCACCTACGCCGCGCAGCTGCCGGTGCTGGTCATCGCCGACCTGCTCGCCGTCCCTGCCGGCCGCCGCGAGGACTTCCTGCGCTGGGGCGCCGCCGCGGCCGCCACCCTCGACCCCGGCCTGCCGCCGCGCCGCTACCTGGCCGCCGAGCGCGCGCTGCGCGCCATGCACGCCTTCCTCCGCGGGCACTTCGCGCGGCTGCGGGCCGACCCGGGCGAGGACCTGGTCAGCCGGCTGGTCACCCTCCCCGGCGACGAGGCGCTCACCGAGCGCGAACTGCACGCCACGGTGATGCTGCTGCTCGGCGCCGGGTTCGAGACCACGGTCAACCTGCTCGGCAACGCCGTCGTGCTGCTCGACGCCCACCACGAGCAGTGGGACGCCCTGCGGGAGGACCCGGCGGGCTGGGACGGCGCGGTGGAGGAGGTGCTCCGCCACGACAGCCCGGTGCAGCTCACCGGCCGCAGCACCACCCGCGACACCGAGGTCGCCGGCGTGGCGCTGCCGGCCGGCGCGCGGGTGACCCTGCTGCTGGGCGCGGCCAACCGGGACCCGGCGGTGTTCACCGACCCCGCCCGCTTCGACGTCACCCGGTCGAACGCCCGCGAGCACCTGGCGTTCTCCGGCGGCGTCCACTACTGCCTGGGCGCGGGCCTGGCCCGGCTGGAGGGCGTCGTCGGGCTGCGGACGCTCAGCGAGCGGTTCCCGCGGCTGCGGGTGGCCGGCCGCCCGGTCCGCCGCGACCTGCGGACGCTGCGGGGCTTCGAGGTCCTCCCGGTGCGGCTGGGGTGAGGGCCCCTCGTCAGCGGTGCGGGGGGAGCATCCCGGCGCCGACGGTGGCGTTGGTGGCCTCGTCGACCAGGATGAACCGGCCGGTGACCCGGTTGCTGTTGTAGTCGTCGACGAACAGCGGCTGCGTGGTGCGCAGCTTGACCCGGCCGATGTCGTTGAGGCCGAGCTCCGTGGCCTCGAGGTCGCGGTGCAGCGTGTTGACGTCGAGCCGGTAGGTCAGCTCCTTGACCACCGCGCGCACCGAGCGGGTCGTGTGCTTGACCGCCAGCCGCTGCCGTGGCCGCAGCGGCTCCTCGGCCATCCAGCACACCAGCGCGTCGAGGTCCTGCGTCACCTGCGGCACGTTGCCCGGCCGGCAGATCAGGTCGCCGCGGGAGACGTCGACGTCGTCGGCCAGGCGCACCGTCACCGCCATGGGCGGGAAGGCCTCGGCGACCGGGCCGCGCGGGCCGTCGACGGCCGCGACCGTCGTGGTCAGGCCGCTGGGCAGGACCTGCACCTCGTCGCCGGGGCGGAGCACGCCGCTGGCCACGGTGCCGGCGTAGCCGCGGTAGTCGTGGTGGGCGTCGGACTGCGGCCGGATCACGTACTGCACCGGGAAGCGGGTGTCGACGAGGTTGCGGTCGCCGGCCACGTGCACGTGCTCGAGGTGGTGCAGCAGTGACGGCCCGCCGTACCAGGGCGTGTTGTCCGACCGGGTCACCACGTTGTCCCCGTGCAGCGCCGAGATCGGGACGACGGTCAGGTCGTGGATCGACAACTTCGTCGCGAACGCGCTGAACTCGTCGCGGATGCGCTCGTAGACGTCCTCGGACCAGTCGACGAGGTCCATCTTGTTGACCGCGACGACCAGGTGCGGCACCCGCAGCAGCGAGGCGAGGAAGGCGTGCCGGCGGCTCTGCTCGACCAGGCCCTTGCGCGCGTCGACCAGCACGATCGCCAGGTCCGCCGTCGAGGCGCCGGTGACCATGTTGCGCGTGTACTGCACGTGGCCGGGGGTGTCGGCCAGGATGAACGTCCGCCGCGGGGTGCTGAAGTACCGGTAGGCGACGTCGATGGTGATGCCCTGCTCGCGCTCGGCGCGCAGGCCGTCGGTGAGCAGCGCCAGGTCGACGTAGTCGCCCTTGCTGGCCCGCTCGATCGCGGCGTACTGGTCCTCGAACACGGCCTTGCTGTCGTAGAGCAGCCGGCCGATGAGCGTGCTCTTGCCGTCGTCGACCGAGCCGGCGGTGGCGATGCGGAGGATGTCCTTGCGCGCCGTCGCGATCTCGGCCGCCTGCTCGGCGGCGGGGGAGTGGACGTCGACGGCGGACAGCTCGGACATGACCCCCATCGTCCCAGCCGCCGCACCGCGGCCCGCGATCGGGGACGCTGGTGTGAGCGGGACCACCCGGCACCCGCGGGGAGGAGCGGTGCGTGGGCGGCTTCGTGTTCCTCGTCCCGGTGCTGCTGGTCGTCGTCGCGGGGTACGCGCTCGGCTACGTCGTCGCGGAGGCGCTCGGGGTCGCGGCGCCCGAGGCGGTGGCCTGGCCGGCGGGCCTGCTGCTGCTCGCCGTCACCGTCGTCGTCCTGCTGCGCCACCGCCGCCGGCGGCGCGCGCGAGCGCGCGGCCTCCCTGCAGGGGGCCGCCGACAGCGCGGTGACTAGCCGGAACGGCCCCGGTGCAGGGGCCCGCGCCGGGCGGACCGGGGCGTGGGGGCACCGAGGCCCTCCTAGAAGTAGCCCTCCTTCTTCCGGTCCTCCATCGCCGCGTCGCTGACCTTGTCGTCGCCCCGGGTGGCGCCGCGCTCGGTCATCCGGGTCACCGCCACCTCGGCGATGACCTCCTCCACCGTGCGCGCCTCCGAGCGCACCGCCGCGGTCAGGTTGGCGTCGCCGACGGTCCGGTAGCGCACCGTCTCGCGGAACACCCGCTCGCCCTCGCGCGGGCGGACGAACTCGTTGACCGCGTAGAGCATCCCCTGCCGCTCGACCACCTCGCGCTCCTGCGCCAAGTACAGCGGCGGGATCTCGATGCCCTCCCGGGCGACGTACTGCCAGATGTCGAGCTCGGTCCAGTTCGACAGCGGGAACACCCGGATCGACTCGCCCAGGTGGATGCGCCCGTTGTAGAGGTCCCACAGCTCCGGCCGCTGGTTCTTCGGGTCCCACTGGCCGAACTCGTCGCGGAAGGAGAACACCCGCTCCTTGGCCCGCGCCTTGTCCTCGTCGCGCCGCGCGCCGCCGAACAGCGCGGTGAACCCGTGCTCCTCCACCGCCTCGAGCAGCACCGGCGTCTGGATCCGGTTGCGCGAGCCGTTGGGCTCCTCGCGGACCAGGCCGCGGGCCATCGCGTCGGGCACCGAGGCGACGACGAGCTCCACGCCCAGCTCGGCCACCCGCTTGTCCCGGAACTCGAGGACGTCGGGGAAGTTCAGGCCGGTGTCGACGTGCATGACCGGGAACGGGATCCGCGCCGGCGCGAACGCCTTGCGGGCAAGCTCCAGCATGACGATGGAGTCCTTGCCGCCGGAGAACAGCAGCACCGGCCGCTCGAGCTCGGCGGCCACCTCCCGGATGACGTGGATCGACTCGGCCTCGAGCGTCTCCAGCTGCGTGAGCCGGTAGTCGGGGGTCGTCACCCCACCAGTGTCCGTCACGGGGTCGAGCCCCCCGGCCCGGCCCCTCGGCCGGCGCTCAGCGCACGGCGGCCAGGAGGTCCGCGGCCAGCTCGGGGCGGCACACCAGCAGGTCGGGCAGCGAGGGGTCGGGCTCGTTGTAGCGCAGCGGCGACCCGTCCAGCCGGACCGCGGTCAACCCCGCGGCCAGCGCGACGGCGACCGGCGCCGCCGAGTCCCACTGGTACATCCCGCCGGCGTGCACGTAGGCGTCGACCTCGCCGCGGACCACCGCGGTCACCTTGAACCCGGCCGAGCCCAGCGGCACGAGCTCCCCGCCGACCGCCGCCGCGGCCGCGTCGGCCTGCGCCGGCGGCCGGGTCCGGCTCACCGCGATCCGCGGCGGTCGGGCCACCGGCGGCGGCAGGGCCGGCGCCGGGTCGGTGACCAGCACCTCCCCGACGGCGGGCAGCGCGACGGCGCCGGCGCCCAGCGTCCCGCGCACCCACAGCGCCACGTGGACGGCGAAGTCGGACCGCTCCGTCTCGCCGTACTCGCGGGTGCCGTCGAGCGGGTCGACGATCCACACCCGGCCGGCCTCCAGCCGGCTGCGGTCGTCGGCCGCCTCCTCGCTGAAGACGACGTCGTCGGGGCGCTCGGCGGCGAGGACGGCGGTGATCGCCTCCTGGGCCGCGGCGTCGCCGGCGTCGCCGAGGGCGCGGCCGGTCAGCCCGCCGGAGCGCAGGCCGGTCAGCACGTCCGCGGCCGCCCGCGCGGCGGCCGCGGCGACCTCGACGTCCCTCACTCCCCGGCTCCCGGGGCCGTGGCGTCGGTGGGACGCGAGGGCGGGGCGTGCCGGCCGGAGGCGTCGGTGACCCGCGCGAAGTACTCGGCGCGCAGGTCCTCCCGCGGCAGCACGAACACCGCCCGCGCCTCGACCAGCGGCCGGTCCGGCGCCTCGGCGAGCGCGATGGTGCCGGTGACGACCGACTTGCGGCCGCCGGCCTCGGTCACCCGGCCGCGGCAGACGACCGGGGTGTCCAGCGGCACGGGCCGCCGGTAGTCCAGCTCGAGCCGGGCGGTCATGCCCCACAGGCCCGCCCGGATCGTGGCCGCACCCAGCACCTGGTCCATCACCAGGCCGCTCATCCCGCCGTGCAGGAAACCGGGCGGCCCCTCGTAGGCGAGGCCGAAGGACACCTCGCCGACGACGCCGCCGGGCTCCTCGCGCAGCCGCAGCGGCGGGGCGAAGGCGCTGCCGACCCCGGCCACCGGGTTGTACACGCGCCGGAACCGCACCGGGTCGTCGAGCGCCGGCAGCTGCCCCGGCGGGCGGACGGCGGCGGTGAGCCGGCCGGTGGCCGTCCGCACCGCCGCGGCGACCTCCTGCAGGTCCGCGGCGGGGACCGCGGTGCGCACCGAGGCGTCGACCAGGCCGCGCAGGGCGTCGCCCAGGTCGGCGACCGCGCTCATCAGCGCCGCGTCGTAGGGGGCTCCTCCGCTGTCAGTGCTCACCCGCGGACGGTAGCCCCGCGGGCCCGGCCGGCTGCCCGCGGGGACCGGCGGGCGCGGGCCCGGGTGCCGCCCCGGGAGCGCCGCCCGGGACGCGGGGCAGCCCGGGGCCCGAGCGGGGCAGCCGGACGGTGAAGACCGCGCCGCGGCCGGGCGCGGTGTCCAGGGAGACCTCCCCGTCGTGCGCGGCCACCAGCGACGCCACGATCGACAGGCCCAGCCCCGTGCCACCGGCGGCGCGGCTGCGCGAGGCGTCGGCCCGGTAGAAGCGCTCGAACACCCGGGCGGCGTCCTCGGGCGCCATGCCCGGGCCCTCGTCGGCCACCCGCAGCACCACCACGTCCTCGCCGCCGCTGGTGTCCTCGCCGATCGAGACGGTCACCCGGGCGGTCTCCGGCGTGTGCACCAGCGCGTTGGTCACCAGGTTGCCCACCACCTGGCGCAGCCGCGCCTCGTCGCCGAGGACCACCGGCACCTCGGTGAGCGAGTCGTCCAGGTGCAGGCTGACCGGCCGGTCCGGCTGCAGGACCCGCGCGTCGTGCACGGCGTCACCGGCGACCTCGGCCAGGTCGACCGGCGCGATGGACAGCGGCCGCTGCAGGTCCAGCCGCGCCAGCTGCAGCAGGTCCTCGACCAGGACGCCCATCCGGCCGCCCTCGCTCTCGATGCGCTGCATCAGCCGGTCGGTCTCCTCCGGGCTGGTGACGGCGCCCTGGCGGTAGAGCTCGGCGAAGCCGCGGATGGAGGTCAGCGGGGTCCGCAGCTCGTGGCTGGCGTCGGCGACGAACCGGCGCATCCGCTCCTCGGACGCCCGGGCCTGCTCCTCCGAGGCCTGCTGGGCGCGGAACGCGTCCTCGATCCGGGCGAGCATGCCGTTGAGCGCCTGGGACAACCGGCCGACCTCGGTGCGGCCGTCGCCCGGCGCCACCCGCTGCGTCAGGTCGCCGGCGGCGATGGCCTGCGCGGTGCGCTCCACCTCCGCCAGCGGGCGCAGGCTGCTGCGCACCAGCCAGTACCCGGCCACGCCCAGGGCGACCAGCACCACCAGGCCGACGACGATCTCGATGGCCACCAGCCGCGCGATCACCCGGTCGTCGCGGTCGAGGTCCCCGCCGACGACGAGGACCAGCCCGCCGCGCAGCTCCGCGGCCGTGACCCGCCAGGACGTGTCGCCGTCGCCGGAGGCCACCGTCTGCGCGAGCGACCGGCCGGGGCCGCCGTCCTGGGGCGGGCCGCCGGGGGCCGCGGCGCGGGCCGCGATCGCGGCGACGTCGTCGGCGTCGAGGGCGGGCAGCGCGTCCTCGTCGTCGGGGCCGGAGAGGACCACCGGCTCCGCGTCCCCGGGGATCAGGCAGGCCACGTAGGTGTCGGGGGCCAGGTAGCGCTGGCGGCTGCCGAACAGGCAGTCGGTGAGGTAGTCCTGGGAGCCGGCCGTCTCGCGCAGCGTGCTCTCCAGCTGCTGGTCCAGCTGGGCGACCAGGTAGCGCTTGAGCAGCGACGTCGCCGTCACCCCGGTGGCGACCAGCGCGAGGGTCACCAGGACCAGCAGCATCGCGACGAGCGTGATCCGCAGCGGCACCCGCGGGAGTCGGGGACCGCTGCGGAGCGCCGCTCCGGGAGGAGGACCGGGGGGAGTGCTCACGCGCCGCGGGGCAGGCGCAGGGTGTAGCCCACCCCGCGGATGGTGTGCAGCAGGCGCGGCTCGGTGGTGTCCACCTTGCGCCGCAGGTAGGAGATGTAGGACTCGACGACGTTGGCCTCGCCGTTGAAGTCGTAGTTCCACACGTGGTCCAGGATCTGCGCCTTCGACAGCACCCGCCCGGCGTTGGCCATGAGGTAGCGCAGCAGTTTGAACTCGGTGGGGGACAGGTTCACCACCTGGCCGGCCTTCACCACCTCGTGCGACTCCTCGTCGAGCTCGATGTCGGCGAAGGTGAGCCGGCTGGTCTCGACGGCGCGCTGCTGGCCGGCGCTGCGGCGCAGGACCGCCCGGATGCGGGCGAGCACCTCGTCGAGGCTGAACGGCTTGGTCACGTAGTCGTCGCCGCCGAGGGTCAGCCCGGAGACCTTGTCCTCGGCCGCGTCCCGCGCGGTGAGGAACAGCACCGGGGTGTGCCGGCCGCTCTCCCGCAGCCGGCGGACGACGCCGAAGCCGTCCAGGCCCGGCATCATCACGTCGAGGACCAGCAGGTCGGGCCGGAACGTCGAGGCCAGGGCCAGCGCCTGCTGGCCGTCGGAGGCCGTCGCCACCTCGAACCCGGCGTAGCGCAGGCTGGCCGAGAGCAGCTCGCGGATGTTGGGCTCGTCGTCGACCACCAGGAGGCGCGCCTCCGGGGCGGCGGGCCGAGCGGTGCGGGCTCCCGTCACGACAACTCCCGTCGGACGCCTGGCTGCTGTCGTCATGCCCCGAGGCTCTGCCGCGGAACTGCAGTCCCCCTGGACGCTACCTGTGAGTTCCCTGAGGGCGGCCCTTCTAGCCGGCGGGCGCCATCGCGCGGCCGCGCCGCCAGTAGCCGATGGCGTGGTGCTGGGCGCGGGCGAGCCCCCAGCGGCCGCGCAGGTCGGCCCGCACCGCCCGGACGGCGGCCGACTCGGCGGCCACCCACGCGAAGACGTCGTCGCCGGCCGGGCGCTCCGTCGCGGCCACGGCGTCGGCGAGCAGGGTGCTCTCGCCGGGCGGCGTGCCGCCGCGGTGCAGCCAGCGCACCTCGACGCCGGCCGGCGCGGCGAGCTGCTGCTCCTCCTCCGGCCCGGCGACCTCGAGCAGCGCCGTCCCGACGGTCTCCGGTCCGGCCGCGGCCAGGATGCGGCTGATGGCCGGCAGCGCCGTCTCGTCGCCGGCGAGGAGCAGCGTGCCGGCCGGCCGGTCGCCCAGCGGGCCGCTGCCGGCCACGCCGAGCAGGGCGCCCGGGGCCGCCGCGCCGGCCCAGGCGGCGGCCGGGCCGTCGCCGTGCAGCACGAAGTCGACGTCGACCTCGCCGCGGCCGGGGTCCTGGCGGCGGGCGGTGTAGCTGCGCAGGCTGACGCCGTGCGGCCCGGCCGGCCACACGACCCGGCCGTCCCGGGCCACCGCCGGCCACCGCGGCTCCGGATCCCCCACGCGGGGCACCAGCAGGTTGACCGTGGGCCCGGCCGCGGCGACGGCGGCCGGGGTCCCCGAGAGGACGACCCGGCGCACCGACGGGGTGACGTCGGTGACGGAGACGACGGTGAGGACGTCGACGGGGCGGGGGCTGCCCGGCAGGTGGTCCCCGTCAGCGGGAGCGGGCGGGCCGGCGGGATCGGTCACGCCGGCGAGCGTAGGGACCGGGCCGGGAACGGGGCCGACCCGGCCGACCCCGGGGGAATGGGGTCGACCGGGCCGGCGATCGAGGACGGGTGACCTCACCGAGCGTCACCACTGCTGAACTCTCAGCAGGAGGTTCGCCCGTCCGGTCCCCGTCACTGCACACGCTACGTGAGGACGGCCGTCCTGCCACCGCACGAGCGGGTGACGCCCGCTCTCCGGAGGGTGATCTGCGTCGCTCCGGGTGCCGATGTGTGTGCGCTCCGGACGCCGGGCACGGGGGAGGGACGACCCGACGACACGGAGGTCCGAGATGGCCGACGAGTTCGAGAAGGGTGACCACGTCACCTGGAACAGCCACGGCAGCAAGGCCGAGGGGACCGTCACCCGGAAGATCACGGAGGAGACGGAGGCCGGGGGCCGGAAGGTCAAGGCCAGCTCGGACGACCCCCAGTACGAGGTCGAGAGCGACAAGAGCGGCAAGACGGCGGTGCACAAGCCCTCCGCGCTCGACGAGAAGTAGTCACAGGGACAAGGAGGCGATCGTGAGCGAGATGGACGACGGGTTCGCTGGTGTGTCGTCGCGCAGCAACAAGCACAACCCGCGGCTCGACGAGCAGCTGGAGCACGAGATCCAGGGGATGCTGAAGGCCGAGCGGGCCACCCGGGCCGAGGAGTTCCGGGAGGTCGAGCCGGTCGCCGAGGGCGAGCCGGACATCGCCGCGAACCCCGCGGGCACCCTGGTCGGCGGCGTCCCCGTCGGGATGACCGAGGACGCCGTGGTCGCCCGCGCGGAGCTGGCGCGCTGGCTGGTGCGGGCCGACTTCCCGAACGACGGGCCGGGGCTGGTCGAGGCCGCGCTCGACCACCGGGCGACCGACGCCGTGGTCGACGAGCTGCGCCGGCTGCCCGAGGGCGAGACGTACGAGCGGATCGGCGACGTCGCCCGCGCGCTGGGGTACCCGACCGAGACCTGACCGGCGGGACGAGCGGGACCCGAGGGGGCTCAGGAGCCGGTGCGCTCCTGGGCCCCCTCGCCGCTCTCGTCCTCGGCGATCTCGTCGCGGCCGCGCCGGCGGAACAGCCTGGACCCCGGGAAGCCCTTCACCACCTCGCGGATGTCCTGCATCGTGTCGACGAGGTCGTGCACGTCGGTACCGACGTCGCCCAGCGACTCCAGCACCGGCAGCATCGTCTCGTCGAGGTGCGTGACCACGTCCGGCAGCCGGTCGACCAGGCGGACCAGCGCCTCCACCTCGTGCGGGTCGAGCGTCTCGGCCAGTCGCCGCACCGACGGCGCCAGCCGCGTCAGGGGCTCCTCGTAGCCGGCCAGCAGGGGGTCGATCCGCCCGACCAGTCCCTCGGCGGCGGTGACCGCGCCGTCCGCCCGCCCGAGCGTGCCCTCGGCGCCGTCGACCGCGCTCTCGGCCCGCCCGACGGCGTCCTGCGCCCGCTCGATGGTGGTGCCCACCGCCGCGATGGCCGCGTCGGCCTTCTGCTGGGTGCCCTCGACCGCCTCGATCGCACGGTCCGCGCGGGACTGGGTGCCCTCGACGGCCCTGATGGCGGCGTCGGCGCGGGACTGGGTGCCCTCGACGGCGCCGATGGCGGCGTCCGCGCGGGACTGGGTCTGCTCGACGGCGCCGATGGCGGCGTCCGCGCGGCGCTGGGTGCCCTCGACGGCGCCGATGGCGGCGTCGGCCTTCTGCTGCGTCCCGCCGACCGCGGCGATCGCGGCGTCGGCGGCCCGCAGCGTCGACCCGGCGCCGGCGACCAGTTCGTCGGCGCGCTGCCGCGTCGCGTCGAGGGCGGTCACCGCGCCGTCGACCCGGTCGACCAGGCCCTCCGCACGGTCCACGACGGCGTCGACGCGGTCCAGCAGCCCCTCGAGCCGCCCGATCGCCGCGGCCACCCGGGGCACCAGGGCGAGCGCGTCGGCGACGCCGTCGCGCAGGCTCTCGACGGCGGAGAAGACGTCGGAGGGACCGGGGATCGAGGGCAGCCGCACGCGCCGACGCTACGTCCGCGCACCGGACCCCGCCCGTCCGCGACCGCCCTCCCCCGGTCGTGGCCTGCGGATACGCGACCCGCCCGGCGGGTCACGCCGCGTGCAACCGGTCGAGGCGGCCTTCCGCCCGTATCGTTGAGTGCTGCCGCGTGTGCGGTGAGCGACGGCGCGGACCACGACGATGGGATCGACAGCGGTGCGGGACGAGCGGGGGGACGACCGGGCCGTGGGCGGCGACGCGCCCGGTCCGGTGACCGTCGAGCAGTTGCTCGCCCGCCAGGGCGGCGCCACCGGCCGCCGCGCCGCGCGCCGCACCGGTGAGGTGCCCATCCCGCTGGAGCCCGGCGAGTCACTGCCCTCGCACCGCGGGCCGAAGCCGCCCGTGCCCGGCACTGCCGCCGCGCCGCCGGCCGCCGCACCCCCATCCGCCGCGCCGGAGGAGCCCCGCCGCGGGTTGCCGCCGGTCCCCGCCGCGCCGGCCGGTGTCCAGTACTCCCGTCCGGTCCCGCCGCTGCCCGGCACCCCGCCGAAGGGCGTCCGGCGCCCCGCCTCGGTGACGCCGCCGGCCGGCGTGCAGCACTCCCGCCCCGTCCCGCCGCTGCCGGGGACGCCGCCCGCGGGGACCCACTGGTCGACGCCCGTGCCGCCGCTGCCCGGCACGCCGGCGGCGGGCGTCCAGTACTCCCGCCCGGTCCCGCCGCTGCCCGGCCGCCCCGCGCACCCGCCGATCCCCGGCCTCGACGGGCCGGCGATGTCCGGCGCCGGCAGCACCCGGCGGCCCGTGGCCCCCCGCCCGCCGCGCAGCCCCGGCCGGCGCCGGCTGGTCCGCGCCGCCGTGGCCCTCGGCGTGCTGTTCGGCCTCGTGGTCGGCTATCACGCGGGCCTGTACGCCTACGTCGACCGCAGCATCGCCCGCGTCGCCGCCCTCGCCCCCGAGGGGCCGGAGGTCATCGCCCCGCAGCTGCAGGACGGGTCGACCACCTACCTCGTCGTCGGCACCGACCTCCCCGGCACCGACGGGCCGGCCTCGGTCACCACGCTGCTGGTGCACGTCGCCGCGGACGAGCAGCGCGCCGTCCTGGTCAGCGTCCCGCCGACGGCGTGGGTCGACACCCCCGCCTGCCGGACCGACGACGGCGCCGCCCGCGAGCCCGTCTCCGAGGCGTTCGCCGCGTCGCTGCTGGCCGGCGGGCCCTCGTGCATGGTCCGCGCGGTGCAGCAGCTGTCCGGCCTGCGCGTCGACCACTACCTCGCCGTCGACCTCGGTCGCCTCCCGGCGATGGTCGACGCCGTCGGCGGGGTCAGCGTCTGCCTGCCCACCGCCGGTCCCGCCGACGCCGCCTCGGCCGCCCCGCTGCCGGCCGGCACGTCGGAGCTGACCGGGGCGCAGGTCGGCCGCTACCTGGCGCCCGGCGACGCCGGCTCCGACGTCACGGGGGTCGCCGCGGCCGAGCGCACGCAGCTGCTGCTGTCGGCCACGCTGCGCTCGGCGATGACCGTCGGGACGCTGGCCAACACCTACGACCTCACGCGGTTCCTCACGCGGTCCGCCGGCGCGCTCACCGTCGACGAGCAGACGACGCTCGGCGACCTCCGCACGCTGGCCTCGGCACTGGGCGACCTCGAGGGCGACGCGGTCCAGCGGGCGAGCCTGCCGGTGGCGCAGGTCGGCTACGTGCCGGCCGGCAGCGACCAGGCCTACGTGCTGCTCGACGGCGCCGCCACCCGCACGCTGTTCGACGACGTCATCGAGGACAGCACCGTGCCCGCCGAGCTGGCCACCCCGGTCGCCGCGGCGGCCACCGCCCCGGCGGACCCGGCCGCCGCGGAGACCCCGGCCGCCGACCCCGCCACCGCGCCCGAGCAGGCGCCCGCCAGCCCGGCCGCCCAACCGCTCACCGTGGCGCCGGCCGCCGTCACCGTCGACGTCCTCAACGGGACCGCCACCTCCGGGCTGGCCTCGACCGTGGGCGACCTGCTGCGCCAGCAGGGCTTCGCCGTGGGCCAGGTCGGCAACGAGCGCGGCACGGTCAACCAGACCGTCGTCCGGCACGGCCCCGGGGTGGTCGAGCAGGCGCGCACCGTCGCCGCCGCCGTCCCCGGCGCGGTCCTGCAGCCCAGCGACGCCATCGGCGACACCGTCCAGCTGGTCCTCGGCCCGGGCTACACCGGCGTCGTCCCGGTCCAGGTGCCCCCGGCCCCCGCCCCGGCCGTGGCCGCCGCGCCGGCCCCCGAGACGCCCGCGGCGCCCTCCACGACGGCCGCCCCCGCCACGCCCGTCAGCTGCTGACCGAGGCGCTCCACCGGGTGGGGCCTCGCCCGGCGACTCGTGCACTGGTCCGCATCGGGGGCAGAGCACGAGCGGGCACGGGACCGGATCCGGACGTCGGACGGCCACGGGCCCGGTCAGCAGCTGACCGGGCCCGTGGCCGTCCGTGGCCTCCTCGCAGGGTCCCGCCGCGAGCGGCGGGGGACGAGGGGTCCTCCCTCACCCGAAGCGGCCGGAGATGTAGTCCTCGGTCGCCTTCTGGTCGGGGTTGCTGAAGATCTTCTCGGTCGGGTTGAACTCGATGAGCCGGCCGGGCTGGCCCACGCCGTTGAGGTTGAAGAACCCGGTGGACTGGCTCACCCGCGCCGCCTGCTGCATGTTGTGCGTGACGATGACGATGGTGAACCGCTCCTTGAGCTCGGTCATCAGGTCCTCGATGGCCAGCGTGGAGATCGGGTCCAGGGCCGAGCAGGGCTCGTCCATGAGCAGCACGTCGGGCTCGACGGCGATCGCGCGGGCGATGCACAGCCGCTGCTGCTGACCGCCCGACAGGCCCGAGCCGGGGCGGCCCAGCCGGTCCTTGACCTCGTCCCACAGGTTGGCGCCGCGCAGCGAGCGCTCGACCAGCTCGTCGGTCTCGGCCTTCTTCATCCGCTTGTTGTTGAGCCGGTTGCCGGCGATGACGTTGTCGTAGATGGACATCGTCGGGAACGGGTTGGGCCGCTGGAAGACCATGCCGATCTGCCGGCGGACGTCGACCGGGTCGGTGTCGGCGCCGTAGAGGTCCTGGCCGTCCATGACGACCTTGCCCTCGACGCGGGCACCGGGGATGACCTCGTGCATGCGGTTGAGCGAGCGCAGGAAGGTCGACTTCCCGCAGCCCGACGGCCCGATCAGTGCGGTGATGCTGCGCGGCTCGATGGAGACGTTCACGCCCTCCACGGCCAGGAAGTTGCCGTAGTAGATGTTGAGGTCGGAGACCTCGATGCGCTTGGCCACGGGGGGATCCTCCGGGTCGGGGTCGGTCAGCGACCGGTCTTGGGGGCGAAGAAGCGGCTGATCAGGCGGGCCACGACGTTGAGGACCATCACCAGGATGATGAGGACGAGTGCCGCCGTCCAGGCCCGGTCGAGGAACGCCTGGGTGTCGGTACCCGGCTGCGTGAGCTGGTAGTAGGCGAACACCGGCAGCGTCGCCATGCGCCCGTCGAACGGGTTGAGGTTCGTGCCGGTGATCAGGCCGACGGTGATGAGCAGCGGCGCGGTCTCGCCGATCACGCGCGCCACGGCGAGGGTGATGCCGGTGCCGAGGCCGGCGACGGCGGTCGGCAGGACGACCTTGACGATCGTCCGCCACTTGGGCACGCCCAGGGCGTAGCTGGCCTCCCGCAGCTCGTTGGGGACGAGCTTGAGGACCTCCTCGCAGGAGCGGACGACGACCGGGATCATGAGCACCGAGAGGGCCGCGGACCCCATGAGGCCGAGCCGGACGTCGTTGCCGAACAGCAGCGTGAACAGCGCGAAGGCGAACAGGCCGGCGACGATCGACGGGATGCCGGTCATGACGTCGACGAAGAAGGTGATCGCCTTCTTCAGCCGGCCGGTGCCGTACTCGACGAGGTAGATGGCGGTCAGCAGGCCGATCGGCACCGAGATCACCGCGGTCACCGCGGTGATGACCAGCGTGCCGAAGATGGCGTGGTAGGCGCCGCCGCCCTCGCCCACGACCCGGAACATCGAGTTGGTGAAGAAGGCGGCGTCGAAGCGCGCCAGGCCCTTCTCGAGCACCGTGTAGACCAGCGACACCAGCGGGATCATCGCGATCGCGAAGGCCGTGGTCACCAGCGCGGTGACGAGCCGGTCGGAGGCCTTGCGCGACCCCTCGACGACCCGGGACCCGACGTACACGGCCAGCGTGCCCAGGACGGCGCCGTAGATGACGGTGAGCGCGACGCTGAACCCGGTGAGCGCCGACAGCAGCGCCCCGACCGCGATCCCGGCGGCGTAGAGCCCCAGCGGGGCGAACCGCGGGAGGCGGGAGCGGCGGGGGACCGGGCCGGACGGCTCCGGGGCGACCTGCAGCGTCGACTGCGTGGAGGTGCTCATCAGTTGGCTCCGGAGAAGTCGGCGCGCCGGTTGACGATCCAGCGGGCGAGCATGTTGACCGCGAGGGTGATGACGAACAGCACCAGGCCGCTGGCGATCAGGGTGTTGATCCCCAGGCCGGTGGCCTCGGGGAAGCGCAGGGCGATGTTCGACGCGATGGTCGAGGGGTTCGAGCTGCTGATCAGGTTGAGCGTGGCGCCGGCGCCGCCGGACAGCACGATGGCCACCGCCATCGTCTCGCCGAGCGCGCGGCCCAGGCCCAGCATCGCGCCGGCGATGACGCCGGACTTGCCGTAGGGCAGCACCGCCATCTTGATCATCTCCCAGCGCGTGGCGCCGAGGGCGAGCGCGGCCTCGCGGTGCAGGGCCGGGGCCTGGCTGAACACCTCGCGGGAGATGGCCGAGATGATCGGCAGGATCATGACCGCGAGCACCAGGCCGACGGTGAACATCGTGCGGCCGCTGGTGGAGGCCGGGCCCGCGAAGAACGGGAGCCAGCCCAGGTCGTCCGCGGCCCAGACGTGGAACGGGACCAGCGCCGGCGCGAGGACCGCGAGCCCCCAGAAGCCGTAGACGACGCTCGGGATGGCCGCGAGCAGGTCGATCACGTACCCGAGGCCGGCCGCGATGCGGCGGGGCGCGTAGTAGGTGACGAAGAGCGCGATGCCCACCGCCAGCGGCGTGGCCACGATCAGGGCGAGGACGGCGCCGAGGAGCGTGCCGAGGATGAGCGGGCCGATGTAGGCGGCCAGGCCCTCGCCGCCCGGGATGTCCTCCGCCGGCGCGGTGAGGGCGGGGATCGCCTCGCTGATGAGGAAGGCGGCCACGCCCGCGAGCACGAGCAGGATGAAGATGCCGGAGCCCTTGGCGCTGCCGGCGAAGATGCGGTCCCCCGCCCGGCGCACGACGCGCTGCTGCGACGGGGGTGGGGTGGGGGCCTTCGTGGCGGTCACCGTTGCTCCGGGTGGTCGATCGGCGGTGCGGGGAGCCCGTCTCCGGGCGGGGCGGTGGCCCGGGGCGTCGGCCGACGCCCCGGGCCACCGGGTGGGGTGCTGGGTCAGCCGGCGGCCGTGATGGCGTCCACCGCGGGCTGGGCCTGGTCGCGCAGGGTGTCGGAGATCGGCGCGTTGCCGGCGTTGTCGGCGGCGGCCTGCTGGCCGTCCTCGCTGACCACGTAGGACATGAAGGCCTTGACGTTGTCGGCGGTCGCCTGCTCGTCGTACTCGACGCAGCCGATGTGGTAGCTGACCAGGACGATCGGGTACTCGCCCGAGCCCTCGGTCTGCCGGTTGACCTCGATGGCGAAGTCGTACTGGCCACGGCCCTCGACCGCGGGGGAGTTCTCCACGACGGCGGCGGCGGCCTCGGCCGACGGGGCGACGAACTCCGAGCCGACGCCGACGTTGGCGACACCGAGCTCACCGGCGCGGCTGGCGTCGGCGTAGGTCACGGCACCGGCCGTGCTCTCGACGACGCCCACGACGCCGGACGTGCCGTTGGCGGCCTCGCCACCGGGCAGCGGCCACACGCCGTCGGGCTCCGAGGTCCACACGTCACCAGCGGTCTGGAACAGGTAGTCGGTGAAGTTGTCCGTGGTGCCGGAGTCGTCGGCGCGGTGCACGGGGGTGATCGCCGTGTCGGGCAGCTGGGCGTCCGGGTTGGCCTCGGCGATCGCCGGGTCGTTCCAGGTGGTGATCTGGCCGGTGAAGATGCGGGCGATCACGTCGGGCGTGAGGTTCAGCTGGTCGACGCCCTCGAGGTTGAAGATCACCGCGATCGGCGAGATGTAGTTCGGCAGCTCGAAGACCTCGCCGCCACCGCAGCGCTCCTGCGCGGCGGTGAGCTCCTCCTCGTCCAGAGCGGCGTCGGAGCCGGCGAAGTCGGCCCGGCCCTCGATGAACTGCTCGCGGCCCGCGCCGGAGCCGGCCGGGTCGTAGCTGAACTGGACGTCGGGGTACTCGCCCTCGAAGCCGGCCTGCCAGGCCTCCATGGCCGCCTGCTGGCTGCTGGCGCCGGCGCCGACGAGGTCGCCGCTGAGCTCGGCGGCGCTCGCGCCGCTGCCGCCGTCGCCGCCGCCCGAGGCGCTGTCGGACTCGTTGGCGGCGCCACACGCGGCGAGCGTGAGGGTGCTGGCCAGCGCCGTGCTGAGGACGACGGCGCGCGACCGGGTGCTGAGCTTCAAGCCAGTGCCTTTCCGGAGGTGCCCGGACCTCGATGCCGGGCAGGGGAGGACCAACGGAACGGGACGGTAGGCAGCCCAGGTGGCCGGTCCCGGGTCGCTCGATGAACGCCCGGTGAACGCCGGTCGAGCCTTTCCCGACCGGGTGAGAACAGCATCACGTCCGGCAGGTGAACGCGTGCGAGTCGGGTGGCGGTGGACACGTCCGGTGCGGCACAAAGGGACGTTTGCGCCGCGTGCCCGGGATCAGGGGACGCGCCGCCAGGAGACGTCGACGGCGTACCGCGTGAAGCCGGTGCGCTCGTAGAGCGTCACCGCCGCGGTGTTGTCCTCCTCGGTGTAGAGGAGCACCTCGTCCAGCCCGCGCCCGCGCAGGTGTGCCAGGCCGCGCACGGTCAGCGCCCGGCCGAGCCCGAGCCCCTGGGCGTCGGGGTCGATGCCCAGCACGTACACCTCGCCGACGGCGTCCGGGCCGGCGTCGCCGGGCGGGTGCACCTTGGTCCAGTGCGCGCCGAGCAGCGCGCCGCCGGCGTCGGGGTCGCCGCGCCAGGCCAGCAGGAAGCCGGCCGGGTCGAACCAGGGCTCGGCCTCGCGCAGCCGCAGGTCCTCCGGCGTCCAGGCGCCCTGCTCGGGGTGGGCGGCGAAGGCCCGCGCGTTGAGCCGCAGCCAGGCGGCCTCGTCCCGGCCGGGGCGGAAGGCGGCCACGGACACGTCCGGCGGGAGCGGGGCGGCGGCGTCGAGGTCGGCGTCGGTGAGCGGGCGGCGCATCTGCAGCAGCACGCGGGCCCGGGTGTAGCCGCGGGCGCCGGCCAGCGCGGTGGCGGCCGGCAGGTCGCCGTGCGCCCAGACCCGCAGCGGACGGCCGTCGGCGAGCTCCTCGAGCCGGGTCAGCAGCGCGCCGCCCACCCCGCGCTCCCGGGCCGTGGGCGCGACGACCAGCTCGGCCTCGGCGTCCCCGGTGCCGTCACCGAGCTCGAGCCGGGCGTAGCCGGTGAGCGGGCCGTCCGGCTCGGTGGCGACGACGTCCCGGCCGCCGGGCGGGCCGCCGTGCTGCAGCCGCAGCTCGGCCTCCTCCGACAGCGGGCGGACGCCGTCGGCCGCCGCGGCCGCGCGCAGCAGCGCGAGGACGGCGGCGGTCCGCGCGGGGTCGAGCCCGGCGGAGTCGGAGACGGCGACGGCGCTCAGAGCAGCGGGGCGGTGGTGGGCGAGGTGTCGGCGACCGTGCCGGCGGACCGCTCGGCCTCGGCGCGGGCGGCCGCGGCGGTCGCGTCGGCGACCTGCTGGTCGAGCTTGTAGCCGACGTTGCGGACGGTGCCGATCAGCGCCTCGTGCTCGGTGCCGAGCTTGGCGCGCAGCCGGCGCACGTGGACGTCGACGGTGCGGGTGCCGCCGAAGTAGTCGTAGCCCCAGATCTCCTGCAGCAGCTGGGCGCGGGAGAACACCCGGCCCGGGTGCTGGGCGAGGTACTTGAGGAGCTCGAACTCCTTGTAGGTGAGGTCGAGCGGGCGGCCGCGCAGCTTCGCCGAGTAGCTGTGCTCGTCGATGACCAGCTCGCCGGCCTGGGTGACGCCGCCGTCGGCGCCGTCGGCGGGCGTGGTCGCGGCGAGCCGGCGGGCGGTGGCCCACTTCAGCCGGGCGTCCACCTCGGCCGGGCCGGCGGTGTCGAGCAGGACGTCGTCGACGCCCCAGTCGGCCGACAGCGCGACCAGCCCGCCCTCGGACAGGACCGCGACGAGGGCGGAGGCCACGCCGGTCGAGGACAGCAGGCTGCACAGCGTGCGCGCCTGGATGAGGTCGTGGCGGGCGTCGACGAGCACGACGTCGCCGGAGTCGCCGTCGAGCAGGCTCGACAGCTCGGGGGCAACGACGCGGACCTGGTGGCCGAGCAGCCCCAGGGCGGGCAGCACCTCGGTGGTCGCCTGACGCGCCGCGGTCATGAGCACGAGTCGCATGTCGTCTCCTCGGGGAGGGCATCGACGGCGCTGTCGAACCGAGACCGCAGGATAGCCGACGTGCGTCCCGTTCCCTCCGAGGTCACCCGAGCGCGTCCGGTGACGGTCCGCACCGAGGACGGCGTGCGGCTCGAGGGCGTCGTCGTCCCGGCCTCGGGGTCGGCGACGGGCACGGTCTTCGTCGTGGCGCACGGGTTCACCAACTCCACCGCCTACCCGCCGTTCCGGCGGATGGCCGGCTGGCTGTCCCGGTTCGGCGAGGTGCGCGCCCTGGACTTCCGCGGGCACGGCCGCTCCGGCGGCGGCACGGGGGCCGGCGGCGACGACGAGCTGCGCGACGTCGACGCGGCGGTGGCCGCGGCGCGGGCCGACGGCGCGGGCGCGGTGGTGACCCTCGGGCTGTCCATGGGCGGGGGCGCGGTGCTGCGGCAGGCGGCGCACGGCCGGCACCGCCCTGACGCGGTGGTCGCCGTCAGCGCGGTCAGCCGCTGGTACGTCCGCGACACCCCGCCCATGCGCCGCGTGCACTGGCTGCTGGAGACGACGCTCGGCCGGCGGGCCGGCGCGCGCCTGCTCGGCGTCCGCCTGGCGCCGCCGTGGGAGACCGTGCCGTCGTCGCCGCTGGAGGCGGTCGCCCGGATCGCCCCGACGCCGCTGCTGCTCGTGCACGGCGACCGGGACGCCTACTTCCCGCTCGAGCACGCCCGCGCGCTGGCACGGGCGGCCGGCCCGACGGCGACCGCGTGGGTGGTCCCCGGCTTCGGACACGCCGAGAGCGCCCTCACCGCTCCGCTCGTCGAGCGCGTCGGGCGCTGGGCGTCTGCGACGATCGGGGGCGAGCGGGAGGTGCCGGCGCCGACGGGGGCGCCGGGCGGTCCCGGGCAGGAGGGGACGTGACCACGGCGCTGGACTCCCCGCCCGCCGCCCGCGCGCGGCACGCCGCCGCGGCCGTCGTCGCCGGCGCCGCCGTCGCACTGGTGCTGCTCGCGCCGGACCTGCTCGGGGAGCACGGCCGCCTGGCCGCCGTCCTCGTGCTGCAGGCCCTCCTCGTCGCGGGCTGGGTGGCCGCCACGGCGCCGGCCGGGGCGGCGGGTGTCGCGGTGGTCGGGGCGGCGGCCGCCGTCGGCGCCGACCTCGCCGTGGACCTGCTCGCCGGTGACGCGGACCGGCCCGGCCCCGGGTTGCTGCTGGCCGTCGCCGGGCCCGCGCTGATCGTCGCGGTGCTGCACCAGATGCTGCGCCGGCCGCCGCGCACCGACGTCGTCGGCTCGCTGGGCAGCGTGGCGCTGCTGGTCACCGCCGTCTGCGCGCTGGCGCTCCTGCTGCTGCCCGACGTCGCCGGCGACGACGGCGAGGTCGCCGCCGCGCCGCTGCTCACCGCCGGCGCCGCGCTGGTCGTCGCGCACCTCGCCGACGCCGTGCTGCCCCGCCCCGCGGTGGCCCCGGGCGCCGACCGCGGCGTGACGGGGCTGCTGCTCGCCGTGGCTACCGGGGTCGTGGTCACGCTGGTGGCGGGCGGCACCGGCGGGACGGCCGACGTCGTCGGCGGCGTCGCGACCGGCCTGGTGCTGGGCCTCGTCGCGGGCCTCGCCGGGACCGCCGCCTCGTTCGCGGTGGGCGGCGCCGGGGAGCGGCGCCGCGGTGCCGCCGTCGCCGGGGTCGCGGTCGAGGCCGTGCTGCCGCTGGCCGTCTGCGCGCCGGTGCTGCTGGCCCTGGCCGCCGTCTGATCCGCAGCCGTGCGCGCCCTGCTCGTCGTCCTCGCGCTGGTGGTCGTCCTCGCGCTGGTGGCCGACCCGGTCGCCGAGGGCGTCGCCGAGGACCGGGTCGCCGAGGCGCTGCGGGACGCCGGCGGGCTGGCCGGGACGCCCGACGTCGACGTCCGGGGCTGGCCGTTCCTCACCCAGGCGGTGTCGGGGACCTACGAGGACGTCCGCATCTCCCTGACCGCCGCCGAGCTCCGGCAGCCGGAGGGGACCACCGCCGACGTCCGGCTGCGCGGGGCGCACGTGCCGCTGTCCGACGCGCTGTCGGGGTCCGTGCGCGAGGTGCCGGTGGACCGGGTCGACGGCACGGCGACGCTGTCCTACGAGCTGCTCGCGCAGCAGCTCGGCGGCGACACCACCGTGGCCCGCGAGGGCGACGGGCTGCGGGTCACCCGGACCGTGGAGGTGCTCGGCCACACCGTCCCGCTCACCGCCGCGGGCACGGTGTCGCTGGACGGCCAGGACCTCGTGGTCGACGTCGAGGAGGCCGACGCGGCCGGTGTCGACGTGCCCGACGTCGTCGTCGACCGGGCGAGCGACCTGCTCGACCTGCGCTACCCGGTCGAGCTGCCGTTCGGACTGGAGCTGACCGGCCTGCGCCCGGCCGACGCCGGCGTCGAGGTCACCGCCGCGGCCACCGACACGGTGCTGCGCGCGCCATGAGCCGCCCGGGAATGCGCACCGAGGCGGTCGGGTTGGTGCGGGGGACGAGCGGGACCGCCCCGGCGGTGCTCGCCGGGGCGCTCGTGCCGACCGCCGCGGCGGCCCGGTGGCTGCGCACCCGCGACGGCCGGCCCAGGACGGAGGAGGAGCCCGTGGGCGGACCGACCGCGGTCCTCGAGGAGCTCGGCGTGCGGCCGGGCGAGGCGGACCTGACCGTCGTCCAGTTCTCCACCGCGTTCTGCGGGCCGTGCCGCACCACCCGCGCCCGGCTGCAGCACCTGGAGGCGACCCGGCCGGGCCTGGCGTACGTGCACGTCGACGCCGAGAGCCACCTCGACGCCGTGCGCGAGCTCGACGTCCGGCGCACGCCGACGCTGTTCTACCTGGACCGGTCGGGCAGGCTGCTGGGCCGCAGCAGCGGCGCCCCGCGCCCGGGGGAGCTCACCGCCCTGGTGGACGCGCACACGGGCGCCCGGTCGTGATCGGCTACCCTCGCCGCGTGGGCACCCTGCTGACCTCGCGCCGCACAGTGGACCTGTGCCGCGTCGGCAGCTGCCTGTGTCGCGCCTCCTGAGGGCGGTTCCACCCCGCCCAGACGTGCCCTGACCGCCGTCCGGAGACCCCTCTTCATGCCCCTGAGTCCTGCCCGCACGGTCGACGTGCGCGGGCCCCGCCCCACCGCGTGGGTCACCGGCGCCGTCCTGGCCCTCGTCTCCGCCGTCGGCGCGGCGGGGTACCTGCTCGGTGCGCCGGTGCTCGGCGCCGTCGCCACCGGGTTCGTCCTCGTCGCGGCCCTGCTCGGCGCGGCCACCGCGTCCTGCCCCGGCCGCGAGCCGTACCCGACCGTCCGGCGGGCCCGTCCCGCCCCCACCGCCTGACCGTCCGCACACCCACCACAGGGAGGAAGACCCCCCATGAGCCGCAACGACGTGCTCGTCACCGCCGACTGGGCGCAGGAGAACATCGGCGCCCCCGGCATCGTCTTCGTCGAGGTCGACGAGGACACCAGCGCCTACGACAAGGGCCACATCGAGGGCGCGGTCAAGCTGGACTGGAAGACCGACCTCCAGGACCCGCTGCGCCGCGACTTCGTGGGCAAGGAGCAGTTCGAGGAGCTGCTGTCCGCCAAGGGCATCGGCAACGACGACACCGTCGTCCTCTACGGCGGCAACAACAACTGGTTCGCCGCCTACGCCTACTGGTACTTCAAGCTCTACGGCCACGACCAGGTCAAGCTCCTCGACGGCGGCCGCAAGAAGTGGGAGCTCGACAGCCGCCCGCTGTCCTCCGACGCCGTCGAGCGCCCGGCCACCCAGTACCGGGCCCAGGAGCCCGACACCTCCATCCGCGCCTTCCGCGACGAGGTCGTCGCCGCGATCGGCCAGCAGAACCTGGTCGACGTCCGCTCGCCCGACGAGTTCGCCGGCAAGCTGGTCGCCCCCGCCCACCTCCCGCAGGAGGGCGCGCAGCGTCCCGGCCACATCCCGACCGCGGTGAACGTGCCGTGGAGCAAGGCGGCCAACGAGGACGGCACCTTCAAGAGCGACGACGAGCTGCGCAAGCTCTACGCCGACGCCGGCCTCGACGAGTCCAAGGACACCATCGCCTACTGCCGGATCGGTGAGCGCTCGAGCCACACCTGGTTCGTGCTGCGCGAGCTGCTCGGCCACCAGAACGTCAAGAACTACGACGGCTCCTGGACCGAGTACGGCTCGCTGGTCGGTGTCCCGATCGAGAAGGGGGCCTGAGCGTGTGCGGCGCCCCGAGGCAGGGCGGTGCCCTCGCCGGGATCGACCTGGCCACCCAGACGGTGATCCAGGGCCAGGTGTGGCACGACGGCGCGCCGGTGGCCGGTGCCTACGTCCGGCTGCTCGACGCCACCGACGAGTTCACCGCCGAGGTGGTCACCAGCCCGGAGGGCGAGTTCCGCTTCTTCGCCGCACCGGGCACCTGGAAGCTGCGCTCGCTGGCCCCCGTCGGCCGCGGTGAGCGCGTCGTCGAGGCCGAGGTCGGGCTGACGGAGACGACCGTCGTCCTCGAGAAGTAGTCCCCTGCGCACGGCGCCCCTCCCGGCTGCGGCCGGGAGGGGCGCCGTCGTGTCCGGGGTCGGTCGTGTCCGGGGTCGGTCGTGTCCGGGGTCGGTCGTGTCCGGGGTCAGGAGATGCCGGGCGGGAGCCGGTTGGGGCCGGCCTCCGGGGGGCGCGGCCGGTCCTCGGGGAACGCGCGGACGGCGACCAGCGCGACGTCGTCGGCGCCGGCCGCGGGCACCATCCGGGCCAGCACGGTGTCGCACAGCTCCTCCAGCGGGACCTCGCCGAGGTCGCGCAGGGCCTCCCGCAGCGCCGCCAGCCCGGCGTCGAGGTCGGCGTCGCGGCGCTCGACCAGGCCGTCGGTGACGAGGAGCAGGGTGTGCCCGTCCGCCAGCTCGGCCGTGTGGTCGGTGCGCCGCGTGTCGGGATCGACGCCGAGCATGCGGTCGGGGCGGGTCTCCAGCAGCGTGGTGGTCCCGTCCGGGGCGAGCAGGACCGGCGGCAGGTGGCCGGCGTTGCTCCAGCGCAGCACCCGGGTCCCGGCCACCGGCACGTCCGGGTGCCGCTCGACGCGGGCGAGCGCCACGGTGGCCAGGGTGCCCACCGCGAGGCCGCGCGCCGCGCGCTCGGTCCGCGTCAGCGTCGCCGACGGCGGTTCCTGCTGGTCCCAGGCCAGCGCCCGCACCAGCCCGCGCAGCTGGCCCATCGCCGCCGCGGCGTCGCTGTCGTGGCCGACGACGTCGCCGATCACGAGCACCGTCGCGCCGTCGGGCTGGAGGAAGGCGTCGTACCAGTCACCGCCGACCCGGGCGCCGTCGGCGGCCGGGCGGTAGCGGACCGCGATCTGCAGGTGGTCCGGCTCCGGCGGCGGGGTGAGCAGCGCCTGCTGCAGCCGGTCGGACAGCGCTCGCTCGACGGCGGCCTGCTCGGTGACCCGCCGCAGCTCCTCGGCCTGCCGGCGTGCGGCGAGCCGGTCGGTGAGGTCGCGGAAGGAGACGACGACGCCGGTCACCTCACCGTCCTCCACCATCGGGACGGCGATGAGCTCCACGGGCACCGGCGTGCCGTCCGTGCGCCAGAACACCTCCGAGTCGGCGGCGACGGTCCGGCCGGACCGCAGCGCCCGCCAGACCGGGCACTCCTCGCGGGGGTACGGGGAGCCGTCGGGCCGCCGGTGGTGCATGAGCTCGTGCTGGTCGTGACCGAGCTGCTCGGCGGCGGGCCGGCCGGTGATCCGCTCGGCGGCCGGGTTGACGAACTCCACCCGCCCGGCCAGGTCGAGGCCGTAGATCCCGTCGGCGACGGTCGCGAGCACCCGTTCGTGGCGGGCCGCCGTCCGGGCGAGCTCGGCCTCCACCCGGTGCAGGCCGTCCGCCGTGGTCCGTGGGTCGATGGCGCCGTCCTCCTCCGCTCCGCCGGGCCGTGACCCCTCCAGGGTGCCCGACGCGCTCAGGTGCGCAGCCCGGGCACCGCCGCGGCGGGTGGCCTCCCGTGATCGGCACGGCGCCCATCCGCCCCGCGGCGGGTCCCGCGGCGCAGCGCCGGGTGGGTGCCTACCGTGGCGTCGTGGTCGCCGCCTGGGTCCTCGTCGCGCTCGCCGTGCTGCTGGCGGTCGCGTGCGGCGTCGCCGCGAGGCGGCTGGCCCGGCGGCCGGCCGAGCGGTCCCGCCGCGTGCCGCCGTCGCCGCCGGGCCGGCCCGCCGGCGGGCGCTGACCGCCGCGGGAGCGCAGGTCGCGGCCGGGCTACGGTGGCGGGCATGCCTCCCCGGGACGCCGGCCGGTGACCGGCCCGACCGAACTGCCCGTCGCCGACACCGTCGACGTCCGCGAGGGCCCCGAGGTGGCGCACGCACTGCTGTCGGTGCTGCCGCTGCTGGGCGAGTGGCACGGCGAGGGCGTGCTCGCCGGCGGGGACGCCGGCGACCGGCGCTTCGGCCAGTGGATCCGGTTCGCCCACGACGGCCGCGACTTCCTCGCCTACGAGTCGCGCACCTGGCTGATCGGCGACGACGGCCGGGTCGAGGGCCCCGCGTCCCGCGAGTCCGGCTTCTGGCGGCCGCGCGGCGAGGACGACGTCGAGCTGCTGGTGACCAGCGCCGAGGGCGTGCTCGAGCTGTACGTCGGCCGCGCCCGCACGACGACGAGCTGGGAGCTCACCACCGACGTCGTCGCGCGGACCCAGGACGCGCCGGACACCACCCGCGCCGTGCGGCTGTACGGCATCGTCGAGGGGGCGCTCATGTACGCCGTCGACCGCGCCGGCGCGGACACCCCGCTGCGGCCCACCATGTCGGCGCGGCTGGAGCGGCTGCGGTGACCGCCCCGGGAGACACGCCCCGGCAGGTGGCCGACCGCTACGTCGACGCCGTCTGCGACCTCGACCCGATCGTCGCGACGTCGCTGGGCACCCGGCCCGGCGACGACCGGCTGCCCGATCCCAGCCCCGCCGGCCTCGAGGCGGAGGCCGAGCTGACCCGCTCGACGCTGGGCGAGCTGGACGCCGTCCTCGCCGCCGACCCGGCGCTGGACGAGGACCCGGTCGAGCGCCGCTGCGCCCGGCTGCTGCACGAGCGGCTGGGCGCCGAGCTGGCCGCGCACGAGGCCGGCGAGGGCTTCCGGGCGCTGTCGAACCTGTTCAGCCCGGTGCACTCCATCCGCCAGGTCTTCCTGCTCATGCCGACGGCGACCGACGACGACTGGGGCGTGGTCGCCCGCCGGATGGCCCGGGTGCCCGAGGCCTACCGCGGCTACCTCGACACGCTGCGCGAGGGCGCCCGCCGCGGGCTGTTCGTGGCGCCGCGGCAGGTGTCCACCGTCGTCGGCCAGCTCGGCGAGTGGCTCACCGGGCCGTTCTTCGGCGGGCTGGCGGCCTCCGGCCCCGACGCGGTGCGCGGCGACCTCGACGCCGCCGCCCGCGCGGCCGACGCCGCGGTGGCCGAGGTGCGCGACTTCCTGCGCGACGAGTACCTCCCGCGGGCGGAGGGGACGCCGGACGCCGTCGGCCGGGACCGGTACGCCGTCGCCGCCCGCCGGTGGAACGGCTCGGACCTCGGCGCGGGGGAGGGCCTGGAGGAGGCCTACGCGTGGGGCTGGGCCGAGCACCGGCGGCTGCTGGCCGAGCAGCAGGCCGAGGCCCGGGCGCTGCGGCCGGGCTCCTCGCCCAAGGAGGCCATGGCCTGGCTCGACGAGCACGGCCCCGCCGTCGACGGCGTCGAGGCCGTCCGGCAGCGGCTGCAGGCGATGATGGACGAGGCGGTCACCGCCCTCGACGGCACCCACTTCGACCTCGCCGAGCCGGTCCGCCGGGTGGAGGCGATGATCGCGCCGCCCGGCAGCGCGGCGGCGCCGTACTACACCCGCCCGGCGCAGGACTTCTCCCGGCCGGGCCGCACCTGGCTGCCGACGCTGGGCCGCGAGCGGTTCCCGCTCTGGGACCTGGTGTCGATCTGGTACCACGAGGGCGTCCCGGGCCACCACCTGCAGCTGGCGCAGTGGGCCTACGTCTCCGGCGACCTGTCCACCTACCAGACGTCGCTGGGCTCGGTCAGCGCGAACGTCGAGGGCTGGGCGCTGTACGCCGAGCGGCTCATGGACGAGCTCGGGTACCTCACCGACACCGGCGCCCGGATGGGCTACCTCGACGCCCAGCAGCTGCGCGCCATCCGCGTGGTCATCGACATCGGCATGCACCTGCGCCTGCCGGTGCCCGAGGACGCCGAGGGCGTGCTGGCCGAGCACCGCGGGCAGCCGTGGACGCCGGAGCTCGCGCGGGCGTTCGCCGGCGAGCACCTGGGCAGCGACCCGGCGTTCCTCGACAGCGAGCTGATCCGCTACCTGGGCCTGCCCGGGCAGGCGATCAGCTACAAGCTCGGCGAGCGCGCCTGGCTGGCCGGCCGGGCGGCGGCGCAGCGGGCGCGCGGTGCCGACTTCGACCTGAAGGCCTGGCACATGGCGGCGCTGTCGCAGGGCTCGCTCGGGCTCGACGACCTCGAGGCCGAGCTCGCGGTCCTCTAGTCCGGGGGTCCGTCCGCGGTCAGCCCGATCAGCGCACCGAGCTCGGCCACCGCGCGGGCGAAGTAGGCGTCGGCGTCCTCGACCGACCCGGTGAGGTGGCCGAACAGCTCGAAGCTGACCGTGCCGTACAGCGCGCTCCAGGCCAGCAGGGCGCGCACCCGGACGGCGTCGTCGATGCCCGGGGCGTCCTGGCCCAGGATCTCGACCGCCACGTCGCCGAGCAGGCCGGGCACCCGGCCGCCGTACCCGTGCAGCCGGCCCGCCCGGGCGGCGTCGGCGAGCACGCGGCCGAGGACGACGCCGACCCGCGACGCGGCCGGGACGGTGTCGCGCGGCGCGCTGTAGCCGGGGACGGGGGAGCCGTAGAGCAGCGCCCACTCGTGCGGGTGGGCCCGGGCCCGGTCGCGCACCGCCGCGCACACGGCCGCCCAGCGCCGCTCCGGCGCCGCGGCCGGGTCGTCGGCGGCCTCGGCCGCCTCCCCGAGGGCGTCGTAGCCGTCGATGATCAGCCGGGTCAGCAGGTCGTCGCGGCTCGGGAAGTAGCGGTACACCGCCGACGACGCCATGCCCAGCTCCCGCGCCACCGCGCGCAGCGACAGCCCCGCCGCCCCGACCTCGGCGAGCTGGCGGCGAGCCGCCTCGGTGATCTCGGCGGTCAGCTCGGCGCGGACGCGCTGGCGGGCGGTGGGCACCCGGCCATGCTCCCCGGCGAGAGCGCTGTACACAAGGGAGAGCACTGCTCTTGACAGCTCCACTCCGGGTACGAGAGCGTCATCCTCGAACGAGAGCACCGCTCTCGATGAGACGACGAGGAGATCGCCATGGCACTGCACGTGATCGTCGGCAAGGGCCCGGTGGGCACGACGACGGCGGAGCTGCTGGCCGCTCGCGGCCACCGGGTGCGGGTGCTGTCGCGCAGCGGCGGCGTCTCCACCGGCGCGGTCGAGCACCGCCGGGTGGACGCCGCCGACGCCGCGGCCCTCACGGCCGCCACCGAGGGCGCCGCCGCTCTCTACAACGCGGTCAACCCCGCCTACCACCGCTGGACGACCGACTGGCCGCCGGTGGCCGCCGCCCTGCTCACCGCGGCCGAGCGGACGGAGGCGGTGCTCGTGACGATGGCCAACCTCTACGTCTACGGCCGGCCCACCGCGCCGATGACGCCGGAGAGCCCGCTCGCCGCCACCGACACCAAGGGCCGCGTGCGGGTGGCCATGTGGCGGGAGGCGCTGGCCGCGCACGAGGCCGGCCGGATCCGGATGACCGAGGCCCGCGCCGCGGACTTCGTCGGACCGCAGGTGCCGGCCGCGCAGTCGCACCTGGTGCGCCAGCTCCCGGCGCTGCGCCGCGGCCGCCGCGCCTGGGTGGTCGGCGACCCCGACGCGCCCCGCAGCTGGGCGTACCTGCCCGACGTCGCCGCCACGCTCGCGACCCTCGGCACCGACGCGCGGGCGCTGGGCCGGGCCTGGCACGTGCCGAGCACCCCGCCGCGCTCCCAGCGGCAGGCGCTCGGCGACCTCGCGCGGGCGATGGGCCGGGAGCCGGTGCCGGTCAGCGGCATCCCGTGGCCGGTGCTCCGCGCCGCCGGCTGGTTCTCGCCGGTGCTGCGGGAGGTCCTCGACGTGCGGCACCAGTTCGACCAGGAGTACGTGGTCGACGCGACGGCGACCACCGAGGTCTTCGGCCTGACCGCCACACCGTGGGACGAGGTCGTCGCCGCGACCGCCGGCGCGCCGGAGCCGGCGCGGGCCTGAGCCTCAGGCCCGCGGGGCCACCGCGTTGACCGGGTCGCTGTCGGGCGCGACCGGGTCGGCGGGGGCCGCCGGGGCCACCTCGAGCCGGGTGGCCAGCAGCGCGTCGACGGCGGCCACCCCGGCGCCGACGTAGGTGCTGGTGAGCGCGGGGTCGGTGACGACGCACCAGGCGCGGTCGGCCGGCCACCACAGCGCGGCGCTCTGCTCGTACGGCTCGGGGGCGAAGTTGCTGGCGGCCCGCTCCACCGGCCCGCGGGTCAGCAGGAGGTCGGCGCGGGGCAGGCGCAGCCGGGGCAGGTCGGCGGCGCCGCCGTCGTCCCAGCCGAACCAGCACTCGCCCGGCGTCGTGGTCTGGTCCCCGAGGACCGCGGCCAGCTCCCGCGCGACGTGCGCCACCAGGTGGCCCTCGGCGGGGGCGTCGTTCCACAGCCCGGGCTGGTCGGCCTCGCCGAGGTACTCCCAGGAGCCGGTGATGCCGGGCCACTGCATGAGGCGGTGCGCCCGCGTGCCGTTGGCCGCGGCCACCTCGTCCCAGCGGACGTGCACGTCGACGTCGCCGTCGTAGCGGACGGCGGGGTGGAAGACGCGGGCGTAGGCGGGGAAGCGGGCCGGCAGGAGCGCGGCCACGGTGTCGGGGGGAGCGGCACGGACGGCGTCGGTGATCCAACGGCCGGCCGGTGCGGAACGTCCAGCGGTCTGCACGGCCGCCGTTCCTCCCCCTCAGCGCGCTGGGCGGGTCCGTGCCCAGGGACGGACAACCCCCGGGCCGCTCCGCGGCGCCACCTCGGGAGGCGGCAGCTCACGGGCCGACTGGACAAGTGTCGGCAGCCCGGGGGTCGGGTGACTGTCCGGTTCTCGCTCGCCGCCGTACGACGGACGGGCGATCATGCCGTCGTTCGGATTCCACTCCGAACGGGCGGCCCATCTGGACGGCGGCTAGCGGACAGCCACCTCACGAGTCCGATAAGAATTCAATTGTTCGGACCACCTCCCCTCTCGTGTACCTCGACGGTACGTCGCAGTTCCGGGGTCGGCAACGACGTTGTTCAGCCGTCGGCTGAACCCCTGCGCAGGCCCGGGGCGCCGGGCGTGTCGGGGTCGCGCTGGTAGACGTCGGGGATGCCGTCGTGGTCGGCGTCGACCGCCTCCAGCGCCTCGATGCGCCGGTAGCGGCGGTTGCGCAGCCGCAGCACCACGCTCGCCAGCAACGCCGACGTCAGGGTGCCGACGAGCACGCCGACCTTGACGTGGTCGTCGCGCTCGCTGCCGGTGCCGAAGGCCAGCTCGCCGATGAGCAGCGACACGGTGAACCCGATGCCCCCGAGCAGCGCCATGCCGACCAGGTCCGGCCAGCCCAGCTCGTCGGCGAACTCCGCGCGGGTGAACCGGGTGACCAGCCAGGTGGCGCCCACGATCCCGAGGACCTTGCCCACGACCAGGCCGACGACGATGCCGAGCGCGACCCGGTCGCCGAGCGACTCGACCAGCCCGGACAGCCCGCCCACGGTCACCCCGGCGGCGAAGAACGCGAAGACCGGCACGGCGACGCCCGCCGAGATCGGCCGGAAGCGGTGCTCCAGGTGCTCGGCCAGCCCCGGCCCCGCGCCCGGCCCGCCGGCCGCCTCGCTGCGCACCACCGGGACCGTGAACGCCAGCAGCACGCCGGCCACCGTGGCGTGCACGCCCGACTCGTGGACGAGGACCCAGGTGAGCAGCGCCAGCGGCAGCAGCAGCCACCACGAGCGGACCCGCTTCTGCACCAGGAGGCCGAACACCGCGAGCGGGACCAGCGCCAGCGCCAGCCACCCGACGGCCAGCGACGACGTGTAGAAGACCGCGATGACCGCGATGGCCAGCAGGTCGTCGACGACGGCCAGGGTGAGCAGGAACGTCCGCAGCGCGCTCGGCAGGTGGGTGCTGATCACCGCCAGGACGGCGAGGGCGAAGGCGATGTCGGTCGCCGTCGGGATCGCCCAGCCGCGCAGGGCGTCACCACCGCCCAGGTTGACCAGCACGTAGAGCACCGCGGGCACCACCATCCCGCCGACCGCCGCGGCCACCGGCAGCACCGCCCGCCGCGGGTCGCGCAGGTCGCCGGCGACGAACTCGCGCTTGAGCTCCAGCCCGGCGACGAAGAAGAAGACCGCCAGCAGCCCGTCGGCGGCCCAGGTGCCCAACGTCAGGTCCAGGTGCAGGGACGCCGGCCCGACCCGGGTGTCGCGCAGCGCCTCGTAGGAGTCCGCCCACGGCGAGTTGGCCCACACCAGGGCGACGACGGTGCCGATCAGCAGCAGGACGCCGCCGACGGTCTCCCTGCGCAGGACGGCGGCGATCCGGCTGGCCTCGGTCCACGAGCCGCGGCTGAACACGCGGGTGGATCCGTGCGGGGTGGTCATCGGGCGGCTCCTGGGGGAGGGGTCGGTCACGACACCGCCGACCAGACTTCCCGGCACACCTGGCGGCCACCCTACCGGCGGCCCCGTCGTCGCCGTCCGTGCACGGGGCCGGTCCGTAGAGTGGGCGCCGTGGACCCCCGCCCGGCACCGCCCCCGCGGGAGCGGTCCCTCCGGCTCGCGGAGCTGGCCGGCCGGCGCGTCGGGGTCTGGGGACACGGCCGCGAGGGGCGCGCCGCGGTCGCCGCGGCCCGCGCCGCCGGCGCCGCGTCGGTCCTGGTCGCCGACAGCCGCCCCGTCGACCCGGCGTCACTGCCCGAAGGCGTGACCGCCACCGCCGACGTCGCCGACCTCGCCGGCTGCGACGTCGTGTTCCGGTCGCCCGGGATCAGCCCCTACCGCGAGGACGCCCGGGCGCTGGCCGACCGCACGCTCGTGACCACCGGCACCGGCGTCGCGCTCGCCGAGGTCGCCGCGCGCGGGATCCCGGTCCTCTGCGTCACCGGCACCAAGGGCAAGAGCACGACCAGCGCGCTGGCCGCCGCGGTCCTCACCGCCGCCGGCCGCCCCGCCGTGCACGCCGGCAACATCGGCACCCCGCTGCTCGACGTCCTGGACGGGGTCGGGGACCGCACGCTCGTCGTCGAGGTCTCGAGCTACCAGGCCGCCGCCGTCCCGGACTTCGCCGGCCGCGGCGCGCTCACCTCGCTCGCCCCCGAGCACCTGGACTGGCACGGCTCGGTCGAGACCTACTACCGCGACAAGCTGCGCGTGTTCTCCTCCTGCCCGGAGCGCTCGGTCGTCGTCAGCGCCCAGGCGCGCCCGCTGGCCGCCGGGTACCTCGACGCCGCGCAGCTGGTCGACCCCGCCGACGTGCTGCCCCCGGGCCTGGCCGCGGCCGTGCAGCCGGTGCACCTGCCCGGCGCGCACAACCGCAGCAACGTCGAGGTCGCGCTGGCCGCCTGCGCCCTGCTCGGTCTGGACCTCGCCGCCACCGCCGACGCCGTGACCGGCGCCGTCGCCGCCTTCCGCGCGCTGCCCCACCGGCTCGCGCCGGTGGCCACCCTCGGCGGCGTCACCTTCGTCGACGACACGCTGAGCACCACCCCCGTCTCGGTGCTGGCCGCGCTCGACGCGCTCGCCGGCCGGCCCGTCACGCTCATCGCCGGCGGCCAGGACCGGGGCCTGGACTACACGGGCCTGGCCGCGACGTTGGTGGCCCGGCGGGAGGAGGTCGCCCTGGTGACCGTCCCCGACACCGGGGCCCGGCTGGCCGACGACGTCCGCCGGGCGGCCGACGGCGCCGCCGTGCGGCTGACCGAGACGGCGTCGCTGGCCGAGGCGGTCGCGGCGGCGATCGCCGGCACCGCCCCGGGCGGCGTCGTGCTCCTGTCGCCCGGCGCCCCCAGCTACAACCGCTTCCGCGACTTCGAGGAGTTGGCAGCCACCTATGAGCAGATCCTCGTCGACGCCGGCGCCGACCGTGCCCACGGTGTCTGAGGCCGGCGCCTTCGTCGTCGCCGGCCGGTCCCTCGACCTCACGACCGGCGAGGCGGCCTTCACCTACCGGCTCGGCGACGACGAGTTCACCGAGCGGCTCACCCTCGACCCGGCGCTGCTGACCGGCGCCGCGCCCGCGCAGCCCGGTGCCGCCGTCGAGGCCGCGCTGGACCTGGTGCACCTGGTCATGGGCACCAGCTACTACAAGCTGGCCGCGCCCGGCCGGGTCACCGTGGAGCGGCCGGTCACCGCCGCGCAGCTCGCCGTCGCGCAGGCCGCCTACACCCACGGGCTCGGCGAGTTCGCCGCGGTCAACCACCTGCCGGTGCCGCACCGGGTCCGGTTCGACGCCGAGGTCCGCGAGCCCGGCCCCGTCCCGGCCGGCGGCGGGCGCGGCGCGCTGCTCCCGGTGGGCGGCGGAAAGGACTCCGCGCTGGCGATCGTCGTCATCCCCGACGGGACGGCGCTGGCGATCAACCCGACCCGCGCGCAGCGCGACGTCGCCCGCGCGGCCGGCGTCCCGCTGGTCGAGGTCCGCCGCAGGCTGGACCCGCTGCTGGCGGAGCGGACCGCGCGGGGCGGCCTCAACGGGCACGTGCCGGTGACCGCGATCAACTCCTCGATCGCCACGCTGGTCGCCGTCCTCGGCGGCCACGACCCGGTCGTGTTCGCCAACGAGCGCTCCGCCGACGAGGAGACGCTCACGATCGACGGCGCGAGCGTCAACCACCAGTACTCGAAGTCCTACGAGTTCGAGCGCCTGTTCGCCGCGGCCGCCGCCGAGGTCGGCGCCGGCTACTTCAGCCTCACCCGGCAGCTGTCGGAGCTAGCCACCGTGGCCGCCGTCGCCGCGCTGCCGCTGAAGGCCGACATCCTCAGCTGCAACCGCTCCTACACGCAGGAGCACCTGGGCGGGCGGGCCGAGCAGCGCTGGTGCCTGCACTGCGACAAGTGCCTGTTCACGTTCCTCTGCTTCGCCGTCTTCCTGACCCCCGACGAGGCGCAGGCGGTGTTCGGCGGGAACCCGCTGGCCGACGTCGCGCTCGCCGACGGGTTCCGGAGGCTGTGGGCCACCGAGAAGCCGTTCGACTGCGTGGGCGAGCGGGCCGAGAGCGCGGCGGCGATGGCGCACCTGGCGGCCAGCCGGTCGTGGGGCGACGCGCCGGTCGTGCGGGCGCTCGGCGCCGAGGCCGCGGCCGCTGCGGAGGTGACCGGGGCGACCGTCGCGCGGTTCCTCCCGCCGCGCGGCGAGCACGCCATCCCCGAGCGGTACCTGGAGTCCCTGCGGCGCGTGCTGGCCGACGCCCGCAGCGCCGTCGCCTGAGCGAGGACCTCTTCCGCTCGCCTCTCGGCCCCTCTGCAGGGGCCCACGCCGAGCGTGCGAGGCGTGGGGGGCAGAGGGGTCCTTTCACTACGCTCCTTGCCGTGACGACCGAGCACGGTCCCGCGCCGCTGGCCGAGCGGCTGCGGGCGCAGGGGCTGCGGCTGACCCCGCAGCGTCAGCAGGTGCTGGCCGCCGTCGCCGCGCTCGACCACGCCACCCCCGAGGCCATCGGTGCCCGGCTGCGCGAGGAGGCCGGGCCCGGCGGCGCGGCGCCGGACACCTCGACCGTCTACCGCACGCTGGAGCTGCTCGAGCGGCTCGGCCTCGTGTGGCACACCCACGTCGCCAAGGGCGCGCCGGTCTACCACGCGTCCGAGCACCCGCACCTGCACGTGGTCTGCGCCACCTGCGGGGAGATCTCCTCCGCCGACCCGGCGCTGCTGGAGCAGGCCGCGGAACGTCTGGCCGCCGACCTGGGTTTCACCCTGGACGTGGGGCACGTGGCGCTGTCGGGCACGTGCCGCCGATGCAGGGGAGCCGGGACGGAGAACGCATGACCACCACCTCACCGCTGGCCGCACGGGCCGGCGCCGTCGTCGCCGAGGGCGCGACCGTGGCCACCCACTACGGCGACCCGCTGCGCGAGCAGCGGCTGCTCGCCGAGGGCGCCGGGCTCGTCGACCGCAGCGACCGCGACGTGCTCACCGTCCCCGGCGCCGACCGGCTCACCTGGCTGCACAGCCTCACCAGCCAGCACCTCGAGCGGCTGGCCGACGGCACCGGCACCGAGGCGCTGGTCCTCTCGCCGCACGGCCACGTCGAGCACCACCTGGTCCTCGCCGAGCTCGGCGGCACCACCTGGGCCGACGTCGAGCCCGGCACCGGCGCGGCGCTGCAGACCTTCCTCGACCGGATGCGGTTCATGCTCCGCGTCGAGCCCGCGCTGGTGACCGCCGACCGGGCGCTGCTGTCGCTGGTCGGCCCCCGCTCGCCCGAGGTGCTCGCCGCCGCCGGGCTGCCCGCGCCGGAGGGCCCGTACGCCGTCGCCGCGTCGCCGGGCGGCGGCTGGGTGCGCCGGATGCCGCCCCTCGGAGACGGCGGCGCGACCGCGTTCGACCTGCTCGTGCCGCGTGCCGGGATCGCCGCCCGCGCCGACGCGCTGACCGCCGCCGGCGCCGGGCTCGCCGGGCTGGACGCCTACGAGGCGCTGCGGGTGGAGGCCCGCCGGCCGCGCCTGGGCGTCGACTCCGACCACCGCACCATCCCCAACGAGCTGGAGTGGCTGACCACCGCCGTCCACCTCGAGAAGGGCTGCTACCGGGGGCAGGAGACGGTCGCGCGGGTGCACAACCTCGGCCGTCCGCCGCGGCGGCTGGTCCTGCTCCACCTCGACGGCGTCAGCGAGGACCTGCCCGTCCCGGGGACGCCGGTGACCTCCGGCGCCCGCGAGGTCGGCCGCACCGGCACGGTCGTGCGGCACCACGAGCTCGGCGTCGTCGCGCTGGCCCTGGTCAAGCAGTCGGTGGCCCCCGGGGCCGAGCTCGCCGTCGGCGGGTCGCGCGCCGCCGTGGACCCCGACGACGCGCCCGCCGCCCTCGACGACACCCGGGCCGCGGCCCGCGACCGGGTGCGCGCGGTGCGGTCTGCCACCATCGGGCGGTGACCTCCGCAAGCTCTGGCCCGACCGCCGCCGGCGGTGCGGCCGTCGACGCGCTGCTCGACCCCGGATTCCTCGCCGACGTGGAGTCCCGTCCCATGGCCGAGGTGCGCGGGCTGCGCCGCCGCGCCGAGCAGGAGGAGGTCAACCTCTCCTACACGCGGCGGCTGCTGCAGGGGCGGCTCGACATCGTCCGACGCGAGCTGCAGCGCCGCGCCGAGCACGACGGGCGCTCGCTGGTCGACCTGCTGCCCGAGATCCTCGCCGAGAAGGGCCGCGGCCCCGCGCACGGCCTCGGCCGGCACCAGACGGTGCAGCCGGCGGCGCCGGAGGAGTACGAGTCCTGGGTCAACGCGCTGACCCCCGACGTCGACCTCTCCGCCGTCCCCGACCTCGCCGACGCCGACCTCGAGCGGGCCGCCCGCGCGCTGGCCGCCGCCGAGGGCTCGCTGTCCGAGCGGCGGCGGGGCGTGCAGCAGGTGATGGACGCCCTCGCCGGGGAGCTGGCCCGCCGGTACCGCAACGGCGAGGCCGACGTGGCCGCGCTGCTCGCGGCCGAGGGGCGCCATTGATGGAGGACCCCCTCGCCCCCCACCCCTCGCAGGCTCCCGGCGGGACCCTGCACGGGGACCGTTCCGGTACGTCACCGTGGCCGGACGCGCCGGTCCTCGTGGAGGTCTGGCGCTCGGGGTTCCTGGAGTCCGTCCACCGCGGCGCGGTCGTCGTCGTCGGTCCCGACGGCGGGGTGCGCTGGTCGGCCGGTGACGTCGCCCACCCGGTCCTGCCCCGCTCGTCGAACAAGCCGGTGCAGGCCACGGCCTACCTCGCGGCCGGCTGGCAGCCGCGCTCGGGTGAGGAGCTGGCCGTCTCGGCCGGCTCGCACGCCGGTGAGGACGGCCACCGCGACCTCGCCGCCGCCGTGCTCGCCGCCGCCGGCCTCGGTCCGGACGCGCTGGGCTGCCCGGCGGCCCTCCCCGGGCACGAGCCGACCCGCGCCGCCTGGCTGGTCGCCGGCCGCGAGCCGGAGCGGCTGGCGTTCAACTGCTCGGGCAAGCACGCCGCGATGCTCGCCTCCTGCGTCGCCGCCGGCTGGCCGACCGAGGGCTACCTCGATCCCGGCCACCCGCTGCAGCAGGCGATCGAGGCCCGCCTGTCCGACGCGGCCGGCGAGCAGGTGGCCGCCGTCGTCGTCGACGGGTGCGGCGCGCCGCAGCACGGGCTGTCCCTGACCGGGCTGGCGCGCGGCGTCGGCTCCCTGGTGGAGGCGCCGTCGGGCAGCCCCGAGCGGGCGGTGGCCGACGCGATGCGGGCGCACCCCTGGTACGTCGCCGGCACCGGCCGGGACGACACCGACCTCATGACCGCCGTCCCCGGGCTGCTGGTCAAGGGCGGGGCCGACGGCGTGCACGTCGCCGCGCTGCCCGGCCGCGGTGCGGTCGCGTTCAAGCTCGACGACGGCGGCGACCGCGGGCGCGCGCCCGTCCTCGCCGCCGCGCTGCGCCGGCTCGGGGTGGACGCCGAGGCGCTGGCCCGCTGGTCGGTCACCCCCGTGACCGGCGGCGACGGCGTCGTCGGCGAGGTCCGGTCCTCGGCGGTGCTCGCCGGCTGACGGCGACACGCCGGGTGTGAGGCGACTCACGCCCCGGTGCTTGCTCCTCCGCTTGCAGTTGCTAGCACCCGTGGTTAGCGTCGGAGACGTGCAGACCCCCGGCGAGTTCGTGAGCGGTCAGGTGAGGTCGGTCCGCGAGAAGGTGGACCAGCTCGCCGGCAGCGTCGCGGAGACCGTCGCGGCCGAGGCCCAGCAGGTCTCGGCGGTGCGCTCGCAGGTCGGGGAGTACATCCGGGAGCAGCGCAGCGCCGCCCGGGTGTCCCTGCGCGAGCTCGCCCGCACCGCGGGGGTGAGCAACCCCTACCTGTCGCAGGTGGAACGGGGGCTGCGCAAGCCGTCGGCGGAGATCCTCGCCGCCATCGCCCGGGGTCTGAAGATCTCCGCCGAGTCGCTCTACGAGCAGGCGGGCATCCTCGACCGGCGGGCCGGCAACCCCGACACGGTCGCGGCCATCCGGTCCGACGACCAGCTCTCCGAGCGGCACAAGGCCGTGCTCGTCGAGCTGTACGAGACCTACGTCCGCGAGTACGCGGCCACCCGCACCACCGCACCGAGCACCGCCCCGGGCGTTCCGCCCGGATCCGACCCGACCCCCTCCAAGGAGTCCGCATGACCACCGCCACCACCCTGCTGGAGCAGGTCGCCGAGCGCGGCCGCCGTCAGTTCCTCGTCGCCGTCGGCGCCGGTGACCTCGCCGTCGAGCAGGCCCGCACCGTGCTCGCCTCGCTGCGCACCCTCCCCGGTGAGGCCCAGGTCCAGGTCGACCTGGCCACCAAGGAGGCCCGCACCCGCGCCGAGCAGGCCGCCGACCGCGCCCGCGAGACCGTCACCCAGGCCCGCGCCAACGGCCGTCAGCTGGCCACCGCCGTCCGTCCGGACGTGGTCGTGAGCACCGTCTCGACCCTGGTCGAGCAGGCCCGCACCCAGGCCACCGCCACCGTCGAGCAGCTGGCCGAGCGCGGTGCCGACGTGCTGCAGGAGCTGCGCCGCCAGCCCGGCTTCCGCCGCTTCGTGGTCCGCGCCGAGCAGGCCGTCGACACCGTCGAGGACGCCGTCGAGGAGGTCATCGAGGAGGCCGCCGAGGCCGTGAACGAGGCCTCCGACGAGGTCACCTCGCTGGTCCAGAAGGCCGCCTCGAAGACCACCAAGGCCGCCGCCAAGGCCGAGCAGGCCGTCGACCAGGCCGCCGACCAGGCCAAGGCCGCCATCGAGGAGGGCGCCGAGGCCACCGACGAGGCGACCGCCAAGGCGGCCCGCAAGCCGGCCAAGCGCACCACCGCCGCCCGCGGCAAGGCCACCGGCACCTCGGCCCGCGTGAGCCGCACCCGCACCGCCAAGACCACCGACTGAGCAAGGACCCTCCTGCCCCCCGCCGCTCGCACGCTCGCGGCGGGCCCCTGCAGGAGGGCCACGCGAGACCAGGGCCCCGGAGCTGCCACCGCGCTCCGGGGCCCTGTCGCGTCCCCGGGGGTGGGACGTCACCCGTGGGGGAGGCAGTGACGGCGTCCCGGCGGGTACCCTCCGGGCATGGGGTTCGACTGGGCCGTTCTCGAGGGCCTGCGGCTGGTGTTGCTGGCCGTCGCGGCCTGGGCGTTCGTCGACGCCGTCATCCGTCCGGCTGCCGGCTACGTCGCCGCCGGCAAGCTGAGCAAGCCGGCCTGGGCGGCGATCACCGCGCTGGCCGCGGTGGTCATCTACCTGCAGGGGCCGATGACCTTCCTCGGCCTGCCCGCGGTGATCGCCACCGTCGTCTACCTGGTCGACGTGCGGCCCGCGGTCCGCGGCGTGCAGCGGGGCAACAGCAGCTGGTGAGCCGGCCCGCCGGGTCGGCGGGTCACCAGCGGTCGTCCGCGGGCATCAGCACCCACAGGACGAGGTACGCGATGAACTGCGGCCCCGGCAGGATGCACGAGACCACGAACGCCAGCCGCAGGGCGCCGGTGGAGATGCCGTAGCGGCGGGCGATCCCGGCGCACACGCCGGCGATCATCTTGTTGCGGGTGTCGCGGGCGAGACGGCGCGGGGCCGGTGCGGGGTACGTCATGACCCGACACTAGGCGCGGCCGGCCGCCCCGGACATCGGGGAAGACCCTGGTCAGCGGCCGAAGACCCCTGGGGGAGGCTCCGGTGAGGGCACGGCGCCGTCGTCGTGCACCGGCTGCGCCCTGCCGGTGAACCGGCCGAGGTCGGGGCCGGCCACCACCCGCGCCGGCATCGGGTCCCCCGCGCAGCGCCGGGTCAGCCCGGCCACCGGCAGCTCCGCGTCGGAGGCCACCGCCACCAGGTTGCCGAACCGCCGTCCGCGCAGCGTGCCCGGCTCGGCCAGGACGGCGACGTGCCGGAAGACGGCGCACAGCGTGGCCACCTGGCCGCGGGCGAAGCGCAGCGGCGGGCCGTCGGCGACGTTGGCCGCCAGCACCCCGCCCGGCCGCAGCACCCGGTGCACCTCGGCGGCGTACTCGACCGTCGTCAGGTGGGCGGGGGTGCGGGCGCCGGCGAAGACGTCGCTGACGACGACGTCGGCGCTCGCCGTCGGCAGCGCGGCCAGGCCGGCGCGGGCGTCGGCGGCGCGCACCCGCACGCGGGCGCCGCGGGGCAGCGGCAGGTGGGCGCGGACCAGGTCGGTGAGCCGCTGGTCGAGCTCCACCACCCGCTGCCGCGAGCCGGGGCGGGTCACCGCCACGTAGCGGGCCAGCGTCAGCGCGCCGCCGCCGAGGTGGACGACGTCGAGCGGCTCGCCCTCCGGCGCGGCGAGGTCGAGTACGTGACCCATCCGGCGCACGTACTCGAACTCCAGGTGCGCGGGGTCGTCGAGGTCGACGTGCGACTGCGGCGTGCCGTCGACCACCAGCACCCAGGAGCCGTCGCGGTCGGCGTCGCCGAGCAGCTCGGCGGTGCCGCCGTCGACCTCGGTGGGGCCGGGCGGGAGCACCTCCGGCCGGGGACGCCTCACGCCGGCGCCACCGCCGACCAGCGGACGGTGAGCTCGCCGTGCCGCCAGCGGCGGCTGCTCCCGACCAGCGGCCAGCCGTCGTCGGCCAGCGCCTGCACCGCGGCGGTCCAGCGCTGCCGCGGTCCGAACGTCGACAGGCCCGCCGCCGAGGCCCACGCGGCGTCCAGGGCGCGCAGCAGGGTGTGCACCGGGCGGCCGGGGACGTTGTGGTGGATGAGCGCCTTGGGCAGCCGCTCGGCGAGGTCGGAGGGGCGCTCGAGGTCGGCGACCCGCGCGGCCAGCGTGAGGGTCAGCGGCCCGTCGGCGTCCAGGGCCACCCAGGTCGCCCGCCGTCCCCACTCGTCGCAGGTGCCCTCGACCAGCAGCCCCCCGGGGCCCAGGGCGGCGCACATCGTCTCCCACGCCCGCGCGGCCGACGCCTCGTCGTACTGGCGCAGCACGTTGAACGCCCGCACGAGGACCGGCTGCAGCCCGGCCAGCTCGAACCCGCCGACGCGGAAGTCGACCCGGGGCGGGTCGCGGTCCCCGGCGACGGCGGCGACGCGGTCCGGGTCGATCTCGAGGCCGACCACCTCGAGCCCCGGGACCTCCGGGCCCAGCCGCTCGGCCAGCTCCAGCGTGGTGACCGCCGAGGAGCCGTAGCCGAGGTCGACCACCAGCGGGCGGGCCGCGTCGCGCAGCCGCGGCACCTGGGTGGCGACCAGCCAGCGGTCGACCCGCCGCAGCCGGTTGGCGTTCGTGGTGCCCCGCGTGGGCAGGCCCAGCGCCCGCGCGCGGCCGGCGGCCAGCCGGGGGTGGGCCTTCCTCGGCGCCAGGTTCGCCCGGCGCTTGTGCTCGCTGCCCCCGTCGCTCACCGGCCCCGAGGGTAGTCGCCCTGCCCGGCGGGCTCGCGCGCCGCGGCTACCGTGGGCTGGTGCTCCTCCGCTCCGACGCCCGTCTCGCCGACCTCACCACCCTCGGCGTCGGCGGCCCCGTCGAGCGGCTGGTCGAGGTCACCGACGCCGCCGAGCTGGTCGCCGCCGTGCGGGAGGCCGACGAGGCCGGGCGGCCGCTGCTCGTCCTCGGCGGCGGGTCGAACCTGGTCGCGCCCGACGAGGGGTGGGCCGGTGACGTCGTCGCGGTGCGCAGCCGCGGGGTCGAGCGGCGCGGCGACGTCCTCGAGGTGCAGGCCGGCGAGGACTGGGACGACCTCGTCGCGCTCACCGTCGCGCAGGAGCTCGCCGGCATGGAGGCGCTGTCGGGCATCCCCGGCTCGACCGGCGCCACCCCGGTGCAGAACGTCGGCGCCTACGGCCAGGAGGTCGCGCAGACGATCACCGAGGTGCGGGTGTACGACCGCGCCGAGAAGCGCGAGCGCACGCTGACCAACGCCGAGTGCGCCTTCGGCTACCGCGACAGCCGGCTCAAGCGCGAGCCCGGCCGGTTCGTCGTCCTCACCGTGACCTTCGCGCTGGACGCCGGGCCGCTGTCCCGGCCGGTGGGCTACGCCGAGCTGGCCAAGCGGCTGGGCGTGGACCTCGGCGGGCGCGCGCCGCTGGCCGACGTCCGTGCGGCGGTGCTCGAGCTGCGCCGCGGCAAGGGGATGGTCGTCGACCCCGCCGACCCCGACACCCGCAGCGCCGGGTCGTTCTTCACCAACCCGGTCGTCCCGGCGGAGCAGGCGGTGTCCGGCTGCCCGAGCTGGCCGGCCGGGGACGGGCTGGTCAAGCTCAGCGCGGCGTGGCTGGTGCAGTCGGCCGGCTTCGGCCGCGGCACGCGCGAGGGCCGGGTCGGGACGTCGTCGCGGCACAGCCTCGCGCTGACCACCGAGCCCGGCGCGACGGCGGCCGAGCTCATGGCCTTCGCCGACCGCGTCGTCGCGGCGGTCCGCGAGCGCTTCGGCGTCACCCTGGTCCCGGAGCCCACCCGGCTGTAGGCCGCGACCCGCGCACCCCGGACCCCGACGCCGTCGCAGCCTGCCCGCGGGCTCAGTCGGACTCGCGGTGCACCTTGTGCTGGGCGGCCTGGGCGCGCGGGCGGACGACGAGCAGGTCGACGTTGACGTGGTGCGGGCGGGTGAGCGCCCAGGCGACGCAGTCGGCGACGTCCTCGGCCACCAGGGGCCGGCGCACGCCGCGGTAGACCGACTCCGCCCTCTCCCGGTCGCCGACCCGGTTGAGGGTGAACTCCTCGGTCTTGACCATCCCGGGCGCGATCTCCACGACCCGGACCGGCTGGTCGTACAGCTCCAGCCGCAGCGTCTCGGCCAGGGTGTGCACCGCGTGCTTGGCCGCCGTGTACGACGCCCCGCCCTCGTAGGAGACCAGCCCCGCGGTGGAGCCCATGAACAGCAGGTCGCCGGCGCCGGACGCGACGAGCTTGGGCAGCAGCGCCTTGGTCAGCCGGACGGTGCCGAGCACGTTCACCTCGTAGGTCCGCGCCCAGGAGTCGAGGTCGGCCTCGGCCACCGGCGCGGCGTCGAACGCCCCGCCGGCGTTGTTGACCAGCACGTCCACGCGGTCCAGGGCGGCGGCGAACGCCTCGACCGACGCCGGGTCGGTGAGGTCCAGCGGCAGCGCCCGGGCGCCGATCCGCTCGGCGAGCGCGGTCAGCCGGTCCAGCCGCCGGGCCCCCACGACGACGTCGAAGCCCTCGGCCGCCAGCCGGGCCGCGGTGGCCGCGCCGATGCCGCTCGAGGCGCCCGTGACGACGGCGGTGCGGCCGGTCCCCGGCAGCGGCCGCGGGCCGGAGGAGGAGATCTCGGCAACACCGGTCATGTGGTCATCCTGACCCTGTTGCAGGATGGGGAGTCGACAGGGGTGCCGCACCGGCACCCGGGGCGGCGAGGCGGGAGGTCGTGGGTGCCTGCTCGCCGCCTCCTCCCTCCGCGCGCGCCGCGGCGGGTGGCGACCATCTCGGTGCACACCAGCCCGCTCGACCAGCCCGGCGCCGGCGACGCCGGGGGCATGAACGTCTACATCGTCGAGGTCTCCCGCCGGCTGGCCGCCCGCGGCATCGCCGTCGACGTGTTCACCCGCGCCACCTCCAGCGAGCTGCCGCCGGTGGTCGAGATGAGCCCGGGCGTGACCGTGCGGCACGTCAGCGCCGGGCCGTTCGAGGGCCTGGGCAAGGAGGAGCTGCCCGGCCAGCTGTGCGCCTTCACCGCCGGCGTGCTGCGCGAGGAGGCCCAGCACGAGCCGGGCCACTACGACGTCGTCCACTCGCACTACTGGCTCTCGGGTCAGGTCGGCTGGCTGGCGCGCGACCGGTGGAACGTGCCGCTGATCCACACCGCGCACACCCTCGCCAAGGTGAAGAACGCCGCGCTGGCCGACGGCGACCGGCCCGAGCCGCGCGCCCGCGTGATCGGCGAGGAGCAGGTGGTCGCCGAGGCCGACCGACTGGTGGCCAACACCGACGAGGAGGCCGACCAGCTCGTCGAGCACTACGGGGCCGACCCGCGCCGCACCCTCGTCGTCCCCCCGGGCGTGGACCTCGACCGGTTCGCCCCCGGCGACCGCACCGCCGCCCGCCGCGCGCTGCGGCTGCCCGCCGACGCCGTCGTGCTGACCTTCGTCGGCCGCATCCAGCCGCTCAAGGCGCCCGACCTGCTGCTGGCCACCGCCGCCCGGATGCTCGAGGACGACCCCGCGCTGCGCTCCCGGCTGCGGGTGCACGTCGTCGGGGCGCCGAGCGGGTCGGGCCTGGAGGCGCCGCGGCAGCTGGAGGAGCTCGCCGCGCACCTGGGCATCGCCGACCTGGTGCGCTTCCTCCCGCCGCAGCCGCCCGACCGGCTGGCCCTGCACTACCGCGCCGCCGACGTCGCCGTCGTCCCCAGCCACAACGAGTCCTTCGGCCTGGTCGCGCTCGAGGCGCAGGCCTGCGGGACGCCGGTGGTCGCCGCGTCGGTCGGCGGCCTGCGGACGGCGGTCCGCGACGGCGTGTCCGGCGTCCTGGTCGACGGGCGGGACCCGGGCGCCTACGCGGCGGCGGTCCGCGCGGTCCTCGAGCGCCGGCAGCTGATGGGCGCCGGTGCCCGCCGGCACGCCGCGGCCTTCTCCTGGGACCGCACCGCCGACGCGCTGGTGGCCGCCTACTCCTCGGCCGCCGCCGAGATGGCCGCGGCCGCCCGGCGCAGCCGCGCGCTGGGCTCGCTGCGGCCGGTGGCCGGGACGCAGGTGGCCTGGTGAACGAGGGGGCGCGGTGAGCGACGGGACCGGGGAGGCGCCCTCCACCCGCGCCGACGTCGTCGCCGCCCTGGACGCCGTCATCGGCCGCACGCTGCGCGAGGCCGACCTGGTGCACGAGCACCCGGCGCCCGGCCGCTGGCTGGTCGACCTCCCGGGCACCAAGAAGCTCAAGACGGTCTGCGGGCTCATCGTCGGCGAGCACGCGCTGCGGATCGAGGCGTTCGTCTGCCGCCAGCCCGACGAGAACCGCGAGCAGCTGTGGACCTACCTGCTGCAGCACAACGCGCGCATGTACGGCGTCGCCTACTCGGTCGACCGGGTCGGCGACGTCTACCTCACCGGCCGCGTCCCGCACGCCGCGGTGACCCCGGAGGAGCTCGACCGGCTGCTCGGCGCGGTCCTCAGCTACGCCGACGACCACTTCAACACGATGCTCGAGATCGGCTTCGGCACCTCGATCCGCCGGGAGTGGGAGTGGCGGGTCAAGCGCGGCGAGTCGCTGCGCAACCTGGAGGCCTTCGCCGCCTTCGCCCAGCGGGGCACGACCCGGCGACCGGCCGACGGCGGGGGAGCGTCCTCCGCGGACGACGGGGGATGACCACCACCGGGCGGCCGGCGGCGGCGCCGGCCGTCGAGGAGCGCCCCGGCTACGCCCGGCGGTGGTGGGTGCTGGCCACGATGACCGTCTGCCTGCTCGTGGTGATCACCGGCAACACGACGCTCAACGTCGCCATCCCGACGCTGCAGCGGGAGCTCGGCGCCACCCAGGGCGAGCTCCAGTGGGCCGTCGACGCCTACATCGTGGTCTTCGCCGGGCTGCTGTTCTCCTGGGGCGTCATCGGGGACCGCATCGGCCGCCGCCGGGTGCTGCTGATCGGTCTCGCGGTCTTCGCCGGCGGCTCGGTGCTGGCGGCCTCCTCCGACAGCCCGCTGGAGCTCATCGCGTGGCGGGCGGTCATGGGCGTCGGCGGGGCCGCGGTGCAGCCGACGACGCTCGCCGTCATCACCAACGTCTTCCCGCCGGCCGAGCGCGGCCGCGCCATCGGGATCTGGGCGGCCACCGCCGGGCTCGCCGTCGCCGGCGGCCCGCTGGCCAGCGGTCTCGTGCTGACGCACTTCTGGTGGGGCGCGATCTTCCTCATCGGCGTGCCGGTCGCCCTGGTCGGCGTCCTCGGCACGCTCGCGTTCGTGCCCGAGTCGCGGGACCCCGACCCCGGCCGGCTCGACGTCCCGGGCGTGCTGCTGTCGATCGCCGCGCTGGCCGGGCTGGTCTACGGGATCATCCACGGCGGCTCGGGCGTGGGCTGGGGGACGCCCGGGGTGCTCGTCCCGCTGGTCGGCGGCGCGCTGCTCGTGGTGCTGTTCGTCTGGCTGCAGCGGCGCTCGACGCACCCGGCGCTCGACGTCTCGCTGTTCCGCAACCCGGCGTTCTCCGCGGCCGCCGCCGCGCTGGGCCTGAACTTCTTCGCCCTGATGGGCGCGACCTTCTACCTCGTCTACTACCTGCAGGGCGCCCGCGGCTACGACCCGCTGCAGTCCGGCGCCGCGCTCATCCCGGTGGCGCTGGGCATGGCGGTGATGGCGCCGCGCAGCTCCCGGCTGGCCGAGCGGTTCGGCGCCAAGGCCGTCTGCGCGACCGGGTTCGGGCTCATCACGCTGTCGTTCCTGGGCTTCCAGCTGCTCGACCAGGCCGCGCCGCTGTGGCTGCTGCTCACCACGCTGACGGTGCAGGGGCTGGGCATGGGGGCGGTCATGGCCCCGGCCACCGAGTCGATCATGTCGGTCGTGCCGCGGGAGAAGGCCGGCGCGGGCGCGGCGGTGAACAACACCGTCCGCCAGGTGGGCGGGGCGCTCGGCGTCGCGATCCTCGGCTCGGTGCTGGCGACCGCGTACGCGGCCAACGTCCGCGGCGCCGTCGACGTGCTGCCGGCCGGGCTGCGCGACGAGGCGAGCACCTCCGTCGCGGCGACCCTCGAGCTGGCCGGGGCGACGGCGGACGAGGCGCGGGCCGCCGGCGACGCCGAGCTCGCCGCGGCCGCCGACGCGCTCGCCGACACCGCCCGCGACGCGTTCGTCGCGGCGATGCACCTGACCGCCGTCGGGACCGCGGCGGCCGCGGCGGTCGCTGCCGTCGTCGTCCTGGTGTGGCTGCCCGGGCGACGCGAGACGGGCGCACGGGCGACCTGACGGGCCTAGCGTGGGTGCGTGCAGGAGCCGCCCGCCGCGCAGGAACGGCTGGGCCGCGCGCTGATCGGCGTGGTCGCCGCGTCCGGCCTGGTCTACCCGCTGCTGCTGTGCGCGGTGCAGCTGGTGCTGGCGCAGCTGTTCGTCGTCGACGTCGCCGCCACCGCGCTGTGGCTGGCGGTCGCGCTGACCTGCAGCGTGGCGCTCGTCGCCGCCGTGCGCTGGGGTGCCGCCCGCCGGGTGGTCAGCCCGTGGCTGCTGCTCGGGCTGGTCCCGCCGGTGCTGTACGAGGCCTGGGTGCTCTGGCCGCTGCTGGCAGGATGACCGGTGTGACGACGCCTGTCGAGAACGCGCCCGGAACCCTCGTCCTGCTCCGCCACGGCGAGAGCGAGTGGAACAAGGCCAACCTGTTCACCGGCTGGGTGGACGTCGAGCTGTCGGAGAAGGGCCGGGCCGAGGCGGCCCGTGGCGGGCAGCTGCTGGCCGAGCACGGCCTGCTGCCCGACGTGCTGCACACCTCGCTGCTGCGGCGGGCGATCACCACCGCGGAGCTGGCGCTGGCGGCCGCCGACCGGCAGTGGATCCCGGTGCGCCGCTCGTGGCGGCTCAACGAGCGGCACTACGGCGCGCTGCAGGGCAAGGACAAGGCGGCCACCCTCGCCGAGTACGGCGAGGAGCAGTTCATGACCTGGCGGCGCTCCTACAGCACCCCGCCGCCGCCGATCGAGGCCGGCAGCGAGTTCTCGCAGGACGCCGACCCGCGCTACGCCTTCCTGCCGCCGGAGGTGCGGCCGGCCACCGAGTGCCTGGCCGACGTCGTCGTCCGGATGCTCCCGTACTGGTACGACGCGATCGTCCCGGACCTGCGCAGCGGCGCCACCGTGCTGGTGGCCGCGCACGGCAACAGCCTGCGGGCGCTGGTCAAGCACCTCGACGGCATGGGCGAGGACGAGGTGGTCGGGCTGAACATCCCCACCGGCGTCCCGCTGCGCTACGACCTCGACGCCGACCTGCGGCCGGTGAAGCCGGGCGGGGAGTACCTCGACCCCGAGGCCGCCGCGGCCGCGATCGAGGCGGTCAGGAACCAGGGCAAGAAGTAGCGAGCGACAGCGAGCTCGTGCTGACGAGTGGGGGCCGGAGGCCTCCGCGAGGGAGCACGGTCGGTACTCCGCGCGACTGACACCGCGCGTGGCCGCGGTGGGAGCCCGGTGGGGCGACGATGTGCAGAGGGCCTCCCCACCGCCGGCGGTGGGGAGGCCCTCGTGCGTGGAGGGTGGGGTCAGACCGCCTGCATGTCCCGCTCGCCGGTGACGAGGAAGACCACCCGGCGGGCGACGCTCACGGCGTGGTCGGCGAAGCGCTCGTAGTAGCGGCCGAGCAGGGTGATGTCGATGGCCGACTCCATGCCGTGCGTCCAGCCGGGGCTGAGCAGCTCGGTGAACAGCTGGCGGTGCAGCTGGTCCATGAGGTCGTCGTCCTTCTCCAGCTGCGCGGCGCCCTCGACGTCGAGCTTGGCGATGACGGCGCCGACCTGCGTGACCAGGCTCTGCGCGACGTGGCCGGCCTCGAGGAAGATCGGCCGCACCTCGGCGGGGACGGCGGACTCCGGGAAGCGCATCCGGGCGAGCTTGGCCACGTGGACGGCGAGGTCGCCCATGCGCTCGAGGTCGCCGACGATCCGCATCGCCGTGGTGACCGTGCGCAGGTCGGTGGCGACCGGCTGCTGACGCGCGAGCAGGGTGAAGCAGCGCTCCTCGATGCTCTCGCGCACCGCGTCGATGTGCTCGTCGCCGGCGATGACCAGGTCGGCCAGTGCGACGTCGGCGTCGAGCAGCGCGGTCGTGGCCTTGTTCATCGCCGACCCGACGGAGTTGGCCATCTCCACCAGGCAGTGGTTGATGTCCTCGAGCTCTTCGCGGTAGTGCTCGCGCACGGGTCCTCCTCGTCGGCCGGCCGTCCACCGGGTACCGCCGTCCGGACACCGTCTGCTCGGTGCGCCGTCCTGACGGTTCGAGGGTAGGCGGTGAGGAGACACCGGACGGGCCCGATCGGTGAACGTGGGGGCACCCCAGCGTGAACAGTCGCCCTACCCGGTCGCGGCACCACTCACACGGGGGATGACCGGGTCCGGACGCGGCCTAGCATCGGCCCCGTGAGCACGCTGGTCGCCCTCGGGGCCGGCTTCGTCGTCGGCGCCGTCGTGGCGGCCGTCGTCGTGCTGCTCGTCCGCCGGCCCGCCGACGGGACCGAGCGCCCCGGCGACGACGACGCCCGGACCGCGCCCTCCGAGGCGCTGCTCGCCCGCCGGCTGCTCGACCTCATGGACCCCGCGGTCCTCCTGCTGGACAAGGACGACGCCGTCGTCGTGGCCAACCCGACCGCGCGCGGACTCGGGATCGTCCGCGAGCGCCGGCTCGTCGTCCCCGCGCTGCAGGACCTCGTGAAGGAGGTCCGTCGCCGCGGGCACCGGCGCTCGGACGTCAGCCTCCCCGGCGAGGTCGTCGGCGGCGGCACGCGGCTGGTCGGCGCGCACGGTGTCCGGCTGGACACCCCGCCCGGCGAGGTCGCGCCCTCGGCCGTCCCCGGCCCCGTGGCGCTTGTCCTCCAGGACGTGACCGAGGCCCGCCGGGTCGAGGCGGTCCGGCGCGACTTCGTCGCGAACGTCGGGCACGAGCTGAAGACGCCGGTCGGTGCGCTGGGCCTGCTCGCCGAGGCCATGCAGGGCGCCGCCGACGACCCGGACACCGTCCAGCGCTTCGCCGCGCGGATGGCGCACGAGGCCGACCGGCTGGCCCGGCTCGTGCGCGAGCTCATCGACCTGTCCCGCCTGCAGGGCGCCGAACCGCTGCCCGAGCTCGTGCCCGTCGACGTCGACACGGTGCTCGCCGAGGCCGTCGACCGCACCGGCCTGGCCGCGGCGGCCAAGGGCATCACGATCGCCGTCGGCGGCGCCCACGGGCTGGTCGTGCGGGGCGTGGAGGCCCAGCTGACGACGGCGGTCACCAACCTGCTGGCCAACGCGGTCGCCTACAGCCCCGAGAACACGAAGATCGCCGTCGGGGCGCGGGCGCGCGGCGGGTTCGCCGAGATCGCCGTCACCGACAGCGGCATCGGCATCCCGCGGGCCGACCGGGAGCGGGTCTTCGAGCGCTTCTACCGCGTGGACCAGTCGCGGGCGAGCAGCACCGGCGGCACCGGTCTGGGGCTGGCGATCGTCAAGCACGTGGCCAGCAACCACGGCGGTTCGGTCAGCGTGTGGAGCGAGGAGGGCCTCGGCTCCACCTTCACGCTGCGCATCCCCCTGGCGGTCGAGGACCGCCGCGAAGCTCCCGGCGCGGCCGCTGGTGCGGCGCCGGTCCTCCAGGAAGGACGGTCATGACCCGAGTGCTCGTGGTGGAGGACGAGGAGTCCTTCTCCGACGCGCTGTCCTACATGCTCGGGCGGGAGGGGTTCGAGGCGGTCGTCGCCGCGACCGGCCCCGACGCCCTGGCCGAGTTCGACCGCGCGGGCGCCGACGTCGTCCTGCTCGACCTCATGCTCCCCGGCCTGCCGGGCACCGAGGTGTGCCGGGCACTGCGTTCCCGCAGCAACGTCCCGATCATCATGCTCACGGCCAAGGACTCCGAGGTCGACAAGGTCGTGGGCCTGGAGCTCGGCGCCGACGACTACGTCACCAAGCCGTACTCGGCGCGCGAGCTGGTCGCCCGGATCCGGGCGGTGCTGCGCCGCCGCGGCGACGTCGACGCCCCCGCCGACGGCGCGCTGGAGGTCGGCCCGGTGCGGATGGACGTCGAGCGGCACGTGGTCGCCGTCGACGGCGAGACGGTGGCGCTGCCGCTCAAGGAGTTCGACCTGCTCGAGCTGCTGCTGCGCAACGCCGGGCGGGTGCTGACCCGCGGCCAGCTCATCGACCGCGTGTGGGGCTCGGACTACGTGGGCGACACCAAGACCCTCGACGTCCACGTCAAGCGGCTGCGCGCCAAGATCGAGCCCGACCCGGCCAACCCCAAGCACCTCGTGACGGTGCGGGGTCTGGGCTACAAGTTCGAGCAGTGACACGGTCGGCCCACCGGCCTCCACCGCGGCCAGGACGGGTGGCCGGCCGCCGCTGAGCCGCTTCCCGTCGCCGCGAGGGAGGACCCTGCGGGCCCTCCGCTCCCGGCGACCGCCTCCGGCGTCCGTCGAGGAAGGGGCCGGCCAGGGTCACTGACCCCGGCCGGTCTCCTCCTGGAGCTCGTCGATCTTCCGGGACGCGTCGGCCTTCGTGATGTCCTCCGGCACGTCCTCGCCGGCCTGGCGGGCCAGCGTGCCGAGGTAGCTCTTCTGCGCCCCGGTGGCGGGCTCGTCGCCGGTCACCCAGTCCGACGGGTCCTTCTCGGCGGTGGGGTCGCCGGCCTGGCCGGTGTTCGCGTTGGATTCGCTCATGTGTTCGATCCTAGGCGTGGGTGAGCTCCGCCGCAGGTCGAGCGGCCTGGCCGGCCGCGGCGGCCCGCGCGGCCTCCCAGCGCCGGCCGGTGCGGTAGACGTGCACGCTCCCGCAGGAGGGGCACTCGACCGCCAGCGCGATGTGGGTCGGGTGGTTGACGACCGACCGGATGCGCCGTTCGGCGACCAGCTCGTCGGTCCGGGTCACGGGGCAGGTGATCAGCAACATGGGAGGAGCGTGCTCCGGGTCCGCACCCGGGACGAGTGGCAGGGGTGACATGGATCGCGTCTTTCCTGCCATCATGTCCGCGTGACCGGATCCGACCGCCCGCTCGTCGTCAGCCTGCTCGCCGGGGACGGCGTCCTCGGCGCCTTCGGCTTGGGCGTCGCCGCCGAGGTCTTCGGCTACGACTACCGCCGCTTCGGCATGCCGCGCTTCGACTTCGCGATCGTCACCGACCGGCCGGGCGTCGTCCGCACCGACACCGGGCTGTCGCTGTACGTCGAGCACGGCCTCGAGCGGCTGGCCGTCTCCGACATCGTGCTGGTGACCGCGTGGGAGAAGCTGTCCGCGCCCGTCCCGCCGGCGGTCCTCGACGCGCTGCGCGCCGTGCACGCCCGCGGCGCCCAGATCGTCAGCCACTGCACCGGCGCCTTCGTCGTCGCGGCGGCCGGGCTGCTCGACGGCAAGCGCGCCACCACGCACTGGCGGTACGCCGGCGAGCTGGCCGCCCGGTACCCGTCGGTCGACGTCGACCCGCGGGTCCTCTACGTCGACGAGGGCCGGATCATCACCGGCGCCGGGACGGCGAGCGGCGTGGACGCCCTGCTGCACCTCGTCCGCCGGGAGTGGGGCGCCGCGGCGGCCAACGCCCTGGCGCGCGAGATGGTCGTGCCGCCGCACCGCGACGGCGGGCAGGCCCAGTACATCGACGAGCCGGTCGCCCGCTGCGAGGACGACCTGCTCGGCGTCGTCCTGGACTGGGCCCGGGCGCACCTGGCCGAGGACATCAGCGTCGAGGCGCTGGCCCGGCGCGCGCTGATGAGCCCGCGCAGCTTCGCCCGCCGGTTCAAGGCCACGACCGGCACGACGCCGCACGCCTGGCTGCTGTCCCAGCGGCTGGCCGCGGCCGAGGCGCTGCTCGAGGAGAGCGACGCCCCGGTGGAGGAGATCGCCCGGCTGGTCGGCTTCGGCACCGCCGCCGGGTTCCGCGAGCAGTTCAGCCGCCGCCGCGGCGTCTCACCGCGGGCGTACCGGCAGACCTTCCGCACCGGCGGCGCCCGGGTCGAGCTCGTCCCGGCGGGCGAGGACCCCGCCGCCTAGGACCCGCCGCCCAGGACCCGCCGCCCAGGACGGGTCCGGCCGCCGAGGTCGTGGGTCCCGAACTGCAGGACGGCACCGGCGAAGCGGTCCGCGGGCACCAGCCCGTCGAGACCCGCCCGCACGTGCGCGTCAGGCCAGGGGGACGGGGCGCGCGACGCCGACCAGGGAGTCCAGCCGGCCGGCGTTGCTCGGCGCGAGAGGGCTGCGGACCACCCGCGTCAGCGCGAACCCGGCGCGGGCCAGCAGCATCGCGTGCGTGCGCGGGGTGAAGTGCCAGATGTGCTCGGCCGGCTTCAGCGTCCACCAGCGGGTGCCGAGCAGCCGCGCCGGCAGCGACGAGACGTAGGGCGTGGAGAACAGGACGACGCCGTCGTCGGCCACGAGGGAGCGGGCGGTGCGCCAGAAGTCGAGCGGGTCGGGCACGTGCTCGACGGTGTCCCACGCGCAGACGACGTCGAAGCCCGGCTCCAGTGGCGCCTCGGCGAGCTGGCCGCAGAACACGTCCAGGCCGAGCACCTCGGTGGCGTGCTTCGCCCCGGTGCGGGACAGCTCCACCCCGCTGGTCCGCCAGCCGGCCCGGCGCGCGGCGTCGAGGAACAGGCCGTAGCCGGCGCCGACCTCGAGCAGCCGGCCGCCGGCGGCGCGGCCCCGGACCCGGTCGAGCAGCGTGAGCCGCCCGGCGGTCCAGGTGCGCTGCAGCAGCATCGCGGGGTCGAACCGGCGGGGCTCCTGCGCCGCCCCGTCGACGGCGCTGCCGTACACGCCGCCCTCGAAGTAGCCGACGTCGTCGTAGAGCCGCTGCAGCGCCTCCGGCCGCAGCCGGGGGCTGACGAACACCAGGCCGCAGGACGGGCAGCGGACGACGCCGAACGGGGAGAGGTCGTGCACGAGCCGGCCGGGGACGCCGCAGAGGCAGCACCCCACCGCCTCGGTGTCCTCGGGGGTCCATGTCACCGGGCCGGGGGTCACCGGGGCGCTCACGCCGGTCAGCCTACGGAGCCTCCGGTGATCCCCCCGGTACCGGTCCGCGCGGCGCCGACGGGCGGGTCGGCCGCGCCGGCGGCGCCGTCGGGACGCTCGCCGAGCTCGGGATAGCGCTGGGTGACCAGCGTGGTGATCTTCCGCCGCACCGCGCGCGACACCAGACCGTCGCCGTCCGGGCCCCCGTCGGCGCCGAGCAGCTCGCCCGGTACGACGACGTAGCGGTCGGGCGCGGCCTCGGCCTGGGCGAGGAACGCCGCGCGCACCGCGTCGGCGTCGGCGTCGACGGGACGGGCGGTGACGGCGGAGTCGACGACCACGGTGAGGTCGGGCAGCAGGCCGCGGGTGGCCCACAGCGAGGTGCGGAAGATGCGGTCGGCGTCCAGGCCCTGCCCGGCGCCGTGGAAGGCGATCGAGGTGTCCACGTAGTGGTTGCACACCACGACCTCGCGCCGCTGCAGCGCCGGCCGGATGACCGTGGCCACGTGCTCGGCGCGGTCGGCGGCCGCCAGCAGCGCCGCGGTGTAGGCGGCCACCGGGTGGCCCTCGCCGTCGGTCGCGCCGGGCACCTCCGGCGCCGGCGGGTAGAGCAGCGTGCGGACCTGCCGGCCCAGCGCCGTGTCGCTCGGCTCGTGCGTGGCCACCACCGGGCAGCCGCAGTCGCGCAGCACCTGGGCGAGCTCGGCGGTGTACCGGCGGGTGAGGTCGCGGTCGGCGCCCTCGACGACGACGAACAGGCCGGTGCCGCTGGCCGAGGCCGACAGGATGTCCGAGCTGCCCCACAGCAGCCGGAACACGTCGCGGGGTCGGGTGCCCGGCCGGCCGCGCGGGACGACCTGGCGGACGGCGTAGGCGCTCACCAGCAGCGCGAGGACGCCGCCGATCAGCAGCGTGAGGCCCGGCCCGGTGAGGCTGAGCATCAGCTCGCCCACGCGCAGGTCGTGGTTGCCGAGCAGGCCGGCCAGGCCCGGGCCGACGGCGACCGACAGCAGCAGGACGATGCGCACCGACGACACGACGAAGGCGAACACCCGGCCGCGCAGCCGGTCCTCGACCTCGTAGCCGATGAGCGTGTAGCCGATGATCCAGGAGATCCCGGCGAACAGGCCGACGAGGAACGCCGCCATGGTGGCGAGGACGAAGTCCTGCAGCAGGGACATCGCCAGCAGCGCGATCCCGGCCAGGCCAATGGAGCGGGCGAACAGGCTGCGCCGGGGGACCGTGGGCAGGATCCGCGGCCCGACCAGCATGCCGAGGGCCAGGCCGGTGAAGACGATGCCGAACACCACGCCGTAACCGGCGGCGCCGGCGTCCAGGGTGGCGATGTAGAGCTGCGCCACGCCGATGATCAGCCCGCCCGCCCCGAACGCGCCGATGACGCCGACGTACAGCGCGCGCATCAGCGGCTGCCCCCGCAGGAAGGAGACGCCCTCGACGACGAGGGAGAACACGTTCGACGACGACTGCCGGTCGACGGGCGTCCGCGGGATGAGCCGCCGGGACAGGAGCACCGTGGTGGCCGACAGGGCGAAGCTCGCCGAGTTGAACAGCAGGGCGACGACGATCGCCGTCCGCGCGTCGCCCGCCTCGCCGCTGCCGGGGAACACGCGCGCGACGGTGGACAGCAGGGCGAACAGCAGCGACGCCACGGGCACCGCGCCGTAGACGCTGAACAGCGACACCTGGTTGGCCACGGCCAGCCGCTCGCGCGGCACGATCGCCACCCAGATCGCCTGCTTGGCCGGGTTGGTGAACAGCCCCACCGCCTCGACGAGGAACTGGGCCACGTAGAGCCAGGTCAGCTCGTAGCTGAAGGCGATCGACAGGTACAGCGAGCAGGCCAGCAGGTCACCGACGACGACGGTGGTGCGGCGGTCGAGCCGGTCGGCCAGGGCGCCGGCGATCGGGCCGAGGAGCAGGTCGGGCAGCAGCCGGGTGAGGATGACGCCGGAGATCGCCGCGCCCTGGACGCCGAGCGACTCGTCGCGGGTGAGCTGCTGGGCCATCGCCGTGGTGGCCAGCAGGCCCAGCCAGTCGCCGAGGCTGGAGACGGTGATAGCCGCCCACATGCGGCGGAACACCGGGATGCGCAGGAGGACCAGCAGCGCGTTCTCCTGCGCCCGCCCGCTGGCCGACGACCCCGCCGGGCGCGCGCGGGGGCTCGCCGCCTGTCCGTCGCTCACAGTCCTCGCCGTCCGGTCGTCGCGGTCGTCCCCAGCAGGGTAGTGGCGGGCGGTGCCGATCCGGCCCCCGCCGCACCCGGGCGGGGGAGTGCCCTCAGGCGCCGGGCCGCAGCCGGGGCAGCGGGAGGGGCACCGGCGCCGGGCTGGCCGGGTGCGGGGCGACCAGGCCGAGGTCCAGCCGGGCCTCGGTGAGCCGGCGCAGCTCGGCGTAGGCGGCCGGGCCGAGCAGGCTGGTGAGCTCGGCGGCGTAGGTGGCCACCAGCGGCTCGGGGGAGACGTGCGCGGCCGGCGAGCCGGTGCACCACCAGTGCAGGTCGGCGCCGCCCGGGCCCCAGCCGCGTCGGTCGAACTCGCCGATCGTGCTGACCAGGACCGTCGTCCCGTCGGGCCGCTCGACCTCCTCCTGCTCGCGGCGCACCGGCAGCTGCCAGCAGACGTCGGGCTTGGTGAGCAGCGGGTGCAGTTTCTCCCGCAGCGCCATCCGGTGCAGCGCGCAGCCGGTGCCGCCCGGGAAGCCGGGGCGGTTGAGGAAGACGCAGGCGCCGTCGACCAGGCGGGTGCGCAGGGAGCGGACGCCGCCCTCCTCGGGGGCCGCGTCGTCGGCGGAGTCCTCCTCGGTCCAGGCGCCGCGGCCGAGCGGCGCGAGTTGCCAGTCCTCGTCGGCGAGGTCGGCGACGGCGGCGGTCACCCGGGCGAGGTCGTCCTCGTCGCTGAAGAACGCGCCGTGGCTGCAGCAGCCGTCGTCGGCCCGGCCCTCGACGACACCGGCGCAGCCGCGGCCGAACACGCAGGTCCAGGCCGAGGACAGCCAGGTCAGGTCGGCGCGGACGACGTGCCGCGGGTCGGCCGGGTCCGGGAACTCGATCCACTCGCGGGCGAAGTCCGGGTCGACCTCCGGCGGTACGTCCTGCACCGGTCCAGCCTAGGGACGGCCCGCCCGGCAGACTGACCGCATGCGGCTCGGGGTGCTGGACGTCGGCTCGAACACCGTCCACCTGCTCGTGGTGGACGCCCACCGCGGCGGCCACCCCACCCCGACCTACGACGACCGCGCGGTCCTGCGCCTGGCCGAGCACGTCGGCAAGGACGACGTCCTCTCCAGGACCGGGGAGAAGGCGCTGGTCGCCGCCGTGCGCAAGGCTTGCCGGCGGGCCGAGGAGCAGGGCTGTGACGAGGTCCTCGCGCTGGTCACCTCGGCCATCCGCGAGGCGGTCAACGGCATGGAGGTGCTCGACCGCGTCCGCGCGCAGACCGGCGTCGAGCTGCAGGTGACCAGCGGCGAGGAGGAGGCGCGGCTGACCTTCCTCGCCGTCCGCCGCTGGTACGGGTGGAGCGCGGGCCGGCTGCTGGTCCTCGACATCGGCGGCGGCTCGCTGGAGCTGGCCAGCGGCGTCGACGAGGACCCCGACGTCGCGCTGTCCGTGCCGCTGGGCGCCGGGCGGATGACCCGCCGCTTCCTGCAGGACGCCGCCGAGGGCGGCCGGCCCGACCTGGCCGCCCTCGGCGCGCTGCGCGAGCACGCGGCCGACGTGCTCAAGCCGGCGGCGAGGAAGCTGCGCGGCGCCGGCGCGCCGGACCTCGTGGCGGCGACGAGCAAGACCTTCCGCACGCTGGCCCGGCTGACCGGCGCGGCGCCCTACTCGGCCGGCCTGCGGGTGCCGCGCGAGCTCACCCTGGACGGCCTCGGCCAGCTGATCGGCTTCGTGTCCCGCATCGAGGCGCGCAGCCTCGCCGAGCTGCGCGGCGTGTCGCCCGACCGCGCCCACCAGGTGCCGGCCGGTGCCGTGGTGGCGCAGGCGGCCATGCAGGCGCTGGAACTACCCTCCGTCAAGATCTGTCCGTGGGCGCTGCGCGAGGGCGTCATCCTGCGGCGACTGGACTCCTTGGGAGGCGCGTGATGGCACAGCCCCGCAGGGACCCCGATCCCGGGCGCGGCCCGGAGACCGGCGGCCGGCCGCTGGCCGACATCCTGCGCGAGGCCGGCATCGAGGCACCGCGCAGCGTGCGCCGGCGCCGGGGCGACACCGGGGACATCCCGATCAAGCAGCGCCGCCGGGACCCCGACGCCGAGGACGGCCCCAACCCCGGCCGCCGCGCCGGCGACACCGGCCGGGTCCCCGGGGCCGGCCGGCCGTCCCCCGACACGGGGCCGGTCGCCGACACCGGCCGCCCCGCGCGGGACCGGGCGGCGGAGAAGGCGGCCGCCCGGGCCGAGAGGGCGGGCAGGGCCGAGAAGGCCGCCGAGAGGGCCGGCAGGACCCGGGACACCGGCCGCGTCGCGGGGGCGCCGGCCGGGGACGGGCGCGGACCCGCCGAGCCGTCGACCGCGGCCATCCCGGGCATCCGGCCCTCCCGCAAGCCCGGCGTCCCCGGCGCCTCGGCGGAGCCCGCGCCCGCCACCGGCCCGATCCCGGTCGCCCGCGCCGGGGAGACCGAGGTCCTCGACGAGCCGCTCGGCGCCAAGGAGGGCGCACTGGCCTGGCTGCGCTTCGCCGGTGAGCTGGTCCTGGCGCTGGCCGCCGGCGTCGGCATCTACTTCCTGGCCACCGTCGTCTGGGAGCAGGTGCCGCAGGTCGCGGTGGTCCTCGCCCCGCTCGCGGTGACCGGCCTGGTCGCCGGCGTGGGCGCCTGGCGGCAGCGCACCGGCCGCGAGCCCACCGGGCTGCGGCTGGTCGCCGTCCTCGTGTTCGCCGGGACGCTGCTCACCATCGCCCCGGCCGCCGGGCTGCTCGCCGGCACCTGAGGGGCCGCCGGGCAGCCCGGCGGCGCGTCACTCGTCCTCGTCGACCCCGTCAGCACCGGCCTGGCCGAACTGCTCGACGATCGCCGCGGTGAACGCGTCGAGGTCGTCGGGCTCGCGGCTGGTGACCAGGTTGCCGTCGACGACGACCTCCTCGTCGACCCACTTCGCGCCCGCGTTGCGCAGGTCGGTCTGCAGCGACGGCCACGACGTCATCCGCCGGCCCCGGACGACGTCGGCCTCCGCCAGCACCCACGGCGCGTGGCAGATCGCCGCGACCGGCTTGTCCGCGTCGAAGAACGCCTTCACGAAGGCGACGGCGTCGGCGTCGGCCCGGACGAAGTCGCCGTTGATGACGCCGCCGGGCAGGACCAGCGCCGCGTAGTCCTCGGGGTCGGCCGAGGCGACGGTCGTGTCCACCTTCCTCGTGTCGCCCTTGTCGATGTGCTGGTACATCGTGATGCTGCCGCTCTCCAGTGACACCAGCTCCGGCTCGGCCCCGGCGTCCTCCAGCGCCTGCCACGGCCGTTCCAGCTCGACCTGCTCGACGCCGTCGGTCGCGAGCACGGCCACTTTCATCCCGTCCAGTTCTCCTGCCATGCGGGCGCGGCTACCCGGCACCGGGAGGCGGCACACCCGCGCGCACTACCGTCCGACGCGGGGTCGATGCGGCGTCCGGAGCACACCGAGAGCTGGGAGAACGGGATGGCACAGCGGCAGGGCCTGGCGGTCTACGGCGGCGGCAAGATGGGCGAGGCGCTGCTGGCCGGGCTGGTGAAGAGGCAGGGCCCGGACGGTGTGGTCGTCTGCGAGCGGCACCCGGAGCGTGGCCGCGAGCTCGCCACCCGCTACGGGATCGACGTCGTCGGGATCGAGGAGGCGGCCGCCCGCGCGCGGGTGCTGCTCCTGGCGGTCAAGCCGCAGGACCTGCCGGCGCTGCTGGAGCGGCTGGCGCCGTCGGTGGACCCCGGGCACCTGGTGGTGAGCATCGCCGCCGGCATCGCCACCGCCACCATCGAGGCGGCGCTGCCGGCCGGCGTGCCGGTGGTGCGGGTCATGCCCAACACCCCGGCGCTGGTCGACGAGGGGATGAGCGTGCTGTCGGCCGGGGCGTCGGCGGGCGAGGCGGAGCTGGACGAGGCCGAGGCGCTGCTGTCCACCGTCGGCCGGGTGGCGCGGGTGCCCGAGTACCAGCAGGACGCGGTGACGGCGCTGTCCGGCAGCGGGCCCGCCTACTTCTTCTACCTCGTCGAGGCGATGGTCGACGCCGGCGTGCTGCTCGGCCTGCCGCGGGCGCTCACCACCGAGCTGGTGGTGCAGACGGCGCTGGGGTCAGCGGTGATGCTGCGCGAGTCGGGGGAGCACCCGGCCCAGCTGCGGGACGCGGTGAGCAGCCCCGGCGGCACCACCATCGCCGGCATCCGGGAGCTGGAGCGGCACTCGGTGCGCTCGGCGCTCATCGCGGCCATCGAGGCGGCCGCCCGGCGCTCGGTGGAGCTCGGCCGGACCGACGGGAGCCGGTGACGGTAACCCGCCCGTGACCGGAGTGGGGGGACGCTGCGTCACGGTGTCGACACGGCGACGTGGAGACGCGCCGATACGGCTGTGAAGCGAGTTGCATAGGTGTAGTTCTGCCAGGGACGGACCGTTCCCCGTGTCCGTTTCTTCCATCGCTTCCGTCACGCGGGTCCCCCTACTCTCTGTGTCAGCACGTGCGTGTCCCGTAGTCGGTGGGGAAGCCGACGCCCGACGCGTGCTAGGTCCGGAGAGCTGATCATGACCATGCCCCAGCGCACCAACGCCGCTTACGTCCGCCCGGCCGTCCCCGGCCCGCGGCCCATGGCCCGCCCGATGCCGGCCGCCGCCGTCGCGCGCCCCGTCGGCCCGGCCCACCCCGCCGCGATGCCCGTCGGCCGCCCGGCCGTCCCGCAGCCGCGCGCCGCGGTCACCTTCCTGACCGTCGCCGAGGTCGCCAGCATGATGCGCGTCTCCAAGATGACCGTGTACCGCCTCGTGCACGCCGGCGAGCTGTCCGCCGTCCGCGTCGGCCGCTCCTTCCGCGTCCCCGAGCGCGCCGTCCAGGACTACCTGCGCGACGCCTACACCGACATCGCCTGACGGAGGACCTCCCTGCCCCCACGCCTCGCTCCGTCCGGCGCGGGCCCCGGCAGGAAGGCCGTTCCAGCACCTCGCCAGGCCCCTGCGGAGGGGCCGTTCCACCCCCTCGCCAGGGGGAGATCCATCCGGCCCGGTTCCCGCGGCAGCGTCGCCGCGGGGGCGCCGGGTAGGCTCGGGCGCCGAGCGACACCCCGGCCCCGGCCGGAGCCGTCGCACACGAGCTGATCCACACTCGCGTGGCGTCCGGTTCCGAACCAGCGGTCCCCGGCGCGACACGCGGCAACGACGTCGGGAGCAGGACATGGGTTCGGTCATCAAGAAGCGCCGCAAGCGGATGGCGAAGAAGAAGCACCGCAAGCTCCTGAAGAAGACCCGCGTGCAGCGTCGCAACAAGAAGTGAGCTGACGCTCGTGCCGCCTGCCGTCGTCCTCGTCACCGGTGTCAGCCGGTGGCTCGGGGGTGCGCTGGCGGCCGAGCTCGCTCGCGACCCGTCCATCGACCGGGTCATCGGGGTCGACACCGTCCCCCCGTCCGCGGAGCTGCTCCGCCGCCTCGGCCGCACCGAGTTCGTGCGTGCCGACATCCGCAACCCGCTGATCGGCAAGGTCATCAGCACCGCGGCGGTCGACACCGTCGTGCACATGAACATCAGTTCCACGCCCGCCGGGTCCGGCGGGCGGGGGCCGATGAAGGAGCTCAACGTCATCGGGACGATGCAGCTCCTCGCCGCCTGCCAGCGCGCGCCCTCGGTGCGCCGGCTGGTGCTCAAGTCGACCAGCGCCGTCTACGGCGCCTCCCCGCGCGACCCCGCCGTCTTCACCGAGGCGATGCAGGCGCGCCGGGTGCCGTCGGGCGGGTTCGCCAAGGACAGCCTCGACATCGAGGGCTACGTGCGGTCCTTCGCGCGCCGCCGTCCCGACGTCGGGGTCGCCGTCCTGCGGTTCACCAACTTCATCGGCCCGCGCATCGACTCGGTGCTCACCGGGTTCCTGCGCATGCCCGTCGTCCCCACCGCCCTCGGCTACGACGCGCGCGTGCAGCTGCTGCACGAGGACGACGCCCTCGGCGTCCTCACCCGCGCCACGACCGGGGACTTCGCGGGGACGGTGAACGTCGGGGGAGGGGGCACGTTGCTGCTGTCCCAGGTCATCCGCCGGCTGGGCCGGCTGCAGCTGCCGGTGCCCTCGCCGGCGCTGGGCTCCCTCGGCCGGCTCACCCGCCGCTTCGGCTACGTCGACTACTCCCCGGAGCAGATGCGCTTCCTCAACTTCGGCCGGGTCGTGGACACGACCGTGCTGCGCACCGAGTTCGGCTACACCCCCCGCTACACGACCGCCGAGGCGCTGGCCGACTACGCGCGCACCGTCCCGCCGGTGGTCCCGCCGGCCCTGGTCGGCGAGGCGACCGACCGGGCCCGCGGGCTGGTCGCGCGGGCCGGGTCGGTCGCCTCCTCCGTGGGGACGACGGTGCAGGGCCGGCTGCGGCCGACGCCGGCCCCGCCGGGACTGCGGGCGGTGCGCGATGCCTGAGGCCCGCGTCATCCGGCTGCGCCCCGACGACGACGGCCGGCCGCACGTCCCGCCGCCGTCGGACCCGAGCTGGGACGAGCAGGTCGCCGGCGGCCTGGAGTTCCTCCGCCGCCGCCTGACCGGCGAGTACGAGACGGACGAGTTCGGCTTCGACACCGACCTCACCGACCACGTGCTCCTGCCGGTGCTGCGGCCGCTGTTCAACCGGTGGTTCCGCGTCGAGACCCACGGCATCGAGAACGTGCCCACCGACGGCGGGGCGCTGGTGGTCGCCAACCACTCCGGCACGCTGCCCGTCGACGCGCTCATGGCGACCGTGGCGCTGCACGACGACCACCCGGCGCAGCGGCGGTTCCGGCTGCTCGGCGCCGACCTGGTCTTCGACCTGCCCTTCGTCGGGTCGCTGGCCCGCAAGTTCGGCGCCACGCTGGCCTGCAGCGAGGACGCCGAGCGGCTGCTGTGCGCCGACGAGCTGGTGGGCGTCTTCCCCGAGGGGTTCAAGGGCATCGGCAAGCCGTTCCGCGACCGGTACACGCTGCAGCGGTTCGGCCGGGGCGGTTTCGTCACGGCGGCTCTGCGCACCGGCAAGCCGATCGTCCCCTGCGCCATCGTGGGCGCCGAGGAGATCTACCCGATGGTCGGCAACGCGAAGACCCTCGCGCGGCTGCTCGGGCTGCCGTACTTCCCGGTGACGCCGACCTTCCCCGCGCTCGGCCCGCTCGGGCTGGTGCCGCTGCCGTCGAAGTGGCTGATCGCCTTCGGCGAGCCGATCGAGACGGCGCACTACGGCCCGGCCGCCGCCGAGGACCCGATGCTGGTGTTCAACCTGACCGACCAGGTCCGGGAGACCATCCAGCACTCGATCTACCAGCTGCTCCTGCAGCGCAGGTCCGTCTTCAGCTGACACCGTCGGCCTCCGGCCGACACCGCGGCCACGTGCCGTCCTCCTGCCGCGTGGAGCCCTTCCTGCCGCTCGGTCGCGGGAGCCCTCGGCCCCCACGTCCTCGCAGCACCTCGCAGGGCGGCTCCCGGGCCCTCGCCGGGGACCCTCCGGGCCGCCTCCTCAGGCCCGTCGGCGGCGGAGGGCGACCGCGCCGCCGACGACGCCGCCGGTGACCGCCGCGGCCGCGACCGTGGGGACGCCGATGCGGGCGGCCTTCCGGCCGGTGCGGAAGTCGCGGACGGTCCAGTCGCGGGAGCGGGCGACCGCGCGCAGCTCGGTGTCGGGGTTCACCGCCACCGCCGTCCCGGTCAGGGTGAGCATCGGCAGGTCGTTGGCCGAGTCGCTGTAGGCGGTGCAGCGGGCGAGGTCCAGGCCCTCCCGCTCGGCCAGCGCCCGCACCGCCTCCGCCTTGGCCTCGCCGTGCATGAGCTCGCCGACCAGCCGGCCGGTGTAGCGGCCGTCGACCACCTCGGCGACCGTGCCCAGCGCGCCGGTGAGCCCCAGCCGGTGGGCGATGATCCGGGCCAGCTCCACCGGTGTCGCAGTGACCAGCCACACCCGCTGGCCGGCGTCGAGGTGCTGCTGGGCGAGGTTGCGGGTGCCCGACCAGATCCGGTCGGCCATGAGCTCGTCGTAGATCTCCTCGCCGGCGTCGACGATCTCGGCGACCTCGCGGCCGGCGACGAAGGCCAGCGCGGTCTCGCGGATGGTGTGCATGTCGCCGGCGCTCTCGTTGCCCGCGACCCGGAACTTGGCCTGCTGCCACGCGAAGCGGGCGATGTCGCGGGAGGTCAGGTACTTCCGCGAGGCCAGGCCGCGGGCGAACCAGAACAGCGAGGCGCCCATCATCATCGTGTTGTCGACGTCGAAGAACGCGGCGGCGGTGCGGTCGGCCACCACGGCCGGGACCGGCTCGACCTCCGCGGCGGCCGCGGACGCCGCGCCGGCGACGTGCGCGCGGATCTCCTCCTCGGACGGCGCCCCGCCGTCCTGCCTGCGGCGGCCGCGGAACGGCAGACCCGGCACGGGCTCCCTCCCCTGGGGTGGTCCCTCCGCCCTGGGGCGGTACCCGACCGACCCTATCGGCCGCCCGCCGGGGCCCCCGACCCGGACCGGGGCCTCAGCAGATGATCGGCCAGAGGCAGATCGGCAGCGGGGTGTCCAGGACCGGGGGCGGCGTGGTGGTCGACGGCGCGGACGGCTGACCGCCGCCCCCGGGCAGCGGGAGCGGCGGCAGGGGCAGGCCCCCGCCGGGCACGGGCGGGGCCGTCGTCGGCGCGGTGCCGCCGGTCGGGACGCTCCCGCCCCCGGAGCCGGTCGGCGCCGCCGGGCCGCTGCCGGTCGACGGCGCGGGCGCCGCGCTCGAGGGCGCCGTGGTCCCCGAGCCGGCCGTCGGCGGGGCCGGCTGCGTCGACGGCGCGGCCGGCTGGTCGGGGGTCGGGGCGCCGGGGCCGGCCGGTGCGGGCGCCGTGGTCCCCGAGCCGGCCGTCGGCGGGGCCGGGGTGGCCCCGCAGGCGACGGGCAGCGGGCCGAACCGGTCGGCGCCGGAGACGGCGGGGCCGGCGGGGCAGTCGAGCGCGGTGCGCAGCTCCGCGGCGCGGGTGCCGACCTCCGAGACCACCTCGAGCGAGCGGGTGGCGGCGGTGCCGGCGTCCGCGGGCAGCGCGTCCTGCAGGCCGGCGAGGCCGGAGCCCTGGTCCTCGGCCCAGCCGGCGAGCACCGCCAGGGGAGCGGCATCGCGGCCGGCGACGGCCTGGGTGAGCACCAGGGCGGCGCCCTCGGTGGTCTGGGCGTCCATGGTGGCGAGGGTGTCGACGACCAGGTCGGCCGGCGGCGTGGCCACGCCGTCCTCGACCAGGTCGCCGAGCTCCTGCAGCCGGGTGGTGGCGAACTCCAGCAGCGTCAGGCCGCGCTCGTCGCCGGCCAGCGCGAGCTGGGTCTGCTCGGTGCCCCGCTTCAGGGCGTAGAGCGCGTCGCCGGGTTCGGCGTCGGTGGACAGCGCGACCAGGGACCCGAGCGCGGTGACCGCCAGCGCCGCACCGGCGACCCCGGCGGTCAGCCGGGACCGCCACGCCGGGCGGCCGGGTGCCGGCCGGGCGGCCCGCAGCCGGGACAGACCCCGGCGTGGCTCCGGCTCCGGCGCCGGCTCCGGCGAGCGGACGGCGGCCATCGCCACCAGCCGGGCGCGGGTGGCCGCGCGGAAGTCGGGCGCGGGCTCGTCGTCGAGGTCCACGGCGAGCGCGCGGAGCCGGTCCTCGAGGGCCGCCTCCCGCTGCCGCGCGGACGCACGGCGGGATGCTCCCGCGGCGTCGTGCTCGGCGCTCACCTGGGTCCTCCGGTCTGTCGGTCGGGGCTCGGTCGACGGGAGCAACGACGCAGGTCAGGGGCCGTTACGGCGTACCCGCGGGTAACAACGCCGCGTCCCCCGCCCGGGGTCCCGCGGGTCACCGGAGCCCCTCCGGCAGCAGGCCGGCCAGCCGCCGCACCGCCCGGTGCTGCAGCGCCTTGACCGCGCCGTCCTTCTTGCCCATGACCGCCGCGGTCTCCGACACCGACAGCCCCTGGAGGAACCGCAGCGAGATGCACTCCTGCTGCTCGCTGCCCAGCTGGCGGATGCACGCCAGCAGCTGCTCGTTGGTCAGCCGCGAGACGACGGCGTCCTCGGGACCGTCGGTGGCCTGGTCGGCGTCGCGCATGTCCGCGGTGGTGACCTCCAGCCGGAACCGGCTGCTCTTCACGTGGTCGCGGATGATGTTGCGGGCGATCGTCACCAGCCACGCGCCGACGTCGCGGCCCTGGAAGGACAGCGAGTCGATGCGCCGCAGCGCGCGGACGAAGGTCTCGCTGGTGAAGTCCTCGGCCTGGGCGCGGTCGCCCATCCGGTGCAGCACGTACCGGTGGACCAGTGTCACGTAGTGGTCGTAGAGCCGGCCGAACGCCTCGGCGTCGCCGGCCTGCGCCTGCCGGACGAGGTCCCAGACGTCGACCCGGTCGTCGGGCAGGTCCTCCTCGAGTGCCGCCAGCTCCTCGGCGAGCGCCTCCTCGTCCTCCTCGGGCGGCTCCACCACGGTCCCGGGGGCGGCCCCGTCGGGAGCGACGGCCTCCGGAGCGACGGCCTCCGGAGCGACGGCCTCGGCGTCGACGACGGCGTCCGGCTCCGCCGGTGCGGCCTCCACGCTGGCGCGCGGGTACGGCGTCGGGCGGGGGCGGGGACCGGGCCGCCGCCCCGCCGGGACGGCGGACGACCGCTCGTCCACCGGGCGCGACTGCGGCATGCGGGACGTCGACCTCCTCGTCGGCCCGCCGAGCCGTGACGGCTCGCCCGACGGGGGTCCTCCCGGCTCGGCGGTGTCCCGCTGTCCTGCGGGTCCTCTCACATGGTGACAACATCACTGCGAACCGTCCACGTCGGCCGGCCGTGCGGTACGTCCCGGTACCCCGCCGGGGGGACCGCCGCCGCCCCGCAGGAGGTGTCCTGTGACCGAGACCCCCGTGCGGCTGGAGCTGCTGACCCGGGCCGGCTGCCACCTGTGCGTGACCGCGGCCGAGACGCTCGCGCGGATCGCCGGGGAGGCCGGGGTCACCACCCGCGAGGTCGACGTCGACGCCGACCCGGAGCTGCAGGCCGAGTACGGCGACCGGGTGCCGGTGGTGCTGCTCGACGGCCGGGAGCACTCCTACTTCACCGTCGACGTCCCCCGGCTGCGCCGCGACCTCGGCATCGCATGAGGACCCCGTCCTCCCCACCCCTCGCAGGCTCGGGGCGGGACCCGGGACGGGGCCGTCACGAGGGTCGGAAGACCCCCGGGCGGGTATGGTCTCGAACACAGCCGCGGGCATCCGCGCTGGCCCGGGGCCCGAGGGCGTCCCCGGGACTTTGTTCCTGCGTTCACAAGCGGTTACCGTGGCTGTCGCCGGGTGGGCGTACCGCCCGGATCCCCGATGTCGTCCGCCCACGCAGGCTCCCGCCGGCGCCCGGGCGCGACCGCTGTGGAGTAGGCCCGTGATGCAGTCGCGGCCCCGGATCCCGGAGGCCACCGTCGCCCGGCTGGCCGTGTACCTGCGGGTGCTCACCGGACTCGCCGACAGCGGCCGCGGCACCGTCTCCTCCGGCGAGCTGGCCTCGGCGGCCGGCGTCAACCCCGCCGGGCTGCGCAAGGACCTCTCCCACCTCGGCCCGTGCGGCGTGCGCGGGGTCGGTTACGACGTGGCCACCCTGCGCGACCGCATCGCGGCCGTGCTCGGGATGGAGACCGCGCACGCGTGCGTCCTCGTCGGGATCGGGAACCTGGGGTCGGCGCTGGCCGGCTACGGGGGCTTCGGCAACCGCGGCTTCGAGTTCGTCGGCCTGTTCGACGCCTCGCCGGCCCGGGTGGGGCAGCGGATCGGCGACCTGCCGGTCCGGCCGATGGAAGAGCTCGACGAGGTCGTCGCCGCCACGCGGGCGACGATCGGGGTCATCGCGACACCGGCGGAGGTGGCGCAGCGGGTCTGCGACCGGCTGACCAGGGCCGGGGTGAGGAGCATCTTGAACTTCGCGCCGGTGGCGCTCACCGCACCCGCCGGGGTCGGCGTCCGCCAGGTCGACCTCTCCGTCGAGCTGCAGGTCCTCGCGTTCCTCGACAAGCAGCGGGGCGCCCTCCCGGGAACGGCGCTCGGCACCGGGCTCGCCCCCGCCGGGGGGATGGCATGAGCCTGCTCGCCGTCGGCATCAGCCACCAGACCGCGCCGGTCGCGCTGCTCGAGCAGGTCGCGATGAGCGCGGACGACAGGGTCAAGGCGCTGCACGAGCTGGTCGAGAGCGACCACGTCAGCGAGGCGCTCGTGCTGGCCACCTGCAACCGGGTCGAGGTCTTCGCCGAGGTCGACCGCTTCCACGGCGGCGTCGCCGAGGTCAGCCGGGTGCTGGCCCGCCAGGCCGGCGCCTCCGTCGAGGAGCTCTCGCCCTACGTCACCGTCCACTACGAGGACCAGGCCGTCGCCCACCTGTTCACCGTGGCCGCGGGCCTGGACTCCATGGTGGTCGGCGAGACCCAGGTCCTCGGCCAGCTGCGCGCCGCCTACGCCCTCGCCCAGGAGGAGGGGACGGTCGGCCGCTCGCTGCACCCGGTCGCCCAGCACGCCCTGCGGGTGGGCAAGCGGGTGCACTCCGAGACCGGCATCGACCGCGCGGGCGCCAACCTGGTCACCGTCTCCCTCGACCACGCCGAGCAGCGGGTCGGCCCGCTGGCCGGCCGCCCGACGCTGGTGGTCGGCGCCGGGTCGATGGGCGCGCTGGCCGCCACCACGCTGTCCCGCCGCGGCGCGCTGGTCACCGTCGCCAGCCGCTCGCCGGAGTCGGCCGCCCGCCTGGCCGCCGCGGTCGACGGCGGCACCGCCGAGCTCACCGACCTGCGCGCGGCGATCGCCGACGCCGACGTCGTGGTCACCTGCACCGGCGCCACCGGCCTGGTGGTGGGCACCGACGTCGTCGCCGGCGCCATGGCCGACCGGGACGGCCGTCCGCTGGCCGTCGTCGACCTGGCCCTGCCCCGCGACGTCGACCCGGGCGTGGCCGCGCTGCCCGGCGTGCACCTGGTCGACCTGGCGCTGCTGCAGGGCGAGCGCTCGGCCGCCGGGGGCACCGGCCCGGTCGCCGCCGACGACGTCTCCGCCGCGCACGCGCTCATCGAGGCCGGGACCGCGCTGCTGCGCGCCGAGCGGCAGGCCGCCGCCGTCGCCCCGACCGTGTCCGCGCTGCGCAGCCAGGCCGCCGAGGTCGTCGACGCCGAGCTGCTGCGCCTGTCCACCCGGCTGCCCGACCTCGACGCCCGCGCCCGCGGCGAGATCGCCCGCACCGTGCGGCGGGTGGTCGACAAGCTGCTGCACGAGCCGACCGTGCGGGTCAAGGAGCTGGCCGCCACCCCCGGCGGCGTCGACTACGCCGACGCGCTGCGGGCGCTGTTCGGCCTCGGCATCGACACGGAGGTGCCCGAGGACGGCACCCGGCTGGCCGAGGCGGTCACCGTCGACCCCGACGACCTGCGCCCCGGCGGTGTGGCGTGACCGCGCCGCCGACCGGCACCGCCACCCGCACGCTGCGCCTGGGCACCCGCGCCAGCCAGCTCGCCCGCACCCAGTCGCAGACCGTCGCCGACGCGATCACCGCGGCCAGCGGCGTGCCGGTGGAGCTGGTGCACATCAGCACCGAGGGCGACCGGTCGGCCGCGGCCATCGCCCAGCTCGGCGGCACCGGCGTCTTCGTCACCGCGATCCGCAGGGCGCTGCTCGAGGGCACCGTCGACGTCGCGGTGCACAGCTACAAGGACCTGCCCACCGCGCCCGAGCCCGGGCTGGTGCTGGCCGCCGTCCCGCCGCGGGAGGACCCCCGCGACGCGCTGGTCGCCCGCGACCGCCTGACCCTCGGCGAGCTGCCGGCCGGCGCCCGCGTCGGCACCGGCGCCCCGCGGCGGGTCGCCCAGCTGCGCGCGCTCGGCCTGGGCCTGGAGGTCGTACCGATCCGCGGCAACGTCGACACCCGGATGGCCCGCGTCGTCCCGGGCGACCTCGACGCCGTCGTGCTCGCCCGCGCCGGGCTCGCCCGCCTGGGCCGGCTGGCCGCGGTCACCGAGACCCTCGACCCGCTGCAGGTGCTGCCCGCCCCGGCGCAGGGCGCCCTGGCCGTCGAGTGCCGGGCGGACGACGAGCGGACGCTGCAGCTGCTCGCTCCCCTCGACGACGCCGGCACCCGTGCCTGCGTGCTCGCCGAGCGCACCACGCTGGCCGCGCTCGAGGCCGGCTGCAGCGCCCCGGTGGCCGCCTACGCGGAGCTGGCCGAGGGCGAGGACGGCGCCGAGCTGTACCTGCGTGCCTCGGTCACCGCGATCGACGGCAGCGACGGCGTCCGCGGCTCGGTCACCGGGCCGGTCGGCGAGGCCGGGCGGCTGGGCCGCGACCTCGCCGCCGACCTGCTCGACCGCGGCGCCGCGGAGCTCGTGGCGGCCGCCCGGTGAGCCCCGGGCGCCGTCCCCCCGCCGGGCAGACCGCTCCGGCACCCCAGACCCCCACCCACGCCCTCCCCAGGGCCTCGACACCAACAAGGACCAGGAGCTCGTGATGACGCGCTTCCGCAAGACCCCCGGCCGCGTCGTCTTCGTCGGCGCCGGCCCCGGTGACCCCGGCATGCTCACCGCCCGGGCCACGGCCGCGATCGCCGAGGCCGCGGTGCTGCACGTCGACCCCGACGTGCCCGCCGCCCTCCTCGACGCCGTGCGCGCCGGCCGCCCCGGCGTCGAGCCGACCGTCGTGAGCGGCGAGCCGGCCGACGTCGCCAAGGCCGCCGTCGCGGCCGCGAAGACCGGCGACGTCGTCGTCCGGCTGGTCGCCGGCGACCCGTTCACCTCCGACGCCGTGGTCAAGGAGGTGCTCGCCGTCGGCCGCACCTCCGTGCCCTTCGACGTCGTCCCCGGCGTCGCCCCCGCCACCGCGGTCCCGGCCTTCGCCGGCGTCGCGCTCGGCGGCACCTCGCTGACCGCCGACCTGCGCCACAGCGACGTCGACCTGCCCGCGCTGGCCGGGGCCGCGCACGCCCTCGGCGCCCCGGTGGTGCTGCAGGGCGGCGCCGAGCAGCTGCCCGACGCCGCCGCGCGGCTGGTCGAGGGCGGCCTGTCCGGCAGCACGCCGGTCGTCGTCACCACCGGCGGCTCGGGCACCGGCCAGAAGAGCGTGACCGCCAAGCTGTCGGCCGTCGCCGAGAAGACCGCCGACCTCGGCGGCGTCAGCGGGCCGGTCGTGGCCACCGTCGGCGCCGCCGTCGACAAGCGCGGCAAGCTCTCCTGGTGGGAGAGCCGCCCGCTGTTCGGCTGGCGGGTGCTGGTGCCGCGCACCAAGGACCAGGCCGGCGAGATGAGCGACCGGCTGCGGGCCTACGGCGCGGTGCCGGTCGAGGTGCCGACCATCGCCGTCGAGCCGCCGCGCAGCCCCGCGCAGATGGACCGCGCCATCAAGGGCCTGGTCACCGGCCGCTACGGCTGGATCGTGTTCACCTCGGCCAACGCGGTGCGCGCGGTCCGGGAGAAGTTCGCCGAGCTGGGCCTCGACGCCCGCGCCTTCGCCGGCGTGAAGGTCGCCTGCGTCGGCGAGCAGACCGCCGAGGCGGTCCGCGCGTTCGGCATCGTGCCGGAGCTGGTGCCCACCGGGCAGCAGTCCAGCGAGGGCCTGCTGGCCGACTTCCCCGAGTACGACGACGTGCTGGACCCGATCAACCGGGTGCTGCTGCCCCGCGCCGACATCGCCACCGAGACCCTCGCCGCGGGCCTGCAGGAGCGCGGCTGGGAGATCGACGACGTGACCGCCTACCGCACCGTGCGCGCCGCCCCGCCGGCCGCCGCGGTCCGCGAGGCGATCAAGGGCGGCGGCTTCGACGCGGTGTGCTTCACCTCCTCGAGCACCGTGCGCAACCTGGTCGGCATCGCCGGCAAGCCGCACGCGAAGACCGTCGTCGCCGTCATCGGCCCCGCCACCGCGGCCACCGCGCAGGAGTTCGGCCTGCGGGTCGACGTCCAGCCCGAGACCGCCGCGGTGCTCCCGCTGGTCGACGCGCTGGCCGAGTACGCCGAGGCGCGGCGGGAGGGTGAGGGCGAGTGACCTCCCCGCAGGGCGGGTCGAACCCGGGCTTCGCGCGCGGGCGCCGGCTGCGGTCGACGCCCGCGCTGCGGCGGCTCACCGCGCAGACCCGGGTGGCCCCGGCCGACCTGGTGCTGCCGGTGTTCGTCAAGGAGGGCATCGACCGGCCGCAGCCGATCGGCGCGATGCCCGGCGTCGTGCAGCACACGCTGGACTCGCTGCGGAAGGCCGCGCACGAGGCGGCCGACGCCGGCATCGGCGGGCTGATCCTCTTCGGCATCCCCGCCGAGAAGGACGAGGCCGGCTCGCAGGCCGACGCCGCCGACGGGATCGTCAACGTGGCGCTGCGCCAGCTGCGCGCCGACCTCGGCGACGAGCTGGTGCTCGTGGCCGACCTGTGCCTGTGCGAGTACACCTCGCACGGGCACTGCGGCCTGGTCACCCCGGCCGGCGTCGTGGACAACGACCCGACGCTGGACCGGTACGCCGCCGTGGCGATCGCGCAGGCGCAGGCCGGCGCCCACGTCATCGCCCCCAGCGGGATGATGGACGGGCAGGTCGCGGCGATCCGCCGGGCCCTGGACGGCGCCGCGTTCACCGAGACGCCGATCCTCGCCTACGCCGCCAAGTACGCCTCGGGCTTCTACGGGCCGTTCCGCGAGGCGGCCGAGGGCGCGCCGCAGTTCGGCGACCGCTCGACCTACCAGATGGACCCGCCCAACGCCGACGAGGCGCTGCGCGAGGTGGCGCAGGACCTCGCCGAGGGCGCCGACGCCGTCATGGTCAAGCCGGCGCTGCCCTACCTGGACGTCGTGGCCCGGGTCGCCGACGCCGTCGACGTCCCGGTCAGCGCCTACCAGGTGTCCGGCGAGTACGCGATGGTCGAGGCGGCCGCGGCCAACGGCTGGATCGACCGCGAGCGGGCGATCCTCGAGACGATCACCGCCATCCGGCGGGCCGGCGCCGGCCAGGTGCTCACCTACTGGGCGGTCGAGGCCGCGCGCCTGCTCCGCTGATGGGCTACGTCGAGCCCGGGGGCTCCTGGCGGCCGTTCTGGCTGGTCGCCGGGGTCCTCGGGCTCCTCGCCGTCCTGGACCTGGCGCTGCCCGGCCCGGACGTGCCGCCGCTGCTGTGGGTGCTCGCCGTCGTCGCGGTGCTCGGCACCGTCGCCTTCGGCTGCACGGCGGCCCGGCGGGTGTGGACGGTGCGGGTCGACGGCGGCGGTCCCGACGGCGCGCTGTCGGTGGGCCGCGAGCGGGTGCCGCTGACCGACGTCGACGCCGCCCACCTGCGGGCCGTGCGCGAGGGGACGGCCGGCGTGGACGCCGGCGCCCCCGTCCTGGGCGGCGGGTGGTCGGTGCCGCGCGGGCGCACCGGGCTGCCGCTGCGGCTGACCGACGGGCGGACCGTGCTCGTGCCCACCCGCGACCCCGCGGCGCTCGCCGGCGCGCTGCTGGCCGCGGTCCCGGGCGGCGCCCCGCCGGGGAGCCCGACGTCACACGGCGCCGGCCCCGACACCCCCGACGGGCGTCCGGGGGGCGGGGGGACACTGGGGCCGTGACCTCGCTGGACACGACCCGGTACGACTACGACGCACCGGTCTCCGCCGACCTGTTCGCCCGCGGGCAGCGCGTGACCCCGGGCGGGGTGAACTCGCCGGTGCGCGCCTTCCGCGCCGTCGGCGGCACCCCGCGGTTCATCGCGCAGGCCCAGGGCCCCTGGCTGACCGACGCCGACGGCCGCCGCTACGTCGACCTCGTCGCGTCGTGGGGGCCGATGCTCCTCGGCCACGCGCACCCGGCCGTCGTCGAGGCGGTGACCGCCGCCGCCCGCCGCGGGCTGTCCTTCGGCGCGCCCACCGAGGGCGAGCTCGAGCTCGCCGAGGAGATCATCGCCCGCGTGCGCCCGGTCGAGCGGGTGCGGCTGGTCAACTCCGGCACGGAGGCGGTGCTGTCCGCGCTGCGCCTGGCCCGCGGCGCCACCGGCCGGCCGCTGGTGGTCAAGTTCGCCGGCAACTACCACGGCCACGTCGACGCGCTGCTGGCCTCGGCCGGGTCCGGCGTCGCCACCCTCGGCCTGCCCGACACCCCCGGCGTCACCACCGGCGCGGCCGCCGACACGATCGTGCTGCCCTACAACGACGTCGCCGCCGTCGAGGCCGTCTTCGCCGAGCGCGGGTCCGACATCGCCGTCGTGGTCTCCGAGGCGGCGCCGGGCAACATGGGCGTCGTCCCGCCGCTGGACGGCTTCAACGCGCAGCTGCGCCGGATCACCACCGAGCACGGCGCGCTGCTGCTGCTCGACGAGGTCATGACCGGCTTCCGGGTGTCCCGCTCGGGCTGGTACGGCCTCGACCCCGTCGACGCCGACCTGTTCACCTTCGGCAAGGTCATGGGCGGCGGGCTGCCGGCCGCGGCCTTCGGCGGGCGCGCCGACCTGATGGAGCAGCTGGCCCCGACCGGGCCGGTGTACCAGGCGGGCACGCTGTCGGGGAACCCGGTCGCCGTCGCCGCCGGGCTCACCACGCTGCGGCACTGCACCGACGACGTCTACGCCCGCTGCGACCGGGTCGCGGTCACCCTGCGCGGCGCGGCCAGCGCGGCCCTGTTCGCCGCCGGCGTCCCGCACCGGGTGCAGCAGGCCGGGTCGATGTTCTCGGTCTTCTTCGTCCCCGACGAGCGCCGGGTGCGCGACTACGACGACGCCCGCACCCAGGACACCGCCGCCCACCGCGCGTTCTTCCACGAGATGCTCGCCCGGGGCGTGTACCTGCCGCCGTCGGCGTTCGAGGCCTGGTTCGTCAGCGCCGCGCTCGACGACGAGGCCGTGGAGCGGGTGCTCGACGCGCTGCCCGCCGCCGCCCGCGCCGCCGCGGCCGCCGACCCCGCCGACGCCCCGTCCGACGAGGACGCGAAGGACGCCCAGGAGCTGCAGCCCTGATGGAGACGACCGTCGTCCACCTGCTCCGGCACGGGGAGGTCCACAACCCCGGGAAGGTGCTCTACGGCCGGCTGCCCGGCTACCGGCTGTCGGAGGCCGGCGAGGCGATGGCCCGCCGCGCCGCCGAGTGGCTCGTCGGTCGCGGCGTCACGCACCTGGTCTCCAGCCCGCTGGAGCGGGCGCGGCAGACCGCCGCGCCGGTCGCCGAGACGCTGGGCCTGCCGGTCGCCGTCGACGAGCGGCTCATCGAGGCCGGCAACGCCTTCGAGGGGATGCCGGTGGCCGGCGGTCAGGGGCTGGTGCGCCGGCCGCGGGACTGGTGGAAGCTGCGCAACCCGGTGCGGCCCTCGTGGGGCGAGCCCTACGTCGAGATCGCCGCGCGGATGCTGCTCGCCGTCGAGGCCGCCCGCGACGCCGCCCGGGGCGCCGCCGCCGTCTGCGTCAGCCACCAGCTGCCCATCTGGACGCTGCGGCTGCACCTGGAGGGGAAGCGGTACGTGCACGACCCGCGCCGGCGGCAGTGCGGGCTGGCCAGCGTCACGTCGGTGACCTACGAGGGCGACCGGGTCGTCGGCATCACCTACGCCGAGCCGGCCGGGGCCACCGACCCCGACGCGGTGCCCGGGGCATGACCGCTCCACGACAGCGCTCCGCCGGCGCCCCACGCTCCCGCGGGGTCCCCGGGAGGCGCGCCCTGACCGCCCTGCTGGCGTCGGCCGCCCTGCTGGCCGGCTGCTCCACGGGCTCCGACGCCGTCGACGTCAGCAACGGCGGCGAGTTCCGCTTCGTCGCGGCCACCCCGGCCGGCGAGGTGATCCCCGAGGGGGAGCGGGACTCCGCGCCCGCGTTCGGCGGCACCCTGGTCGGCGGTGGTGACTGGACCTCCGACGAGCTGGCCGGGCAGGTCGCCGTCCTCAACTTCTGGGGCTCCTGGTGCGCGCCCTGCCGGGTGGAGACGCCGGCGTTCCAGGAGGTCTACGCCGACGTCCGCGACCGGGGCGTGGCCTTCCTGGGCCTCAACGTCAAGGAGGCCGACGAGCAGTTCGCGCAGGCGTTCGTCGACAGCCAGGGCATCGAGTTCCCCTCGCTGTACGACCCCGCCGGCGAGGTCGCGCTGGCCTTCCGGGACTACCCGGCGAACGCGATCCCGTCCACGATCGTGCTGGACCGGGACGGCCGGGTCGCCGCCGTGTACACGGGCGAGGTGTCGCAGGAGGACCTGCGCGCCGTCCTCGACCGGCTGCTCGGGGAGGAGAGCTGAGTGGACGGCGTGCGTGAGCTCGTGACCGACGGCCCGCTGCTGGTGGCCGCCGTCGTCGCCGCGCTGGCCGGGCTGGTCAGCTTCGCCTCGCCCTGCGTGCTGCCGCTGGTGCCGGGCTACCTGTCCTACGTCACCGGGCTCGTCGGCACCGGCGCCCGCCCCGCGCCCGCGCCCGTCCCCGCCGGCCCGGGGGCCACCGCCACCGCCGTCCGCGCCGACGAGCGCACCCCGCGCGGGCGGATGGTGCTCGGCGCGCTGCTGTTCGTCCTCGGCTTCACCGTCGTGTTCGTCGCCGCCGGCGCGGCGTTCGGCGGGCTGGGCCGGCTGCTGGTCCAGTACGACGACGTCATCACCCGGGTGATGGGCGCGGTCGTCGTCGTGGTCGGCCTGGGCTTCCTCGGCTGGCTGCCGTTCCTGCAGCGCACCGCCCGGCTGTCGGTGCGCCCCGCGGCCGGGCTGGCCGGCGCCCCGCTGCTCGGCGTCGTCTTCGGGCTGGGCTGGACGCCGTGCCTGGGCCCGACGCTGTCGGCGGTCTACTCGCTGGCCTACACCGAGGCCACCGCCGGCCGCGGCGCGCTGCTGTCGGTCGCCTACTGCCTGGGCCTGGGCGTGCCGTTCGTGCTGGTCGCGCTCGGCGCCCGGTGGGCGGTCGGGGCGACGACGTTCCTGCGCCGGCACGCCCGCGGGGTCACCCGCTTCGGCGGCGCGGTGCTGGTGCTGGTCGGCCTGCTCCTGGTCACCGGCGCGTGGACCGAGATGATGGGCTGGCTGCGGTCCTGGCTGGCCGTCACCGGGCTGGGGGAGTCCGCGCCACTGTGACGACCACCGCCCCGCCCCGCCCGGCCGCCGCGCCCCCGCCGCCGGCCCCGCCCTCCGGGCTCCGCCGCGCCGGCGGGTTCCTGCTGCGCCAGTGGCGCCGGCTCACCGCCATGCGCACGGCGATCGTGCTGCTGTTCCTGCTGGCGCTGGCCGCCATCCCCGGCTCGCTGCTGCCGCAGCGGTCGCTGTCGCAGAGCAACGTCACGCAGTACTTCGCCGACCACCCGACGCTCGCGCCGCTGCTCGACCGGCTCTACCTGTTCGACGTGTTCGGCTCGCCGTGGTTCGCCGCGGTGTACCTGCTGCTGTTCGTCTCGCTCATCGGCTGCGTGCTGCCGCGCGCGCTCGAGCACGCCCGCGCGCTGCGCACCCCGCCGCCGCCCGCGCCCCGGCGGCTGACCCGGCTCCCCGACGCCGCCGCGCTGCCCACCGCGCTGCCGGCCGCCGGCGCCCTCGACGTCGTCGAGGAGGAGCTGCGGGTCCGCCGCTACCGCGTGGTGCGCCGCGAGCGGGACGGCGTGGCCGAGCTGTCGGCCGAGAAGGGCCTGCTCAAGGAGACCGGCAACCTGGTCTTCCACCTGGCGCTGGTCGGCCTGCTGCTGGCGCTGGCCGGCGGCAAGCTGTGGGGCTACGAGGGCAGCATCCTGGTCACCGAGGGCCAGCGGTTCTGCAACTCGTTCCAGCAGTACGACACCCACTCCTCCGGCGCGCTGGTGGAGGGCAGCGACCTGACGCCGATCTGCGTCGGGCTCGACGACTTCCGCGCCACCTACGAGCAGGACCTCACCGCCTCCTCGTTCACCGCCGACATCACCTACGGCGCCCCCGGCGAGGAGGGCCGGCCGACGACGATCGGCGTCAACGACCCCCTGCGGGTCGACGGCGACCGGGTCTACGTCACCGGCCACGGGTTCAGCCCGACGTTCACCGTGACCCGGCCCGACGGGTTCAGCATCGACGACGTCTCGGCGCCGTTCCTCCCCAGCGACCAGCGGATGATGGGCAGCCAGGGCGCGCTCAAGCTGCCCGACCTCGGCGCGGGCACCGAGGACCAGTTCGCGCTGGAGGGCTTCTTCGCGCCGACCGGCCTGACGCAGGGCGGGGTCCTCACCTCGATCGACCCGCGCCCGCTGGCGCCGCAGGTGGCGGTCGTGGCCTACGAGGGCTACCTCGGCCTGGACTCCGGCCTGCCGCAGTCGGTCTACTCGCTCGACGCCTCGCAGATCGAGCGCGGCCGGCTCACCGAGGTCGGCCGGGGCAACCTGTCGGTCGGGGAGTCGCTGACCCTGCCCGACGGGACGACGGTGACCTTCACCGGTTACAAGGAGTTCGCCGCCCTGCAGTTCTCGCACGACCCGGGTCAGGTGTGGGTGCTCGCCGCGGCGATCGCGGTGCTGGCCGGCCTGCTCGGGATGCTGCTGCTGCGCCGGGAGCGGGTCTTCGCCCGCGCCACCGGGCCCTCCGCCGACGGCGGTACCGTGCTCGAGGTCGGTGGACTGACTCGAGGCAGCGGCGACAGCGCACCGCGCTTCACGGCGTTGACCGACGACCTGCGGGCGGCCCTCGCCGCCCGCGCCGCGACCCGTGCCCCGTCCGGGGGCGCACCCGAGACCGGAGGCACACCCGCGTGACCGCCGACCAGCTGTCCGGACTGTCGGACACCCTGTTCTCCGTCAGCGTCGGCCTGTACTCGCTCGCCGTCGTCGCCTTCGCCGCCCAGCTGGCCTTCGGCCGCCGGCCCGCCCGCGCCCGCGCGCTGGTCGGCGCCGGCGCCCCGGTCGACGAGCCGGTGGCCCCCGAGGCGGCCCCGGCCGGCACGGACGACCCGCCGGCGGTGCGCCGCTGGGGCCTGGTGGCGATGCTGCTCACCGCCCTGGGGGCGCTCACCCACGCCGGCGTGCTCGTCGCCCGCGGCCTGGCCGTCGACCGGCTGCCCTGGGGCAACATGTACGAGTTCGCCGTCGCGGTCGTGCTGGTCGCCGTCGTGGCCTTCCTCGTCCTCGCCGTCCGCTCACCGGCCCTGCGGCACCTGGGCCTGTTCGTCCTCGCCCCGGTCGTGGTCAGCCTGGTCGCCATCGGGCTGTTCCTCTACGTCGAGAGCGCCCCGCTCGTGGCGGCGCTGCGGTCGAGCTGGCTGGCCGTGCACGTGACGACGGCGATCCTCGGCTTCGGCGTCTTCTTCGTCAGCGGCATCGCCAGCGTGCTCTACCTGGTCCGCGGCCGGTTCGAGGCCCGCGGCGGCGACCCGTCGTCGTCGCGGCTGGTGGCGCGCATCCCCTCGGCCGCCACGCTGGACCGGGTCGCGCACCGCACGGCGATCTTCGGCTTCCCGATCTGGACCTTCGCGGTCATCGCCGGCGCCATCTGGGCCGAGAGCGCCTGGGGCCGGTTCTGGGGCTGGGACCCCAAGGAGACGTGGGCCTTCATCGCCTGGGTGGTCTACGCCGCCTACCTGCACGCCCGGACGACGGCGGGCTGGCGGGGCCGCCCCGCGGCGTGGGTCAACGTGGTCGGCCTGGGCGTCATGGTCTTCAACCTGCTGTACGTGAACATGGTGTCGTCCGGGTTGCACAGCTACGGCGGTGTCGACTGACCTGCGTCCCGTCCGCCCCACCCGCCCCACCCCTCACTCCCGTGAGGGGGTCCGGGCGCGGGTTCCCGGCCCGGCGTGTTGCGATGGGCGCATGACTGCACGCGCGGGGGGACGCCGTGGGTAGACACGCAGCCGCCGACGGCGCCGGCACCGACCCGATCGTGGCGGCCGCGCTGGCCACCGGCACCCCGGCGACCCGGCACGCGCCCGGCGCCACCGCCCAGGGGACCGAGGGCGACCTGGGCTGGCCGGGGGACACCACCACCGGCGGCGGGCTCGGCTGGCCGGGCTCGCTGGACCGGGCCGACGACGCCGGCGCGGCGGCCGGGACCGACGCGACCGAGGGCCCCGAGGCCACCGCGCGCATCGACGTCGTCCCCGCCGTGCCCGGGACCGCGCCGGACGGGGACCCGGAGCCGCCGGGCCCGCGCGGCTGGCGCCGTCTGTTCGGCGGCCGCGCGGCCTGAAGGACCCCGCTGCCCCCCACCCCTCGCAGGCTCAGGGGCGGGACCCCGCGGCAGGGCCGACGGCTGGCCGGGGCGGTCCTCGGCCTGCGGTCCGGCTAGGCGGGGGAGCCGTCGTCGCGGCGGACGCGGCGGCCGAGCTCGCGGAGGAACTCCGGGTCGTCGTCGGGGGCGACCGGGCGCGACGCGCGGGAGGGCCGCGGACGACGGGCAGGCCGCTCCCGGCGCAGCTCGCTCCCGGCGACCGCCGTCGCCCGGACCACGAGCACCACCACGAGCACCGCCACCAGCAGCAGCACGACCGGCACCCGGCCTCCCCTCTCCAGGAACGTCCCTGCCACCCAATGTACGAGCGCGGGGATACTCGGGGAGCGGGCCGCGACCGCGTCCGCACACGACCTGGACGGAGCCCCCCATCGACGCCGTCGACCGGCAGCTGATCGACCTGCTGCGCGCCAACGGCCGCGCCAGCATCGCCGAGCTGGCCCGGCAGGTCGGGCTCTCCGCGCCGGCCGTGCACGAGCGCGTGGGCAAGCTGGAGGCCTCCGGCGTGGTCCTCGGCTACCGCGCCGTCGTCGACCCGGCCGCCCTCGGGCTCGACGTCACCGCGCTGATCGGCGTCATCGAGAGCGACGCCGTCGACGACACCGGCGTGGAGGCGGCGCTGCGGGCGATGCCCGAGGTCGAGGACTGCTGGCGGGTCGCCGGCAGCGAGGGCTACGTGCTCAAGGTCCGGGTGACCGACATCCCGGCACTCGAGGCCGCCATCAACGCGTTGAACAGGATCGAGGGCGTCGCCCGCACCCGCACGACCGTCGTGCTCTCCACGAAGTGGGAGGGCCGGACGGGATGACGCCCGACAGCACGCAGGAGGACAGCAGCATGGCCGAGAGCACCACCCCGGGCGCGCCCACCGGCGGTCCCGCGACCCCGCCGCGGATCGCGCCGTGGCTGCTGCTCTACACGCTCGGCCGGCTGGTCATCGCCGCCGCGCTCGTCGCGCTCATCTGGCTGGTCGGTCTGCCCGGCTTCCCGGCGCTGCTGTTCGGCCTGCTGCTGTCGATGCCGGTGGCGCTGGTGCTGCTGCGCCCGGTCCGCGACAAGCTGACCGAGGGCCTGGCCGCCCGCAGCGTCGCCCGCCGCACCCGCAAGGAGCAGCTGCGCGCCCGGCTGTCGGGCGACGCCGCCGCCTGAGCCCGCCTCAGCCCGACAGGGCGAGCCCGGCGCCGAGCAGCACGCCGGTGGCCAGGGTGAGCAGGCCGGTGGCCTGCAGCGCGGCGATCAGCGCCGGCCCGCGGCCGCCGGAGAGCACCACCCGCGACGGCGGCACGGCCAGCGGCGCGGCGGCCAGCGCGAGCAGCGCCCACGGCCGGCCCACCCCGATCGCCACGACGACGGCGAACGCGACCGCGAGCAGGCCGACGTAGAACCGCCGGGTCGCGCGGTCGCCGAGCAGCACCGCGAGCGTGCGCTTGCCCACCCGCGCGTCGCCCTCGACGTCGCGCAGGTTGTTGACCACCAGCAGCGCCACCGACAGCAGCCCGATCGGCACCGCGGCGGCCAGCGCCAGCCCCTCGACCCGCCCGGTCTGCACGAACGTCGTCCCGGCGACGGCGACCAGGCCGAAGAACACGAAGACGAACACCTCGCCGAGCGCCCGGTAGCCGTAGGGCAGCGGGCCGCCGGTGTAGGTCCAGGCCGCGGCGATGCACACCGCGCCGACCGCGACCAGCCACCAGCTCGACAGCGCCGCCAGCACCAGCCCCGCGACCCCCGCGACGGCGAAGGACAGCAGCGCCGCCATCAGCACCGCGCGGGGCGAGGCCGCGCCCGAGCCGACCAGCCGCATCGGCCCGACCCGGACGGCGTCGGTGCCGCGCCTGCCGTCGGAGTAGTCGTTGGCGTAGTTGACCGCCACCTGCAGCGCCAGGGCCACGAGCAGCGCCAGCAGCGCGGGCACGAGCCGGAAGCCGTCGAGCGCGGCCGCGGCGCCGGTGCCCACGAGCACCGGGGCGAGCGCGGCCGGCAGGGTGCGGGGCCGGGCGCCGGCCACCCACTGCGCGGGCGTCGCCATCAACGGACCCCTCCACCCAGGGCGGCTGCCACGCCGCGGCGGTCGGGCTTGCCGGTGTGCAGCGTCGGCACCGACCCGATCAGGTGCAGCTCGCGCGGCGCGGACGGGCCGCCCAGCCGCTCGGCCACCCACGGCCGCAGGGCCGCGAGGTCGGGTGCGGCGCCCGGCGCCGGGACGACGGCGGCCACCACCCGCTGCCCCCACTCGTCGTCGGGCCGGCCGAAGACCACGGCGTCGGCGACGGCGGGGTGCTCGCGCAGCGCCCCCTCGACCGCCTGCGGGGCCACGTTCACCCCGCCGGTGACGACGACGTCGTCGAGCCGCCCGGCCACCGTCAGCCGCCCGTCGGGGCCGACGCTGCCGGCGTCGCGGGTGCGGAACTCCCCGCCGGCGAACGCAGCCGCGGTGCTCTCCGGGTCGCGGCGGTAGCCGAGCGCCAGCACCGGTCCGGCGATCGCGATCCCCTCGTCGTCCGCGCGCACCCGGACGCCGTCGAGCGGGACGCCGTCGTAGACGCACCCGCCCGCGGTCTCGGTCGTGCCGTAGGTGGTCACCACCGCGACGCCGGCCTCGCGGGCGCGCGCCAGCAGCCCCGGGTCGGTGGCCGCGCCACCGACGAGCACCGCGTCGAACGCGCGCAGCGCCGCCGGCTCGCGCTCCAGGTACCGGCGCAGCTGGGTGGGCACCAGCGCGGTGTACCGCCGGCCGGCGGACATCCGCGCCACCGCCGCGGCCAGGTCCTCCCCGGGCGCGAGCACGGTGGGCGCCGTGCCGCCGAGCACCGACCGCACCAGCACCTGCAGCCCGGCGATCGCCGACACCGGCAGCGCGAGCAGCCAGGCGCCCGGGCCGCCGAGCCGGTCGAGGGTCGCCGTCGCCGAGGCCCGCAGCGCCGCGGCCGGCAGCAGCACGCCGCGCGGGCCGCCGGTCGACCCGGAGGTGACGACGACGAGGTCGGCGCCGTCCTCGAGCGGCTCGTCCGGCGCGAGGACCTCCCGCGCGGCCGCCGCGGGCGGCCCGGCCGGGAGGACGGCGAGCGGCGCGGCGCCCTCCAGGCAGGCGCGGACGGCGGGCAGCACGGTGCCGAGGACGGCGTCGGGGGAGTCCGGCGCGGGGAGGACGGTCAGCTGCCGGATCACGGGTCCCGAGGGTACGTCGCGCGCGACATAGGCTTGCGGGCGTGATCACCCCCGCCGGCCTCCCCGAGGGGATCGACCGGCTGGCGGTGTGGTCGGTGCCGATGCGCACCCGCTTCCGCGGCATCGACGTCCGCGACGGCGTGCTCGTGCACGGCCCGGCCGGCTGGGGCGAGTTCTCCCCGTTCTGGGACTACGGCGTGCGGGAGAGCCGCCGCTGGTGGTCGGCCGCCGCCGAGGCCGCGCTGCAGGGCTGGCCCGCGCCGGTGCGCGACGCGGTGCCGGTCAACGCGACCGTCCCCGCGGTGGGCCCCGAGCGGGCGCACGCGATCGTGACCGCGTCGGGCTGCCGGACGGCGAAGGTGAAGGTGGCCGAGCCGGGCCAGACCGCCGGTGACGACCTCGCCCGCGTGGAGGCCGTCCGCGACGCGCTCGGCCCGTCCGGTGCGCTGCGGGTCGACGCCAACGCCGCCTGGGACGTCGACACCGCCGTCGCCCGCATCCGGGAGCTGGACCGGGTGGGTCTGGAGTACGTCGAGCAGCCCTGCGCGACGCTGGCCGAGCTCGCCGCGCTGCGCCGCCGGGTCGACGTCCGGGTCGCCGTCGACGAGGGCGTGCGCCGCGCCGACGACCCGCTGGGCGTCGACCTGCGGGAGGCCGGCGACGTCGTCGTCCTCAAGGTGCAGCCGCTCGGCGGCGTGCGGGCCGCGCTGCGCGTGGCCGAGGCGCACGGGCTGCCGTGCGTGGTCTCCTCCGCGCTGGAGTCCTCGGTGGGCATCGCCGCGGGGGTCGCGCTGGCCGCCGCGCTGCCCGAGCTGCCCTTCGCCTGCGGCCTGGCCACGGTCGCCCTCCTGGACGGCGACGTCACCGACGCCCCGCTGCTGCCGGTGGACGGCGCACTGCCGGTGACCCGGCCCGACCCCGGCCGGCTGGACGCCGTGACCGCGCCGGGCGACGTCACCGCCCGCTGGACGGAGCGGCTGGGCGCGGTGCTGGCCGCGTGAACCCCTCCACCGCGCTGGCCCGCGTGCTGGTCGACGAGCTGGTCCGCGGCGGCGTCCGCGACGCCGTCGTCGCGCCCGGCTCCCGCTCGGCGCCGGTCGCCCTGGCGCTGGCCGCCGCCGAGCGAGCCGGCGTCCTGCGGCTGCACGTGCGCATCGACGAGCGCACGGCGTCCTTCCTCGCCCTGGGCCTGGCCCGCGCGTCCGGCCGGCCGGTGCCGGTGCTCACCACCTCCGGGACGGCGACCGCGCACCTGCACGCCGCCGTCCTCGAGGCCGACGTCAGCGGGGTGCCGCTGCTGGCGCTGACCGCCGACCGGCCGCCGGAGCTGCGCGGCACCGGCGCCAACCAGACGATCGAGCAGCCGGGCCTCTACGGCGGCGCGGTGCGCTGGGCGGCCGACGTCGGCGTGCCCGAGGCCGGCCGCGAGGCCGCGCAGAACCGCTACTGGCGCTCGGTGGTGTCCCGGGCGCTGCTCGCGGCCACCGGCGTCCTGTCCGGCGACCCCGGGCCGGTGCAGCTGGACCTGCCCTTCCGCGACCCGCTGCTGCCCGAGGAGGAGCCCGGCCCGCTGGCGGGCCCGTGGGCCGGCCGGGACGGTGGCGCGCCGTGGACCGCCGGCGCGTCCGCGCCCGCCGCGGCCGCACCGATCGCCGACGGCCCGCGCACGCTCGTCGTCGCCGGGGACGGGCCCGAGGCCGCCGGCCGGG
>NZ_JBHSGR010000009.1:0-171770 GCF_042654585.1 Geodermatophilus arenarius
GCGCCGGCTCCTCGCGGACCAGCGCGCGGCGCGCGGCCTCGCGGGCGGGCGCCACGGGCGCGGCACCGGCACCAACCCCGGCACCGGCCTCCGGCGCGCCGCCGATCGCCAGCCGCCGCTCGAGGCGCTCGAGCCGCTGCAGCGCGCCGGCGGCGGTGTCGTCGGTGGCCGGCAGCAGCATCCGCGCGCAGACCAGCTCCAGCAGCAGCCGCGGCGCGGTCGTGCCGCGCATCTCGGTCAGCCCGGCGTGCACCGTGTCGGCCAGGCGCGACAGCGTCGCCGACCCGAGCGCCTTGGCCTGCTGCACCATCAGGTCCAGCCGGTCGGGCGGGCAGTCGAGCAGGCCGTTGGCGCCGGCGTCGGGCACGGCGTCGAGGACGATGAGGTCGCGCAGCCGGTCCAGCAGGTCGGTGGCGAAGCGGCGCGGGTCGTGCCCGGCCTCCACGACGCGGTCGACGGCCCGGAACACACCCGGCGCGTCCTGGGCGGCCAGCGCGTCGACGGCCTCGTCGAGCAGCGCGTCGTCGGTGACGCCGAGCAGCCCGACGGCGCCGGCGTAGGTGACGCCCTCGGGCCCGGCGCCGGCCAGCAGCTGGTCGAGGATCGACAGCGAGTCGCGCACCGAGCCGCCGCCGGCCCGCACGACCAGCGGGAACACCGTCGGCTCGACCTGCACGCCCTCGGCGGCACAGGTCTTCTCCAGCAGCCCGCGCAGCGTCGTCGGCGGCACCAGCCGGAACGGGTAGTGGTGCGTGCGCGAGCGGATCGTCGGCAGCACCTTGTCCGGCTCGGTCGTCGCGAAGACGAAGACCAGGAACTCCGGCGGCTCCTCGACCACCTTGAGCAGGGCGTTGAAGCCCTGCGTGGTCACCATGTGCGCCTCGTCGACGATGTAGACCTTGTAGCGGCTGTTCACCGGCGCGAAGAAGGCGCGCTCCCGCAGGTCCCGGGCGTCGTCGACACCGCCGTGGCTGGCCGCGTCGATCTCGATGACGTCGAGCGAGCCCGGGCCGTCGGGCGCCAGCGCGACGCAGGACGCGCACACCCCGCACGGGGTCGACGTCGGCCCCTGCTCGCAGTTGAGCGAGCGGGCCAGGATCCGCGCCGACGACGTCTTGCCGCAGCCGCGCGGGCCGCTGAACAGGTAGGCGTGGTTGATCCGGCCGCCGTCGACGGCGTTGACCAGCGGGGTGGTCACGTGCTCCTGGCCGACCACCTCGGCGAAGGTCGCCGGGCGGTACTTCCGGTAGAGCGCCAGAGCCACGCGGCGAGGTTACGCGGCACCGCGGACAGCCCGGCGGACCTCGGGTCCCCCGGTCCCCGCGGGCCGCGCTCAGCGCACGACGGTGTCCGGGTCGGCGTCCAGGAGCGCGAGGTCGGCGCGCGACGGCAGCCCCTCCCAGTCGCCGGGCACCGTCACCGCGAACGCCCCAGCCGAGGTCGCCAGCGCCAGCCGCTCCTCCGGCGGCAGCCCCAGGCACAGGCCGCCGAGGTAGCCCGCGCCGAACGCGTCCCCGGCCCCCACCGGGTCCACGACGTCGACCCGGCGGGCCGGGACGCGGCGGACCACCCCGTCGATGCTCGACAGCGACCCCGCCGCGCCCTTCTTCACCAGCACCTGGCGGGGCCCCAGGGCACCCAGCGCGGCGAGCAGCGTCCGGTCGTCCGGGCCCTCGACGAGCAGGCGGGCCTCCTCCTCGGTCGCCAGGACGACGTCCGCGGCGCGCACCAGCTCGTGCAGCACCGGCCCGGCCTCGGCCGGGGACCACAGCGCGCTGCGGTAGTTGAGGTCCACCGACACCGGCACGCCGGCCGACCGGGCCTCCTCCACGGCCGCGAGGACCGCCTGCCGCGCGGAGGCGCTGAGGGCCGGCGTGATCCCGGTGACGTGCAGGACGCCGGCCGCGGCGACGACCGCGGGGTCGACGTCGTCCGGGGACAGCCGGGAGCCGGCGCTGCCGGAGCGGTAGTAGAGGACGCGGGTGGCCCGCGCGGTCCGACGCTCCTTGACCATCAGCCCGGTCGGGGCGCCGGGGTCGACGACGGCGGTCGCGGTGACGCCCTGCCCGCGCAGCGTCGTGGCGACCAGGCGGCCGAACTCGTCGTCCCCGACCCGGCCGATCCAGGTGGCCGGCACGCCCAGCCGCACCGCGCCCACGGCCAGGTTGGACTCGGCGCCGGCGATCCCCAGCCGCAGCGCGGGCGCGTGCCGCAGCAGGCCGACCTCCGGCGGCCACAGCAGCGCCATGGTCTCCCCCAGCGTGACGACGCCGCGGACGACGGCAGGGTCCCCCGCCGCGCTCACGCGCCGGACCGCCCGCGGGCCACCGCGTCGAGCGCGGCGCGGGCCCGGCCGGCCAGCCCGGCCAGCTCCGCGTCGTCCTCGAGCGCCCGGCCCAGCAGCGGGCCGCCCATCCCGACGGCGACCGCGCCCGCCTGCAGGTAGCCGGGCACGTCCTCGACGCCGACGCCGCCGGTGGGCACCAGCAGGACGTCGTCGAGGGGGCCGCGCACCTCGCGCAGGTACCGCGGGCCGCCGGCCGACCCCGCCGGGAAGACCTTCACCGCGGCCGCCCCGAGGTCCCAGGCGCGGGCGATCTCCGTGGGCGTGAGCGCGCCGGGGTACCAGGCCAGTCCGCGCTCGGCGGCGCGCCGCCCGACCGCCTCGTCGGTGTTCGGGGCGACGACGAAGACCGCGCCGGCGTCGGCGGCGCGGTCCACCTCCTCGGGCCGGCGCACCGTGCCGACGCCGATCTCGGTCCCCGCGCCGGCGTCGGCGGTCAGCCGGCCGACCACGTCCAGGGCGCCCGGGGTGTTCATCGTGACCTCGAGGCAGCGGACGCCGGCGTCGAGGAGCACCTCGCACGCGGCGGCCAGCCGCTCCCCGGACCGGCCGCGCAGGATGGCGACCAGGCCGCTCCCGGTGAGCACCGGCCCGGGCTGCAGGCGGGCGCCGGTCACCGTGCCGCACCCATCCGCCGGATGCCCTCCAGCAGGTCGTCGGTGTCCGTGGCCAGCGACAGCCGCACCCACCCCTCCCCGAGCGGCCCGAACGTGGTCCCGGGCGCCACGGCGACGGAGTCCCGGCGCAGCAGCTCCAGGGACCACGCCCCCACGTCCCCGCCGCTGCGGTCCCGGACGTCGACCCACAGGTAGAAGGCCCCCTCGGGGCGCAGGTACCCCAGCCCGCAGGCGCCGAGCGCGTCGACGGCGAGGTCGCGCCGCTGCCGGTAGGTCTCCCGCATCGCGACGACGTCGTCCTGCGGGCCGCGCAGCGCGGCCAGCGCCGCGGCCTGGGCGGGGGCGTTGACGCAGGCCAGCAGCGGCTCCTGCAGCTTGGCCGCCTGCCGGGCGACGTCCTCCCCGGGGCTGACCAGGTAGCCGACGCGCAGCCCGGTCATCGCGTAGGTCTTGGAGAAGCTGAAGGCGCTCAGCACGCGGCCGTCCCGGTCGAACCGGCCGGGGCTGACGTGCGGCCGGTCGAAGGTCAGCTCGTCGTAGCACTCGTCGGAGAGCAGCCAGAGGTCGTGGTCCTCGGCGAAGCGGACCAGCGCCTCGACGTCGGCGGCCGGGAGCACCGTGCCGAGCGGGTTGGACGGGGTGTTGACCACGATCAGTCGGGTGCGGTCGGTGACCAGGCCGGCCAGCTCGCCGGGGTCGGGGCGGAAGCCGTTCTCCGGCCGCAGGGGGTAGCGCACCGGGACCGCCTGCAGCAGCTGCACCGCCATGGCGTAGTTCGGCCAGCCCGGGTCGGGGATCAGCACCTCGTCGCCGGCGCCGATCGTCAGGGACAGCGCGTTGTGCAGCGCCTGCGCCCCGCCCGCGGAGACGACCACCTGCGCGGGCGTCGCCGGGAAGCCGTTGACCGTGCTGACCTTCTCCGCGATCGCCTGCCGCAGCGGGTCGATCCCGGCGTTCGGGACGTAGTGCGTCTCCCCGGCGGCGTACGCCGCCCGGGCGGCCTCGACGACGTGCGCCGGCGAGGGGAAGCTCGGCTCCCCCACGTGCAGGCCGATCACCGGGCCGGGCAGGCTCCACGCGAGGTCCATCACCTGTCGGATGCCGGAGCGCGGCATGGTCTCCGCCCCCGTGGCCAGGCTGGGCATGGGTCGGTCGTCTCCTCGTCGGGGTCGGTTCAGGCCGCGGCGGCGGCCAGGCGGGGGAACAGCGAGCGGGCGGTGCCGCCGGTCACGCGGGCCGCCTCCCGCCCGGTCAGGCCGGGCAGCGCGGACGCCACGATCCCGACGAGGGTGTCGTACCCCGGGACGTCGCTGGGCCACGGGTGGTCCGAGCCCCACAGCAGGCGGTCGGCGCCGTAGGCGGCGGCCAGCCGGCGCGTGACGGGGAACAGGTCGGCGTACGGCGGTTCCTCGGCCGAGAGCGCGTACTGGCCCGAGACGAGCACGTGCACCCGCGGCGCGTCGGCCAGCCGCAGCAGCCGCTGGACCAGCGGCTCGGGCAGCGGATCGTCGAACCGGGGCCGGCGGTGCTCGTCCACCCACATGTCGTGGGGGCAGAAGCCGAGGTGGTTGAGGACGACGACGAGGTCGGGCAGCAGCCGCACGAGCTCCTCGAGCAGCGGCAGCTGCGGCGGCGGCAGGTAGCTCCACAGCGGCAACCCCTCCTCCGCCATCAGCCGGAGCACCGGCAGGGCCGGGGAGTCCGCGACGGGCCGGGACGGGTCGCCGAGCCAGCCGGTGCGCAGGGCGCCGAGGTCCCAGCGCTCGCGCCGCCGGCGCAGCGCCGCGACCGGGTCGGCGCCGGTGGTCCCCAGCTCGGCCCCCGTGGCGACGGCGACGCCGGCGAACCGGGTGGGGAACCGGTCGAGGGCGTCGGCGACGTCGTCGTCGACGGCGTCCAGGGCGACGAGCACCGCCGCGTCCACGCCCGCGGCGTCCATCCGGGCGAGCAGGTCCTCGGCGGGCGCCTCCCGGTCCGCCGGGGCCAGCTCGTCGACGCCCCGCGGGGAGACGGCGGCGGAGCGGAAGACGTGCGCGTGCCCGTCGACCACGCCGCTCATCGCCGGGCCCGGGTGACGAACACCGCCGCCGCCGCGAGGATCACGACGCCGCGGATGAGGTCGGTGAGCGTCGCCGGCAGCTGGAGCAGGGTGACCGAGCTGCTGACCAGCGACAGCAGGACCACGCCGCCCATCGTGCCGACCAGGCTGCCGCGGCCGCCCAGCAGCGACGTGCCGCCCAGGACGACGACGGTGATGGCCGACAGCTCCAGGCCCTGCCCGGCGGTGGGCGACCCGACGGTGGCCCGCGCGGCCAGCAGGACGCCGGCCAGGGCGGCCAGGACGCCGGCCAGGACGTAGGCGGTGACCAGGACCCGCGCCACCGGGACGCCGTTGGCCCGGGCCGCCGCCTGGTCTCCGCCGACCGCGAACAGCTGCCGCCCGAACGCCGTCCGGTGCAGGACGAACGCGACGACGGCGAGGGCCAGCAGCAGCACGCCGAAGGAGTAGGGCACCGGGCCGATCCGCTGCAGCGCGATCGTCGACAGCGCGGTGGTGACCCGGCCGGTGGGCGTCGTGCTGATCGTGAAGGCCGCGCCCTGGATGAGGTAGAGCGTGGCGAGGGTGACGATGAACGGCGGCAGCCCCACCCGGGCGACGAGCACCCCGTGCAGGAGACCGACCAGCGCCCCGAGCAGGAGCATCCCGACGACGACGGGCACCGTGCGGATCGGGTAGCCGTTGATCAGGATCGCCGTCAGCAGGGCCGACAGCGTGGCGAGGGAGCCGACCGCCAGGTCGATCCCGCCGCTGAGCACGACGAGGTGCTGGCCGAGCGCCGCCAGCCCCAGGACGACGGTGGCCGTGAGGACGTTCGCGACGTTGGCCGGTGCCCAGAAGCCGCCGGCGTCGGCGACGGTGAGGGCCAGCACCGCGACCAGGACGACGATCCAGACCGCCGCCCCGGTGCGGGTGAGGCTCGCGAGCAGGGAGCCGCGCGTGCGGGCGGGGGCGACCCCGGCCGCGGCGCTCACCGGGTCACCCCCGCGGTGTCCAGGGCGAGGTGCATGACGTTCTCCTCGGTGACGTCCTCGCCGGCCAGCTCGCCGACGACGCCCCCCGCGCGGCAGACCAGGACGCGGTGGGACAGCCCGAGGACCTCGGGGAGGTCGCTGGAGACCACGACCACCGCCATCCCCTCGGCCGCGAGGCCGGCGATCAGCCGGTAGATCTCCGCCTTGGCGCCGACGTCGACGCCGCGGGTGGGCTCGTCGAGCAGCAGCACGCGCGGCCCCCGCCGCAGCCACTTGGCCAGCACGATCTTCTGCTGGTTCCCGCCGGAGAGCTGCCAGGTGCCCTGCTCCGGCCCGGACGCCCGGATGCCCAGGCGGGCCTGCTCCTCCTCGAACACCGCCCGCTCGCGGCGGGCGGAGAGGAAGCCGCCGCGCAGGACCTGTCCCAGCGCGGCCAGCGTGGTGTTGGCGCGCACCGGCAGCGGCAGGACCAGCCCGTCGGTCTTGCGCTCCTCCGGCACCAGGGCGACGCCGGCGGCGATGGCGCGGCGGGTGCCGGTGGGCACCGGGCGCCCGGCCACCTCGACCGTGCCCGCGGCCCGGCGGTGCTCGCCCGCGATGGTCCGCAGGAGCCGGCTGCGCCCGGAGCCGACCATGCCGGCCACGCCGACGACCTCGCCGGCCCGCACGTCGAGGTCCAGCGGCGCGGGCGTCCGGGAGCTGCTGACGGGGACCAGGCCGCGCACCCGGAGCACCGTCTCCGCGCCCGGCTCGGGCAGCGGCGGGAAGACGGCGTCGACGTCGCGGCCGACCATCTCGCGGATGATCCGCGGCACGTCGTAGTCCGACGCCGGCCCGGTGGAGACGACCCGCCCGTCGCGCAGCACGGTCACGTCGTCGGCGAGGTCGGTGACCTCCTCCAGCAGGTGGCTGATGTAGACCACCGCCACGCCGTCGGCGGCCAGCCCGCGGACGACGCCGAACAGCGCCTCCAGCTTGTCGCCGGAGAGCACCGCGGACGGCTCGTCCAGCACGATCACCCGGCTCTTCCGCACCAGCGCGCGGGCGATCTCGACCATCTGCTGGTTGGCCAGCGACAGGTCCTCGGCCCGGGTGCGGGGGTCGAGGTCGCCGAGCCCGACGCGGGCCAGCGCGGCCCGGACCTCGCGGTCCTGGGCCGGGCGGTCGAGCAGGCCCCGCGCGGTCCGCTCCTGGCCGAGCATCACGTTGTCGGCGACGCTCATGGCCGGGAGCACGGTCAGCTCCTGGTAGACGGCGCTGATCCCGGCCGCCATGGCCTGCCGGGGGTCGGTGAACCGGACCGGCTCGCCGTCGAGCAGCAGCTCCCCCTCGTCGGGGACCTGGTTGCCGGTGAGGATCCGGACGAGCGTGGACTTGCCGGCCCCGTTCTCACCGACGAGGGCGTGGACCCGACCGGGCCGACACGAGAGGTCGGCCCGGTCGAGCGCCCGCACCCCGGGGAAGGACTTGGTCAGCCCCCGGGCCTGCAGGACGGCCGTCGTGGAGGACGCCATCGGCTCAGCACAGCCCCAGTTCGCGCAGCTGCTCGTCCGGCAGGCCGGAGGGGACGAACAGGTTGTCGCTGCACTCGGGCCGCACGTACTGGTCGAGCTGCTCGTGCGTGAAGCTCGGGCTCTCGATGTAGACCTTGTCGAGGACCGGCTCGCCCTCGAGCACCGACATCGCCGTGTCCAGGCACTGGGTGCTCTGCTCGGGCGGGAAGGACGACAGCGCGAACTTGACGTCGGTGCCCTGGACCGCCTTGAGGAACGCGTTGATCGCGTCACCGGTCATCGGCGGCACGGGGCGCCCCGCCTCCTGGTAGGCCTGGACGACGCCCAGGTCGCCGTAGCCGGAGTCCGACCAGATGCCGTCCAGCTCGGGGTACTGGGTCACGAGGTTGGCGGCCACCGTCTTGGCCACCGTCGGCGACCACTCGGTGTACTGCTCGGTGACGACCTCGATGCCCGGGTACCGCGAGAACACCTCGAGCGCCGCGGCCTTCTGGAACTCGGCGGTCGGGACGCCGGCCAGCCCGCTGAGGACGGCCACCTGGCCCTCGCCGCCCAGCTGCTGCACCAGCCACTCGGCGTACATGGTGCCGAGCAGCTCGTACTGGCGGGTCACGGTGGACACCGCGCCGCTGTCCGCGCCGAGCCGGCCGGCGCAGAGGACCACCGGGATGCCCTGGGAGGCGGCCGCCTGGACCTGGCCGGTGATGCCGTCGCCCATGGGGACGACCACCATCGCGTCGGGGTCCTGCGAGGCCAGCTGCTGGATGTTGTCGACCTGGGCGGTGGCGTCGCCGTTGGCCGAGGCGTAGAGGACCTCGACGCCGAGCTCCTCGGCGTGGGCGCGGAAGGCCTCCTCGTTGGTCAGGCCCCAGGAGTTGGTCGGGCCCTGCGCGGCGAAGGCGATCCGGTAGGTGTCGCCGTTCTTGGGCTCGGCGGCCCACTCGGAGGTGTCGACCTCGCAGATCTCCTCCTCGACGGGCTCGAGCTCCTCGAGGCCGAGCTGCTCGGCCGCCGTGGTCCAGGCCTCCCGGTAGGTCGCCTGCGCCTCCTCCGAGTTGGCGCACTCCTCCCCTCCGCCCCCGCCCCCGCCCGCGGACGTGCCCTCCTGCTCCGTGCCGCAGGCCGCCACGAGCGCGGCCGCCATGCCGAGAGCCAGGGGCAGGCGCAGCCGGCCCCCGCGGCGCGAGGTGCTGACGTGTGTCCTCATCGCACTCCATCCCTCTGCTTGTTCCGACGAGGGGACCGGACGGTCCACCCGCTGCTCTGGAGCCAGACGGCGAGCAGGATCACCGCGCCGCTCACCACCAGCTGCGCCCCAGCCCCGGCGCCGAGCTGCCGCAGCCAGGCGAGCAGCACGGCCAGGAGGACGACACCGGCGACCGTCTGGCCGATCCGGCCGCGTCCCCCGGTGAGGGCGATGCCACCGATCACCGCGGCGGCGACGGAGTTCAGGTCGAGGCTGCGGGACAGGCGCGCGTCGACGTAGCCGATGTAGCCGGCGTTGATCAGCCCGGCGAGGACCGCGAGCAGCGCCGCGGCGACGAAGCAGCCCACGACGATCCACCCGGTGCGCACCCCGGACAGCGCCGTCGCCCGGGCGTTCGCCCCGGTGGCGTAGAGCCGCCGCCCCAGGCCGGTGCGGGACAGCACGACGCCCGTCACCACCGCGACGGCGAGGAACACCCAGGTGGGGACGGGGACCCCGAGCCACCGGCCGGTCCCCAGCCCGCCGAGCCCGCCGGGGATGTCGCCGGAGGGGGCGCCCCGGGTCCACGCGGTGATGACGCCCTGGACCAGCACGAAGGTGGCGAAGGTGGCGACGAACGCCGGCACCTGCCGCCGCACGACGAGCAGCCCGTTGACCAGCCCGACGACCGCGCCGGCGCCGAGGGCGAGCAGGACGGCGCCGAGCAGCCGGTCGTCGTCGCCCTGCGTGTACTCGGCGAGGATCACCGTGGTCAGCCCGACGACGGCGCCGATCGACAGGTCGATGCCCCCGACCAGCAGCACCAGGGTCTGGCCGATCGCCGTCACGCCGATCAGGCCGACCTGGAACAGCACCAGCCGCAGCACCCCGCCGCTGTAGAAGCCCGGCGTCGTGATCGCCGCCAGCACCAGGACGACCGCGAGCCCGGCCAGCGGGGCCACCAGGGACAGGGCCCGGCGCAGCAGGTCCCGGCCGGCACCGGGGCCGGCCGCCGGTGTCCCCGCCGTGGTGCCCTGCGTCGGCGCGCCGGCGGTCACGACGTCCCCTCCCCGTCCCGCGCCGTGAAGGCCCGGGCCAGGTGCTCGTACAGGTCGACGGCCCGCCGGACGGCGGCGACCGAGACCCACTCGTCGGCCCCGTGCGCGCGGCGCAGCAGCCCCGGCCCGAGCGCCGGCAGGGTGGCGATCCCCTGGGCGGCGGCGAACCAGGTCGCGTCGGTGGTGCCGGGGAAGACCGACAGCGGCGGCGCGGCGCCCAGCACCGCCTCGCACGCCTCCTGCGCGGCGCGGGCGACGGCGTGCCCCGCGGGCACGGCCGCCGGCGGCAGCCAGTCGTTGGGGGCGGCGTCGTACTCCACCGCGAGGTCGGCCCCGGTGTCGCCGGCCACCCGGGTGACCAGCCCGGTGAACGCCTCGGTCACCCCGCCGCGGTCCATCCCCGGCAGGAGCCGGACCTCGGTGTCGACGGCGACCCGGCCGGGCAGCACGCCGTAGCCGACGCCGCCGCGGAAGGTCATGCCGGTGTTGACGGTGGCCGCCCAGCCCTCGAGCGCGTCGTCGTTGGCCGGCACGGCGAGCTCGAGGTCGTCGGCGACGGCGGTGACCAGGCGGGCGGCGTCGACCCCGGCGTTGCGCGTGCCCGGGACGCCGGACAGGCTCGAGTGACCCTGCCGGCCGCGGGCGACCAGCCGCAGCCGGGCGATCCCGCGGCTGACCAGGTGCACCCGGTCGAAGTCCTCCTCGATCCCCCCGGGCTCGCCGATCACGACGGCGTCGGCGCTCAGCGGCCGGGTGGAGGCGACGTGGTGGGCGCCGTAGGTGGCGCCGTCCTCCTCGTCGGCGGTGAGGAGCAGGCTCAGCCGCCCTCGTCCGCCGGGGGCGCGCGCCAGCCGGGACGCGGCCACCAGCATGGCGGCGATCGCGCCCTTCATGTCGGCCGAGCCCAGCCCGTACAGCCGGTCGCCGTCGAGGTCGGCGCCGAGCGGGTCGACGGTCCAGGTGGCGTCCCCGACCGGCTTGGTGTCCAGGTGGCCGGACAGCACGAGGTGGCTGCCGCCGGGCCCGAGGTCCAGCGTCACCAGCAGGTTGGGACGTGCCGGGTCCAGCGCCAGCACCTCGGCGGCCGGGAGGCCGAGGGCCGGCAGCGCGTCCCGGACGACGCCGGCGACGGCGCGCTCGTCCCCCGGGGGGTTCGGGCTCGACGTCCGCACCAGCGTCCGCGCGAGCTCGACGACGTCGAGAACGTCGCCGGCCGGTCCGTCCGCCGCCCCGGTCACTTGTACCGCCGCGCCCAGTCCTGCCCCTGCCACGTCTGGAACGTGACCGGGACGAGTCGGTAGAGCCAGCGCGGCTTGTCGAGCGTCGGCTCGAGGTACTTCGGGCCGTTCTCGCCCAGGTAGCGGGTGGACATGCGCTCGGCGACGGGCACCCACTGCCCGCCCACGTTGGGGCGCTCGACCAGCTCGGCGCGGCACTGGGCCACGACCTTCCGCTGGGCGCCCTCCTCGTCGACGGTGATCGCGCAGCGCGGCTCGGCCTCGAGGTAGCGGCCCCACGCCGCCTTCTCGCGGGGCACCACCCAGAACGCCTCGCCGTCCCACTCCTGCCAGCACGGCACCACGTAGGGCCAGCCCTGGTCGTCCAGGCAGGCCAGGCGGGCGATCCGCGGCTCGGCCAGGAACGCGGCGACCGCGTCCTCGTCGAGCTTGCCGACCTTGCCGCGCCAGCTCTCGTCCTCGCTCACGGGGTCCTCCTCTCGGCGCCCGGGGTCTCCGGGCCGCTGGTCAGGGCGCCGGCCGGGCCGTCCCCGGGCAGCGGGGCACCCAGCCGCCGGGACAGCTCCGTGGTCACCCGGAGCACGTCGGGCGCCAGGCGCTGCACGTCGTCGCTGGTGAAGCGGTAGGCGGGCGCGGACACCGACAGGCCCGCCACGACGGCGCCGGTGTGGTCGCGGACCGGGGCGGCGACGCAGCGCACGCCCTCCTCGTTCTCGATCTCGTCGGTGGCGTAGCCGCGCTCCCGGATGCCGCGCACGTGCGCGAGCACCGCCGCCACCTCCGTGAGGGTGTTCTCGGTGCGCCGCTCCAGCGGGTCCGTCAGCAGCGCGAGCACCTGGTCGTCGTCCCGCCCGGCCAGCAGCACCTTGCCGATGCCGGTGCAGTGCAGGGGGTTGCGGGAGCCGGGCCGGGCGGCCGGGCGGACCGGCTTGGGGCTGTTCACCGCGGCGACGTAGAGCACCTGCCGGCCGTCCAGGACCCCGAGGAAGCAGGTCTCGCCGCTGATCTCGACCAGTTCCTCCATGAGCTCGGCGGCCTGCGAGCGCAGGTCCAGCCGGTCGAGGAAGGACTGGCCCCAGGCGGCGACGCGCGGGCCGAGCGTGTACGCGCCCTGGCCGTCCACGCGGAGCACCTCCGCCCGGCAGAGGACGTCGAGCAGCCGCAGCGCCGTGGGGCGCGGCAGGCCGCTGGCCTCGACCAGGTCGACCAGCCGCAGCGGGCGGTCGCTGTCGGCGACGTGCTCGACCAGCCACAGGCCCTTCACCAGGGCCTTGGCCGATCCGGCCGCAGAAGTGGACGCAGTGTCCAGTTCGGCTTTGGGCACGGGGTCCATTCTGTAGGGATCAGGTTCCCGCACAAGACCCGAGCGCGTGACGATCTCGTTTCCCGGCGCCTCGGCGCCTCCGGCACCGGGCGCGGGACCGGCTCGGCCCGCGCCCGGCGCGGCTCACAGGGTGAGCTTGAGCAGGAACTCGACCTGGCCGCGGTCCTCGACGCGGACGAAGCCCAGGTCCGGCGCCGAGATGCCGAAGTCGGCGAACACGACCGGGACCGCGCCGGAGGCCTCGACCCCGCCGGCGGTGCGGACGACGGCGAGGTCGGTCTGCACCTGGCGCGTCGTGCCGCGCAGCGTGAGGTCGCCGGTCACCGGCACGGTCACCGGGGTGCCGCCGAGCTCGGGCAGGTCGACGGGCCCACGGACGGCGAAGGTCGCCGTCGGGTGGGTGCCGACGTCCATGACGTTGCCGCGGAAGTAGTCGTCGCGCCGGCCCGAGTCGGTGCTGATGCTCGCGACGTCGACGGTGACCTCGGCCGAGGCGATGTCCCCGCCCTGCACCACCACGGAGCCCGTGACCCGGTCGGTGGTGCCGGCGACGGTCACGTCGGCCCCGTTGAGCACCTCGTCGACGCGGTAGCCCGCCGAGGAGCCCGGGGCCACCGTCCACGTCCCGTCGGTGTCGGCGGCCAGCTCGACGTCGGAGGGCTGGGCCTGCACGGTCGGGGCCGCGGCGGCGTCCTCCTCGAGCGCGGCGTAGACCAGGGGACCGACGCCCAGGCCGAGGGCGAGGACCGCGACCGGTCCCCCGACGATCCACCACGCGCGACGGCGACGGGCCATGACGAGCTCCTCTCCTTGACGGTTCAAGGATGTTGGCGCACCGACCTGGGAGCCGGCTGTGAGCCGCGCCACGGAGCCCGACGTGTCGGGGAAAGAAGGGACCCCCCGCGCACCCGCCAGAGCCCGCTTATCCTTGCTGCCTTCCGGCCCTGGGGAGGTTCACGGGGTGACGCCACACGAGGGGTCTGCACCCACTGTAGAGGACGCCGCCCGCTAGCCTCACGGTCCATGGCCCCCCGGCGCGCCCTCGTCCTGCCCCCGCCCCGCTCCTGACCCGGAGCACCGCGGGCTGACCCGCGCGGCCGGCGCACCCGCCGTCCGCCGCTGCGCCGTGCTCCGGACCCGGTCCCCCGTCCGGAACCAGCGCCCAGGAGCGTCGTGTCCACCCTGTCCTCCCCCGCCCTCTCCTCCCCCGCGTCGAGCCGCGGGTTCCTCCTCGTCGTCCTCGCCGCGCTGTGCTGGGGCACCGCCGGCCTGTCCGGCCGGCTGATCGCCGACCGCAGCGACCTGTCCGCCCTCGACATCGCCTGGTACCGCCTCGCGATCGGCGCCGCCGCCCTCGCGGTCGCCTGGCTCGCCACCGCCCGCCGCCGCACCGCCGCCGTCCCCCTGACCCGGCCGGTCGCCGTCCGGCTCGCCCTCGTCGGCGCCGGGCTGGGCGCCTACCAGCTCGCCTTCTTCAGCGCCGTCGAGCGCGCCGGTGTGAGCATCGCCACGCTCGTCGCCCTCGGCCTCGCGCCGCTGCTGATCACCGTCGGCGGCACGCTGCTCGGCCACGGCCGGCCGAACCGGGCGACGCTCGTCGCGCTGACGGTGGCCCTGGCCGGGCTCACCCTGCTGGTCGGCGTCTCCGCCGGCGCCGACACCGGGACGACGGTGCTGCTCGGCGCCCTGATGGCCAGCGGCTCGGCGCTCGGCTACGCCGTCGTCACGCTGGCCGGGAGCGGCGTGCCGGCCGGCGTCCCGGTCACCCTCGCCGGCTTCGCCGGGGGCGCGCTGCTGCTGACCCCGGTGGTCCTGGCCGAGGGACTGTCGGTGCCCTCCGACGGCGCGGCGCTGGCCGTGCTGCTCTACCTGGGCCTGGTGCCGAGCGCGCTGGCCTACGGCCTGTTCTTCACCGGCGTGCGGACGGTGCCCGGCGCGGTGGCCTCGATCGTCACGCTGCTCGAGCCGCTCACCGCGACCGTCCTGGCCACCGCGTTCCTCGGGGAGCGGCTGGCGCCGGCCGCCGTCGCGGGTGGCCTGCTGCTGCTCGCCGCCGTGGCCGGGCTCTACGTCCGCCAGCTGCGGCGGAGCCCGGAGCCGGTGGCCGGGGCGTAGGCCCGGGCATGGACGGCGACGGGCTCCCGGCCGGCTGGCCGGGAGCCCGTCGCGTGCCTGCGGAGGATGGGAGATTCGAACTCCCGAGGGGTTGCCCCCAACCCGCTTTCCAAGCGAGCGCCATAGGCCACTAGGCGAATCCTCCAGTGCACGCCGATGGTACCGGGCGCCGGGCCGCGGGTCAGCCGCCGCCCCGGCACGGGCGTGCCGCCCCGGGTGGTCCGCGCGGGCGGCACGGGGCAGGCTGGACCGGTCGCACACCGCACGGGCACCGCACGGGGCCGCACGGGGGAACCGAGGAGGCAGGACGGATGAGCGAGCCGGATCAGGTCCGACCGGAGGTCGTGGAGGCCATCGTCGCCGTCCTGCACGGGGCCGACCCGTCAGGACTGCCGCCGTCGGCGACCGCGGAGGAGAAGGCGGCCGCCAAGGACCGCTACCTGTCGGAGTTCGCCGCCGAGCGCAGCAAGCGCGACCGCCAGGCCCAGGCGTGGGAGCTGCTGCTGACCCGCGGCTACGACGAGCCGCCGACGTGGGCGCGGCTGTTCGACGACCTGGCGCCCGACGCGGTTGAGCAGCTGGGCGAGCTCTACGACGTCCTGCCCGAGGGGGCGCAGGAGGAGTACGCGCGCCGCTACGGCGTCCCCAGCACGGTCTGACCCGGCCCGTGCCGGGCGCCCGCCCGCGGGGTAGGAGCCGCCCGTGACCTCGACCGTCCCCGGCCGCCTGGTGGCCGGCCGCTACCGCCTCCTGGAGCGGATCGGCGGCGGCGGCATGGGTGCGGTGTGGCTGGGGCGCGACGAGCTCCTCGACCGGCGGGTGGCGATCAAGCAGGTGCTGCTGCCGGCCGGTGCCGACCCGGAGACGACCGACCACCACCGCCAGCGGGCGCTGCGCGAGGGCCGGATCGCCGCGCGGCTCACCCACCCGCACGCCATCTCGGTCTACGACGTGGCGCTGGAGCAGGGCATCCCGTGGCTGGTCATGGAGTACCTGCCCTCCCGCAGCCTGGCCGTGGTGCTGGCCGAGGACGGGCCGCTGCGCACCGACCAGGTGGCGCAGGTCGGCGCCCAGCTGGCCGACGCGCTGGCCGCCGTCCACGCGGCCGGGATCGTCCACCGCGACGTCAAGCCGGCCAACGTGCTCATCGGGCGCGGCGACCGGGTCGAGGGCCTGGTCAAGATCACCGACTTCGGCATCTCGCACGCCAGCGGCGACGTCACCCTCACCCAGACCGGCCAGATCACCGGGACGCCGGCCTTCCTCGCCCCGGAGGTCGCCCAGGGCGCCGGGATGACGCCGGCCAGCGACGTCTTCTCCCTGGGCGCCACCCTCTACACCTGCGTCGAGGGGCAGCCGCCGTTCGGCATGGACGACAACGCGCTGCGCCTGCTGCACCGGGTCGCCGGCGGGGAGATCCGCCCGCCCGCCCGCGCCGGGTCGCTGGAGCGGCCGGTGCTGCGGATGCTCGCCCGCGACCCCGCCGACCGGCCGGAGATGACCGAGGTCCGCGACGTGCTCGCCAAGCTGGCCGCCGGCCGCGACGGCGACACGACGACGGTGCTCCTGGCCCGCACCGACCTGCGGTCCTCCCGCGACCGGGACCGGACCGCCGCGGTGCCGGCGCCGGTGCCCCCGACCGATCCGGCGGCCCGCGCGGACCCGCCGACCGCCGTCCAGCCCGCGGCCGTCCCCGCCGGCCCGCCGACCCCCGGGCCCGGGACGGCCGCCCGCCCGGGGCCGGAGCCCGCCGCCCGGCCCGGACCGCCCCGGACCGGACCGTCCGTCGGCGCCCGGCGCCGGCGCCGCCGTCCGCTGCTGGTGGCCGCGCTGGTCCTGCTCGTCGTGCTCGCCGCGTCGCTGGGCACCTGGCTGGCCGTGCGCGGCGACGGCGGGAGCCCGTCGGCCGACCCCGCACCGCAGAGCTCGGCGGACCCGACGTCGCCGGGCACGGAGCCGGCTCCCGCGCCGGAGACCGGGTCCGCCGGGCAGCCGACGGAGGAGTCCACCCCGGAGCCGACGGAGGAGGCGACGCCGGCGGACGAGACGACGCCGGACGACGAGGCCGGGCCCGCGTCGGACGCGGAGGCCGAGGTGCGGCAGACCCTCGAGCAGTACTACGAGTACCTGCCCGGCGACCCCGAGAGCGCGTACGCGATGACCGGGCCGAGCCTGCGGTCGCGGGCGAGCTACGACTACTACCGGGACTTCTTCGGCCGCTGGGACGAGGTGTCGCTCGTCGACGTCCGGGACGTCGACGAGCAGGACGACGGCCTCACCGCGACCAGCCGGGTGGAGTTCCGGCGGGGCGGCGAGCGGGTGGTGGAGACGCACGCGGTGACGTTCGTCCGCGGCGACGACGGGGAGCTGCTGGTCGACCTCGACGTCGTGGCCTGACCCGGGAGACCCTGACCCGGGAGACCCTGACCCGGGAGACCCTGACCCGGGAGACGACGACGGCGGCGCCCCGTCGCGGGGCGCCGCCGTCCGGTCCTGCTGGCGGTGGCGGTGGGATTTGAACCCACGGAGGCTTGCACCTCACACGCTTTCGAGGCGTGCTCCTTCGGCCGCTCGGACACGCCACCGCCGAAGAGACTACAGGGCCCGTCTCCGGCGGAAGAACGCGCGTAGGAGTGTCGCGCTCTCCTCGGCCCGGACCCCGCCGGTGACCTGCGGCCGGTGGTTGAGCCGGCGGTCCCGGACCACGTCCCACAGCGACCCGGCGGCGCCGGCCTTGGGGTCGTCGGCGCCGTAGACGACGCGCGCCACCCGCGCCAGCACGCTGGCGCCGGCGCACATCGTGCAGGGCTCCAGCGTGACGACGAGCGTCGCGCCGGTCAGCCGCCAGCCGTCGCCGTGGACCGCGGCCGCGGCGCGCAGGGCGAGGACCTCGGCGTGCGCCGTCGGGTCGCCGCGCTTCTCGCGCTCGTTGGCCGCCTCGGCGAGCACCGCGCCGTCCGGCCCCAGGACGACGGCGCCGATCGGCGTGTCGCCCCACTCCTGCGCGGTGACGGCGAGCCGCAGCGCGCGGACCATCGCCGCGTCGACGACGTCGTCGGGCAGGACGCCGCCGGGAGCCGTCACGGCCGGGCGCCGGCCAGCGGGAGGCCGACCAGCGCGGACAGCTCGGCGAGCGCGGTCGCGGGGTCGGCGACCTTGATCGTGTGCATGCCCAGCGCCCGGGCCGGCTTGAGGTTGATGCCCAGGTCGTCGAGGTAGGCGCAGTCGGAGAACGCGAGGTCGCGGCCGGTGGCCTCGTTCAGCCGGGCCAGCGCCCGCCGGTAGATCTCCGGCTCGGGCTTGCGCACGCCCTCGACCGAGGACTCGACGACGGCGTCGAAGAGGTCGAGCAGCTCGGCCAGCCGCCCGGTGCGCTCCATCGGCGCGACGTTGTTCGACAACATCCCCAGCGGCAGGCCCGCGGCCCTCAGCGTCCGCACCGCCTCCACCATCTGCGGGCGGATCTCCCCGGACAGCGCGGCCAGCACCCGGCGGGCGTCCACCCGGTGGCCGGCGGCCAGCGCCTCGGCCTCGAACGTGTCGACGAACCCCTCGACGTCGAGCTCGTTGCGCTCGTACCGCGCCCAGGCGTTGGTGTCGGGGTCGGTGCTGTTGAGCCGCCGGATCAGCCCCTCGGGCAGGCCGGCCTCGGCCTCGTAGGCGGCGAAGGCCAGCATCGGGCTCTCGGTGATGACCCCGCCGAGGTCGAACACCACGGCGGTCGCGGTCGCGCTCACGCCCGCACCGCCGCGGCCAGCTCGTCGGCGAAGCCCAGCCGGGTGGCGATCCGCGCGACCATCTCGTCGGCCCACAGGTCGTCGGCGGTCACGATCGGCCGCAGCTCGTCGGCGGGCAGTCCGTCGTCGGCGAACACGTCCAGGTCCCCTCCCGGCCATCCGGTCTCGTCGTCGTCGAAGGCGCCGTCCTCGTCGACGGCGATGCCGTAGCGCTCGACCACCTCGGCGCCGAGCACCCACTCCTGCATGGTCGCGTCCGAGATCAGCGCGCGGACCATGCCCCCGGGGCCGTGCCGCAGCACGACGAAGTACAGCCGCGAGTCGACGACGACCACGAACGGCCCCGGCCACTCCTCCGTGCCGGGGTCGCCCAGCGCCCGCTCGAGCACCGGCAGCTCGTCGGAGGCGTCGGCGGCCAGCAGCTCCACCCGCCAGCGGCCGCCGCGGCGGGCGACCCGCACCGCCCAGCTCGGCGGGGCGGCCGTCCCCGGGGCGCTCACCGGACCCGCAGCACGGTCAGGCCGTCGGCCAGCGGCAGCAGCACGGTCTCGAAGCGGGGGTCGGTGGCGAGCGAGGCGTTGAGGCCGGCGATCACGCGGTCCTCGTCGCTCTCGGGCGCCAGCACGCGGCCGCTGCGCAGGGTGTTGTCCAGCAGCACGAGGCCGCCGGGCCGCATCCGCGGGTGCAGCTCCTCGACGTAGGCGGGGTAGCCGCCCTTGTCGGCGTCGACGAAGGCCAGGTCGAACGCGGGCTCGGCGGGCACCGCGCGCAGCAGGTCCAGCGCCTCCCCCAGCCGCAGCTCCACCCGGTCGGCGACGCCGGCCCGCTCCCAGTACCGGCGGGCGATCGCCGTCCACTCCGCGCTGCGGTCCAGGCACAGCAGCGAGCCGCCCTCGGCCAGGCCACGGGCGATGCACAGGGCGGAGAACCCGGTGAAGGTGCCGATCTCGACCGCCCGGCGGACCCCGAGCGCGGCGGTGAGCAGCTGCATGAGCACGCCCTGCTCGACGGCGATCTGGAAGGTGGCCGGGACCTCGCCCCGGTCGGCCAGCGCCGCGGTCTCGGCGACCAGCGCGGCGGCCACCTCGTCCAGCGGCTCGGAGCTGGCGCGGACGTAGTCGGAGACCTCCTGCGTGAGGAGGAACGACCGGGGGGTCATGCCGGAGGCCAGGAGCGCGGGGAGTGCGGCATAGCCTCTGATCATGGCCGATCCCGCACCCTCCGACGGAGCCGAGGTCGACGCCGCGCTGTTCGCCCGGCTGGCCGCCGACCCGCTCGCGGAGCTGCTCGGCATCGAGCTCGAGGAGGTGCGGCCGGGGTACGCGCGGGCGGCGATGACCGTCGGCCCGCGGCTGCTCAACGCCGTCGGCACCGCGCACGGCGGCGCGACGATGGCGCTGCTCGACGTCGTCCACGCGGCGGTGGGCAACAGCCACGGCACGGTGGCCGTCGCGCAGGACGTGCACACCGAGTTCCTGGTCGCGGGCCGGCCCGGGGAGCGGCTGGTGGCCGAGGGCAGCGAGCTGCACCGGAGCCGCCGCACCGCCGTCTACCGCATCGACGCCCGCGGCGAGGACGGCCGGCTGGTGGCCACCGCGCTGGCCCGCGTCTTCCGCACCGACCGGCCCTGGGGGTCGCCGGCATGAGCCTCCCCGTCCCGACGATGCCGGCGCCGCCGGTCGGGGTGGTCGGCCTGGGCCAGCTGGGCGGGTCCCTGGCGGCCGCGCTGGTCGCCGCCGGCCGCGAGGTGTCCGGGTGGGACGTCGACCCGGCCGCGCGCGAGGCGGCCGCGGCCCGCGGCGTGCGGGTCGGCCGCGAGCTCGGCGGCGTCGTCGTCCTCGCCGTCCCCCTGCCGGCGACGGCCACGGCCCTCGACGGCCTCGACGTCGACCCGGACGCCACCGTCACCGACCTCGGCTCGGTGAAGGTCCCGGTGCTCGCCTCGGTGGGCGCGGCGCTCGGCGGCCGGTTCGTCGGCGGGCACCCGATGGCCGGGACCGAGCGGTCCGGGCACGGGGCCACCGACCCCGGGCTGTTCCGCGGCGCGCGCTGGGCGCTGTGCCTGGAGCCGGGGACCGACCTGCGGCGCTGGCTGCGCGCCGCCGAGGTCGCGCTCGACGCCGGCGCCGAGGTGGTGCCGGTGACCGCCGCCGAGCACGACGACGCCGTCGCCGCGGTCAGCCACGTGCCGCACCTGCTCGCCGCCGCGCTCGCCGCCGCCGCCGGTGAGGCCGGCCCGCTGGCGCTCGCGCTGGCGGCCGGCAGCTTCCGCGACGGCACCCGGGTGGCCGGCAGCGACCCGGCGCTCGTCACCGCGATGGTGGAGGGCAACGCCGGGCCGACGGCGGCCGCGCTGGCGCGGGTGCGCGCGCAGCTGGACCGCCCGTGGCCGGAACTGGTCGCCGCCGGGCACGCGGTGCGCAGCGCGGTCCCCGGGCGCCGGCCGGTGCGGGTCCCGCTGGACCGGCCGGCGCTGCTGGCGCTGGGCCGGGCCGGCGGCGCGGTGACCCGGCGGCTGGCCGCGTTCGTCGAGGGCTGGGTCCCCGAGGCCTGACCGTTTCGCCTCCGTCGCGGCGGGCAGGGAGCGCCCATGGACGACAGCGAGATCCGCAGCCGCATCGACGCACTGGTCGAGGAGGAGCACCGGCTCCGCGACGGCGGGGAGCACACCGCCGACCAGCGCACCCGGCTCCGTCAGATCGAGGAGGAGCGGGACCAGCTCTGGGACCTGGTCCGCCAGCGGGACGCCAAGCGGCAGTACGACGAGGACCCCGACACCGCCGAGGTGCGCCCGAGGTCCGAGGTCGAGGGCTACCTGCAGTAGTCGGAGGGCCCCCTCGCCGCCCACCGCTCGCGAGCTCGCGGCGGGCCCCTGCGAGGGGGCCGTTCCAGCAGGTCGCTAGGCGGAGTCGCGGACCGGCCGGCGGTGCCCGGCGTCGTGGTGGCCGGTGCCCAGCAGGGCCAGCTGCCACAGCAGCCGGGCCCGCGGGTCGGTGAGCTTGCGGCCGGTCACCGACTCGATCCGCCGCAGCCGGTGCATGACCGTGTTGCGGTGGCAGTACAGGAGGTCGGCCGCGCGCGTCGGCGAGCCGTCGGCGTCGAGGAAGGCCGACAGCGTCTCCAGCAGCACCTCGCGCTCGTCCCCGGGCAGCTCGAGCAGCCGGCCGAGGGTCTGGCCGACCAGCCGCGCGGCGATCTCCGGGGAGTTGCTCAGCAGCGCCTCGGGCAGCCGGTCGTCGATGGTGACGACCCGGGCGACGCCCTCGGGCAGGGTGCGCGCGGCGGTCTCGGCCAGCCGGTAGGCGCCGGCCACGGCCGCCGCGCCCTCGACGACGGAGGACACCCCGACCGGGCCGGTGGCCACGGCGCCGAGCCAGGTCAGGAGCTCCGGCAACCGGCGGGTCCCCAGCGCCACCAGGCCGACGGCGGCCTGCGACCGGGCGCCCCACGCCGAGCGGATGCCGCGCTTGAGCAGCGCGGACGTCGGCTCGGGGAGCGCGTCCCCCTCCTCGCCGGCCGGCGCGACGACGACCGCCAGCCGGCCGGCCAGCGGCACCGACAGCAGGTCGGCGGCGGTGCGGGCGTAGGCCGGGTCCCCGCCGCGGCCGTCGAGCAGCCCGTCGAGCAGCCGCTGGCGCTCGGCGGCGTCGAGCCCCGAGCGGCGCCGCTCCTCGTCCCGGTAGCCCTCCGCGGCGGCGCTGCAGCCGCGGTCGTTGGTGCGCCACAGCGAGCCCGCTACCTCGAGCAGCAGCCCGTCGTCGTGCCGGTCGCCCTGGCGGGACAGCGCGACCAGCGCCTCCCAGGTGATCTGACCACCGAGCCGGTAGGCGCGGAGCACGGCCTCCAGCGGGATGCCCTGCGCGGCCCGCAGCCGGCCGACGGCGCGGGCGCCCTCCGCGTGGCTCTGGTGGTAGGCCGCGGGGACGTCGGGCCGCAGGCCGCGGACGCCGACCTCGAGGTTGCGCCGCAGCGTCGCGCGCATCTGCTGGTCGCCCCCGAGCAGGGCCTCGCGGTAGGCGGGCTCGGTCTCGACCAGCACCTCCACCATCCGGTCGGTCATTTCGTCGAGCCGGTCCAGCAGGGCCGGGACCAGTTCGGCGAGGCGCTCCTCCACACCCCAGGGGGCCGTCCGCACGCGCTCACCTCCTGTGTTCATCGCACAGAGCACAACACGTGGCACCGATCACTGTGCGGTGCGCCCATTGTGACGGTCTTCACCGGCCCGCAGAGTCATACGGACGTAGCCGTGACCCAATCGTCGCCCTCCGGGCGGCGGTCGGCAGCGCGGCGACCTCCCCGACGCAGAGGAGACGTGGGCACCTTGGCGCAGCCGCCGGAAACCGCAGGCAGCAGCACCCGGCACCAGGACCGATCGCCCACCGCCCGGCTCGAGATGACCGGGATCAGCGTCGCCTTCGGCGGCGTGAAGGCCCTCACCGACGTGTCGCTGACCGTCGAGCCGGGTCAGGTGCACGGGCTCATCGGCCCCAACGGCGCCGGCAAGACGACGATGTTCAACGTGGCCTGCGGGCTGGTCCGCCCCACCGAGGGCCGGATCGTCTGGCGCGGCCAGGAGCTGCGGCGGCTGCGGCCGAACCAGCTCGCGAAGCTCGGCATCGCGCGCACCCTGCAGGGCGTGGGCCTGTTCCCCGGCCTGACGGTGCTCGAGAACGTGATGGTCGGCGCGCACAAGCACGCCCGCGCCGGCTTCTTCTCCGCGCTGTTCGCGATCCCGACCGCCGACAAGGACGACGCCCGGCTGCGCGAGCGGGCCACGGCCGCGCTCGGCGAGCTGGACGCCGCGGACTACGCCGGCCGCTACCCCGGCAGCCTCCCGTACCCGGTGCAGAAGCGGGTCGCGCTGGCCCGCGCGCTGGTCTCCGAGCCCGAGCTGCTGCTGCTCGACGAGCCGGCCTCCGGCCTCAGCGAGGACGAGATGCACGAGCTGGGCGAGCTCATCCAGCACCTGAGCGGCCGGATGAGCGTCCTGCTGGTCGAGCACCACATGGACCTGGTCATGCGGGTGTGCGACCAGATCACCGTCCTGGACTCCGGCCAGCTGATCGCCGCCGGCACCCCGGAGCAGGTGCAGAACGACCCGGCGGTCACCGAGGCCTACCTCGGCGACGCCGTCGACGACACGATCGACGCCAGCGAGCTGGCCGCGACCGACGGGGGGACGACCCGTGGCTGAGGCGCACGGCAGCACGGCGGCGGGCACCGCCGGGAGCACCGCCGGGACCGGCCTGACCAAGGGCGCGACGGCCCCCGCCGGCGGCACGGCGACCGCCACCGCCGTCCTCGACGTCGAGGGCCTGTCGGCCTCCTACGGCCCGGTCAAGGCGCTCGACGGCGTGACCCTGCGCGCCGAGCAGGGCCGGATCACCGCGGTGCTCGGGGCCAACGGCGCGGGCAAGACGACGCTGCTGCGCACCATCAGCGGCCTGGTCCGGCCCACCGCCGGCCGGGTGGCCCTCAACGGCGAGGACGTCACCCGCGCCCCGGTCGAGGCGATGGTCACCAAGGGCATGGCGCACGTGCCCGAGGGCCGCGGCGTCATCGCCGAGCTCACCGTCGACGAGAACCTGCGGGTCGGCTCGCTGTTCCGCGGCAAGGTCGCGCAGGACGAGTTCGACCGCGTCTACGACCTCTTCCCGCGGATCCGGGAGCGGCGCAACCAGACGGCGCACACGCTGTCCGGCGGCGAGCGGCAGATGCTCGTCATCGGCCGCGCGCTGCTGGCCCGGCCGAAGGTCCTGCTGCTCGACGAGCCGTCCCTGGGCCTGGCCCCGCGGATCGTGGCGCAGATCTTCGGCCTGGTCCGCCACCTGGTCGACACCGAGGGCCTCTCGGTGCTGCTGGTCGAGCAGAACGCGCGCAGCGCGCTGTCGGTGGCCGACACCGGCGTCGTGCTGAACCTGGGCCGGGTCGTGGTCACCGACGACGCCGCCCGGCTCGCCGGCGACGAGGACCTCCGGCACGCCTACCTCGGCTTCTAGACCCCGCTCCCCCGCAGCACCAGGAAGGCAGCCACGTGCGAGAGTTCGTCAACCTCACCCTCGGCGGGGTGATCAACGGAGCGGTCTACGCGGCGTTCGCCCTGGCCCTCGTGCTCATCTGGCGGTCCACCCGGATCGTCAACTTCGCGCAGGGCGCGATGGCCGCGCTCACCACCTTCATCGCCCTCGCCCTCATCGAGAACGGCCAGTCCTACTGGGTCGGTCTCGTGGTCGCCCTGCTGGCCGGCCTGCTCATCGGCGCGGTCGTCGAGCGGGTCGTCATCCGCCCGGTCGAGGGCGGGCCGGAGCTCAACGCGGTCATCGTCACCCTCGGTCTGTTCATCGCGATCCAGGCGCTGATCTCGGTCCTGTTCGGCGTCAACCAGCGGGCCTTCGTCCCGCCGTTCTCGAACATCGGCTTCACCGTCGGGGACTCGAACCTGGCGCTGAGCCCCAACACCGTGTTCACCCTCCTCGCGGTGCTGGTGGTCATGGCCGGCCTGACCGCCCTGTTCCGGTTCACCCGCGTCGGCCTGGCCATGCGCGCCTCGGCGTTCGGCCAGGAGGTCGCCCGGCTGCTCGGCGTGCGGGTCGGCCGGATGCTCACCCTCGGCTGGGCGCTGGCCGCCGTCGTCGGCTCGCTGGCCGGGATGCTCATCGCCGCCGAGACCGCCTTCGTCACCCCGACGTTCATGGACTCGCTGATCGTGTTCGGCTTCGTCGCCGCGGTGCTCGGCGGGCTGGACTCGCCGGTCGGCGCCGTCGTCGGCGGGCTGCTGCTCGGCCTCCTGCTGAGCTACGTCCGCGGCTACGTCGCCGACGAGCTGGTCGGCCTGGCCGCCCTGGTGGTCCTCGTGATCGTCCTGCTCGTCCGGCCCGGCGGCCTCTTCTCGACCACCCAGACCCGGAGGGCGTGAGCGGCATGAGCGACCTGCAGACCCCCGCATCCCCGCCGCAGGCCGGCGCCGCGTCCTCCGACGCGCCGTCGCTGGCCACGGCCGCGGCCGACGCGAGCTCGGCCCAGGCCACCGGTGGCCGCACGTTCCTGCCGCGGAACACGCTGCTGCGGCACCTGGTCGTGCTCGTCATCGGCGCCGTCCTCGCGGTGCTGCTGCTCGAGTCCACCGACCTCGGCTTCAACGCCCAGATCGGCTACGTGGCCTTCTACGCCATCGCCGCCGGCGGGTTGACGGTGCTGACCGGCCTCAACGGGCAGATCTCGCTCGGCCACGGCGCGCTCATGGCCGTCGGCGGCTACACCACCGCCCTGCTGCTCGACGCCGAGGAGCCGCTGCCGCTGGCCGTGGTCTTCCTGATCGCGGTGGCGCTCACCTCGGTCGTCGGCGCGATCGTCGGCGTGGCCGCGGCCCGCCTGCACGGCCCCTACCTGGCCGGCGCGACGCTCGCGCTCGCCGTCGGCCTGCCCGGCCTGGCGCTGTACTTCTCCGACACCCTCGGTGGCGAGCAGGGCCTGACGGTCTCCACCCCGGACCGGCCGGACTGGTTCGTCGAGACGATCCGCACCCTGTCGGGCAACTCGGCCTCGGGCGTGAAGTGGATCGCCTACATCGCGGTCGCCTGCCTGCTGCTCACCTACTTCCTGCTGGCGAACCTCATGCGCAGCCGGGTCGGGCGCACCTGGCGCGCGGTCCGCGACCAGGAGGTCGCCGCCGAGCTGGCCGGCATCAACCTGGGCGCCTGGCGGGTGACGGCGTTCGTCGTCAGCGCCGCGGCCGCGGGCCTGGCCGGCGCGGTGCTCGCCCTCGTCGTCCGGCTCACCGCGCCGACGGCGTTCACGATCGTCCTGTCGCTGTCCCTGCTGACCGCGATCGTCATCGGCGGTCTGGGCAGCCTCTTCGGCGCGCTGATCGGCTCGGCGCTGCTGGTCTTCCTGCCGCGGTACCTGCGGGACCTCGGGGAGTCCTTCGACATGGACGCCGCCCAGGCCGCCGAGATCTCCTACGTCGTCTACGGCGTGATCCTCGTGCTGGTCATGCTCTTCGCCCCCGCGGGGCTGGTCGGGTCCGTCCGGCTGGCCTGGATGAAGCAGCGCGCGCGGCGCACCGCCGCCCGCGCCAGGGGGTGAGGAGCCGGGACCCGACGGCTGTCCCCCACCCCGGCCAGCGGCCGCATCTCAGCTTCCCCACCCCCACCAGACCCCCGGGCGAAGGCGCCCGGGTCCCTCCAGAGGAGAACCCTTGACACGATCCTCACGACGCCTCGTCAGCTTCGTGGCCGCGGCGACCGTCGCCACCACCCTGGCCGCCTGTGGCGGCGGGGACTCCGGTGGTGGCGGCGGCGGTGGCGGCAGCGAGGAGAACGAGGCCTCGGACGTCGGCATCACCGAGGACTCGATCAAGCTGGGTGCGCACTACCCGCTCACCGGTGTCGCGGCGCCCGGCTACAGCGAGATCCCGACCGGCGTCCAGGCGTACTTCGACTACGTCAACGCCAACGGCGGGGTCAACGGCCGGCAGATCGAGTTCGTCTACCGGGACGACGCGTACAACCCGACCAACACCAGCCAGGTCGTGAACCAGCTCGTCCTCGAGGACGAGGTGTTCGCGCTCATGTCGGGTCTGGGCACGCCGACCCACAACGCGGTCACCGACTTCCTCAACAGCGAGGGCGTGCCCGACCTGTTCGTGTCGTCGGGCTCGCGGCTGTGGGACGACGTCGAGGAGAAGCCGTACACCTTCGGCTGGCAGCCCGACTACGAGATCGAGGCCAAGATCATCGGCCAGTACGTGGCCGAGAACTTCCCCGACGCCAAGGTGGGCCTGTTCCTGCAGGCCGACGACCTCGGCGAGGACGGCGCCGCCGGTGCCCGCCGGTACCTCGAGGACCAGATCGTCGCCGAGGAGACCTACGTCCCCGGCAACACCGACGTCCGTCCGCAGATCTCGGCCCTCCAGGCCGCCGGCGCGGACCTCGTCCTGGGCTTCAACGTGCCCAGCTACACCGCGCTCTCGCAGCTGACCGCGCTGCAGCTGGGCTACCGGCCGCAGTGGTTCTACTCGAACATCGGCTCGGACCCGCAGCTGGTCGGCTCGCTGCTGGCCCGCTTCTCCGAGGGCCAGGTCAGCGACGCCAGCCTGCTCGACGGCGTCCTGACCACCGAGTACATCCCGACGGTCGACCAGCCGGACAACCCCTGGATCCAGCTGTTCCAGCGGGTCTGGGACGAGTCCGGCCAGGAGGGCGAGCTCACCAACTACCGGGTCTACGGCATGTCGCAGGCCTACACGATGGTGCAGGCCCTGCAGTCCGCCGGCCAGAACCCGACGCGTGACGACCTCGTCGCCGCCGTCGAGCAGGCCGGCTCCGAGTGGGAGGGCCCGGGCTTCGCGCCCTTCCGCTACTCGGAGGACCGCCACGCCGGCTACAGCGGCATGTCGGTCAGCCGGATCGTCGGCGAGGGCTCGGAGGACCTGACCCCCGTGCTCGTCACCGACAACGGCGACGCCGAGATCGAGGAGTACGACGGCCAGGCCGCCACTCCGCCGGAGAACGGCATCCCGGACGAGGAGCCCGTCAACTAGGACTCCCCGCACGGCGACGGGCCGTCGACCCCCACCGGGGTCGGCGGCCCGTTCGCCGTCCCGGGTGACCTCCGCGAGAACACTCAGCTCCCGAAGTGTCGGCAGTTGATCTCCGGGTAGGGCCTGCGCAGGCCCCCGTCCGGGGCACGACGGCGAGACGAGGAGCACGGCATGGTGCACGCGGCGCGGACGATCCGGCGGGCGGTGGTGACCGGCGGGGCCGGGTTCCTCGGCTCCCACCTGTGCGAGCACCTGCTCGACCGCGACGTCGAGGTGGTGTGCCTCGACAACTTCCTCACCGGCTCGCCCGAGAACGTCGTCCACCTGATGGAGCACCCCGGCTTCCGCCTGGTCCGCTGCGACGTCACCGACTTCGTGCACGTCCCCGGCCCCGTCGACCTCGTGCTGCACTTCGCCTCGCCGGCCAGCCCCCTGGACTACCTGCGGATGCCGATCGAGACGCTCAAGGTCGGCAGCCTGGGCACCCTGCACACCCTGGGCCTGGCCCACGAGAAGGGCGCCCGCTACGTGCTGGCCTCCACCTCGGAGGTCTACGGCGACCCGCTGGTGCACCCCCAGCCCGAGGAGTACTGGGGCAACGTCAACCCGGTGGGCCCGCGCGGCGTCTACGACGAGGCCAAGCGCTTCAGCGAGGCGATGACCACCGCCTACCGCACGTCCAAGGGCACCGACACCGCCATCGTGCGGATCTTCAACACCTACGGCCCCCGCATGCGCCCCGACGACGGCCGGGCCATCCCCGCCTTCGTCGGCCAGGCGCTGGCCGGGCGGCCGCTGACCGTGGCCGGCGACGGCTCGCAGACCCGCTCGATCTGCTACGTCGACGACACCGTCCGCGGCATCCTCGCCCTCGCCTGCTCCGACCAGCCCGGCCCGGTGAACGTCGGCAACCCCGACGAGCTGTCGATGCTGCGGCTGGCCCAGTGGATCATCGAGCTCACCGGGTCGTCGTCGGGGATCGAGTACGTCGACCTGCCCGTCGACGACCCGAAGGTCCGCCGGCCCGACACCCGCCGCGCCGAGGAGCTGCTCGGCTGGCGGCCCACGGTCCCCTCCGAGGAGGGTCTGCGCCGCACGGTGGCCTGGTTCGCCGAGCAGCGGGAGGCCGCCGCGCTGCGCGCCGGCTGAGCCCGGCGGGTGTCCTGGGCCACTTCTCCGGCGGCACCTCTCCTCGGTGTCCTGGTTCACGTTTACATTGGGACCGGCGGCTAGGGGCACGCCGAGGAACCGGACACTGACGGAGAGCAACCCATGGGCCGCCACGCCGACACCACCTCTGCGCGCCGCGTGCAGCGCCCGGCCCCGATCGCCCTGGTCGTGGCCCTCCTCGTGGTGGCCCTCGTGGCCGGCGGCGTGGTGTGGTGGCTGGCCGGCTCGGGCAGCAGCGACGGGTGCGGGACCACCCGCACCGTCCGGGTGACCGTCGCCCCGGAGCTGGGCGACGTCGCCCAGGACCTCCTCGCCGAGCCGCAGGACCTCGGCGGCGGCGCCTGCGCGGCGGCCGAGGTCGCCGCCCAGGAGCCGCTGCAGACCGTCGGCGACCTCTCCGCCCTCGAGGGCTCCGCGCTGCCCCAGGTCTGGGTGCCCGACAGCTCGCTGTGGACCGTGCGCGCCGGTGACGCGCCGCTCGACCCGTCGGGCTCCATGGCCACCTCGCCGGTCGTGCTGGGCACCAGCCGGGCCGCCGCCGACGCGCTCGGCTGGAGCGAGCAGGCGCCGCAGTGGAGCGAGGCCCTGTCCGGCGCCCGCCCGGTCGCCGTCCCGGACCTCGCCGCCAGCGCCGAGGGCGTCGCCGCGCTGGCCGCCGTCCGCACGTCGCTGGGGGGCGGCGACGCGGCGGACAACGCCGTCGTCCAGGCAGTGCTGGCCGCCCGCCGCGGGCCGGCCGTCAGCCCCGCCGAGGCGCTGGCCACGGCGCAGTCCGGCGACCCCGGGTCCCCGCTGGTGCCGGTGAGCGAGCAGGAGGTCATCAGCGTCAACCGCGGCGCCGAGGACCCCCAGCTGGTCGCCGTGTACCCGGCCGAGGGCTCGCCCGAGCTGGACTACCCGGTGCTGCGGGTCGGCTCCCCCGGTGACGACGACCGGGCCGCCGTGGACGCCGTCGTCCGGGCGCTGACGTCGGAGGCCGCGCGCACCGCCGTCCTCGCCGCCGGCTTCCGCGACGCGGACGGGACCGCACCGACCGACCCCGGACCCGGCGTGCGCGAGCAGGCGCCCGAGGTGCTGCCGGTCGACGCCGAGCAGGTGCAGGGCCTGCTGGCCGAGCTCGCCCGGCTCGCCGCGCCGTCGCGGCTGCTCACCGTCATCGACGTGTCCCAGTCGATGGAGGCCCCCGCCGGGAACGGCACCCGCGCCACGCTCGCCCGGGACGCCGCCAAGAGCGCGCTGACCCTCATCCCCGGCACCTCGTCGATCGGGCTGTGGGTGTTCGCCTACCAGCTGCAGGGCGAGCAGGACTGGGTGGAGCTCGCGCCCATCCGCACCCTCGACGAGGAGGTCGACGGCGGCACGCAGCGCGACGCGCTCGACGAGCAGCTCGACACCCTCCCCGGGCGGCTGTCCCCCGGCGGCACCGGCCTGTTCGACACCGCGCTGGCCGCCGTCCGCGCCGCGCGGGAGCAGTACGACCCCAACGCGGTGAGCAGCGTCGTCCTCGTCACCGACGGCACCAACGAGGACTCGTCGGGCATCGCGCTGGACGAGCTGGTGCAGACGCTGCAGGACGAGGCCGACCCGCAGCGGCCGGTGAAGGTCATCGGCGTCGCGCTCGGCCCGGACGCCGACGTCGCGGCCCTCGAGCAGATCGCGCAGGCCACCGGCGGCGCCGCCTACTCCGCCGTCGACCCCAACGACCTGCAGGGCGTGCTCTTCGACGCGCTGCGTCAGAGGTAGGGGCCCAGCCGCTCCAGCGCGGCGGTGACCTCCGGGACGCTGATCCGCGCGAGTGCCGGGTCCAGCTCGGTGGCCCACGGGTCGCCGGTGCCGTCGCCGTGCCAGAGGACGACGTGCTGCTCGCGCGGGGGCGGGCCCCACAGCGCCGGTGACACCGGGCCGAACAGCACCACCGACGGCCGGCGGTAGGCGGTGGCCAGGTGCGCGACGCCGGTGTCGCCGCTGACCACCACCCGCGCCGCGGCGACCGTGGCGGCCAGCTCCAGGGTGGAGGTGCGCCCGGCGAGCACCGCGTCGTCGGAGAGCCCCGCCCCGTGCGCCACGGCGCAGGCCAGCTCACGCTCGGCCGGGCCGCCGGTGACGCGGACGTCGTGCCCGGCGTCGGCCAGCCACCGCGCGACGGCGGCGAAGCGCTCCGGCGGCCAGCGCCGACCGGGGAACGCCGCGCCGGGGTGGACGAGCGCCGCGCCCGGCACCGCGGGGGGCACGTCCGGGACGGCGAGGTCGAGCGCGTCGGGGTCCGCGGCCACGCCCAGGCCCTCGGACACCAGCCGGCACCAGCGCCGGACCTCGTGCTCGTCGGGGTACCAGGCCGGGCCCGGGTAGCCGGGACTGGCGAAGGTCAGCAGCCGCCGCGGGTGCAGGTCGGCGACGACGACGTGCGAGGCCGGTCCCTTCCCGTGCAGGTCGACGGCGAGCTCCGGCGGCGGCCCCGGCCAGTCCAGCGGCTCGAGCTCGCGGGCGGGCAGCACCTCGTCGACGGCGTCGACCAGCCCGGCCAGCGGCGCGAGCGCGGTCGTCGTCGCCAGGACCAGCCGGTGACCGGGCACGGCCGCCCGCACGGCCCGGATCGCCGGGACCCCGGTGAGCAGGTCACCGAGCCCCAGCGGCCGCAGGACGACGGCCACAGGACTGCTGGAACGGCTCCCTCGCAGGGGCCCGCCGCGCGCTCGCGAGCGGTGGGGGGCGAGGGGGTCCTCCATCACACGCGGGAGCGCTCGACCAGGGCGGTGGTCGAGTGGCCGTCCAGGTAGGGCAGGACGACGGCCTGGCCGCCCCACTGCCGCAGCACCGCGGCCTCGGGCAGGTCGGCACCGGCGTAGTCGCCGCCCTTGGCCCAGACGTCGGGCCGCAGCCGGTCGAGCACCTCCGCCGGGGTGTCCTCGTCGAACACCACGACGGCGTCGACGAACTCCAGCGCCTCGAGCACCCGCGCGCGGTCGGCGGCGGTCACCAGCGGCCGCGAGGGGCCCTTGAGCCGGCGCACCGAGTCGTCGGAGTTGATGCACACGACCAGGCAGTCACCGAGCCCGCGGGCGGCGCGCAGCGTGGCCACGTGCCCGGCGTGCAGCAGGTCGAAGCAGCCGCCGGTGGCCACCACGGTGCCGCCGGCGGCGCGCACGCGGGCGAGCAGGGCGGACACGTCGTCCTCGGCGGCCACGTCCGGCTCGGGCACCGCGGCGGCGTCCCACGCCCCGCTCCAGTTGCCGGCCCCGCCCGCGGCGACGAACCGGCCGGCGAAGGCGACCGCCGCGGCCACCGCCTCGCCGGTCACCGCGCCGTCGGCGAGGGCCAGCGCCGCGGCGGCGGCGAAGGAGTCGCCGGCGCCGCAGGGGTCGCCGCCGGTCACCGGCACGGCGGGCACGACCATCGGCGCGCCCTCGCCGTAGGACAGCAGCGCGCCGCGCGCGCCGAGGGTCACCGCGACCGCGCCCACGCCCCAGTGCCGGATCAGCGCCTCGGCCCGCGCCCCGACGGCGGCCAGGCCGTCGCCGTCGGCGGGCACGTCCACGGCCACGCGGGCGGCCTCGGAGCCGTTGGGCGTGACCAGCCGGACCGACGGCACCGGGTCGGCACCCCGCGGGTGCGGGTCCCACACGACCGGCCCGCCGGCCTCGGCCAGCAGCGCCCGGACGGCGGGGTCGGCGGTGGTGCCCCGCCCGTAGTCGGCCACCAGCACCGCGGCGGCGTCGCGGACGGCCGCGCGCGCCTCCTCGGGCAGCTCGCCGAGGGTGACGGTGGGCGCGCCGCTGTCCAGCCGCACGACGGAGTGGTCGCCCACGCGCACCCGCCGCTTGACCGCGGTGCCGCCGGTGGCCGGGACGGCGACCAGCCGCACCCGCCCGGCCAGCAGCGCGCGCAGCCGGGCCGCGCCGTCGTCGTCGGCGAGGGGGGCGACCAGCACGACCTCGCGGTTCGTCGCCTGGGCGGCGATCACCGCGGCCAGCGCGGCGCCGCCGGGGCGCTCGCGGGTCTCCAGGTCCTCGACCACCGGCACCGGCGCGTCGGGGGTGAGCCGGGACGCGGTGCCGACCAGGTCGACGTCGAGCAGCGCGTCGCCGACGACCACCAGCGGTTTCACCTGGCGATCCCGAGGCGGGTCTGCGGCACGCGGGCGGGCTCGGCCAGCACCGCGGCGTCGAAGGCGGCGCACAGCAGGTGCAGCGCGACCAGGTGGCACTCCTGCACGGTCGCCGTCCACGGGGAGTCGATGCAGACCGCCTCGTCCGACGCCGCGGCCAGCGGGTTCGGCGCGGGACCGGTGATCGACAGGACGGTGATGCCGCACTCGCGGGCCCGGCGGGCGGCGGCGACGGCGTTGGGGCTGCGCCCGGAGGTGGACAGCAGCACCAGGACGTCGCCCGCCCGCCCGTGCGCCTCGACCTGGCGGGCGAACAGCTCGTCGGCCGGGTAGTCGTTGGCGATCGCGGTGAGCGAGGAGGTCTCCGCGGTCAGGCAGATCGCCGAGAACGGCGGCCGGTCGGCGCGGTAGCGGCCCACCAGCTCGGCGGTGAGGTGCTGCGCCTGCGCGGCGCTGCCCCCGTTGCCGGCCGCCAGCAGCCGCCCGCGGGACTCCCCGCACAGCACGTCGGCCAGCAGCCGGCCCCAGCGGTCGAGGGTGTCGACCGAGGCGTCGAGGCTGCGCACGGCCGCCTGCAGCGACGCGACGTGGTCGCGGCCGGTGAGGTGCGTACAGGAGTCGGGCGAGACGACCTCGCCGGCAGTGCTCTCGTGGGCATGGTGGGGAGCGACACTCACGCGGCGACCTCCAGGGGCGCTCATCGGACGGCCTCGACGGGACGCCGGGTGGACAGGACCTGCCGGTAGACGGCCTCGGTGTCGGCGGCCACGCGGGCCCACCGGTAGCGGGCGCGGGCGCGCCGGACCCCGGCCGCGCCGTAGGCGGCGCGGCGGGCGTCGTCGGCCAGGAGCGCGGCGAGCACCTCGCCGAGCCGGGCCGGGTCGCGGGGCGGCACGAGGTCGCCGGTGACGCCGTCGGCGACGGAGTCCTGCAGCCCGCCGACGGCGGTGGCGACCACCGGGCGGCCGCAGGCCATCGCCTCCAGCGGGGTGATGCCGAACGGCTCGTACCAGGGCACGGCCAGGACGACGTCGGCCGAGCGCACCCAGGCGGGCACGTCGGCGCGGGCGACCGACCCGGCGAAGCACACCCGGTCGGCCACGCCGACCTCCGCGGCGACGGCGCGCAGCCGGCGCACCTCGGGGTCGGCGTCCACCGCGTCGGCCGGCGGGCCGCCGACGACGACCAGCTCGGCGTCCGGGACGGCGGCCAGCGCGCGGACGGCGTCCTCCTGGCCCTTGCGCTCCACCAGCCGGCCGAGCACGAGCAGCCGCGGCCGGCCCGAGCGCGGCGCCACCGGGCCGCGCGGGGTGAACACGGCGGTGTCGACGCCGCACGGGACGATCGACACGCGGTCGCGCGACAGGCCCAGCCGGCGCAGCTCGAACACCTCGTCGCTGCAGGTGGCCACCACGTGGTCGACCGCCGCGCACAGGTCCCGCTCGAGCTCGATCCGCCCGGCCGGGGAGGTGTCGGCGTCGCCCTGGTGGCGGCGCTTAACCGAGCCGAGGGCGTGGAAGGTCTGCAGCACCGGCACCGGCGTGAGCAGGCTCCCGGCGGCCTCGACGGCGGCCAGCCCGCTCATCCAGAAGTGGGCGTGGACGACGTCGGGCGGCCGCACGCCCCAGCGGGCGCGCAGCGCGGCGGCCAGCTCCGGCACGTGGCCGAGCAGATCGTCCTTCGGCAGCGCCCGCGCCGGCCCCGCGGTGAGATGGCTGACCGCGTAGCCGTCGGCGGTGGGCACCTCGTCGGGCAGGTCCGGGTCGTCGCGGCGGGTGTGCACGGTGACCTCGTGGCCGCGCGCGGCCAGGCCCGCGGCCAGGGCGGCGACGTGCACGTTCTGGCCGCCGGCGTCCACGCCGCCGATGGCCGCCAGCGGCGAGGCGTGCTCGCTGACCAGGTCGATGCGCAGCGGTGCGCCGGTGCCCCGGTGCGTCCTCATCGGGTGACCTCCTCCAGCAGGGTGTCCCAGTCGGAGAGGAACCGGGGAAGCCCGTACCGCTCCAGCGCGGCGGCGCGCGCCGCCTTGCCGGCCAGCCGGGCGGCGTCCTCGTCGTGCAGGTAGGTGCGGACCGCGTCCCACAGCACCTCGGGCCGGGTGGACAGCACGCCGGCGCCCTGGGGCACCGCCTCCACCACCTCGGTGGCCGCCAGCGCGACCACCGGCATGCCCAGGTGCATCGCCTCGAGCAGGGAGAGCCCGAGGGAGGTCCAGCGGACGGGGTGCACGTAGACCCGGCGGCGGGCCAGCTCGGCGTGCATGGCGGCCTGCGGCGGGTCGTCGTGCAGCGCCACCCGGCCGGGGTCCAGGCCGTACCGCTCGTGCAGGCCGGACAGGCCCATCCCGAACACGTCGACCGGCGCGGCGGCGGCCAGCCCGGGCAGCAGGTCGGCGCCCACCGTGCGGCCGCGGCGCACCGGCTCGTTGGTGACGACGGCGGCGCGGGCCAGCTCGCCGGTCCAGCGCTCGCCGGGGTCGACGATGCCGTGCTCGACGACCGTCGTCGGGGCGCGGCCGTTGTCGTAGAAGAGCCGGTTGAAGTGGGTGACGTGCGCGATCGGGACGTCGTCGCGGTCGGCCAGCGGGTGCCGGGTGTACGGCACCGGCGCGGCGCCCTCCTCCAGCCCGGGGGCGTTGTGCTCGAGGAACACCGCCGGCAGGTCCCGGCCGGGCTCGCGGCCCAGCCACTCGCGGACCAGCTCCAGGTCCCGCACCCGCTGCAGCACGACGACGTCGACGTGCTCGTCGCGCAGCTGCTCCGGCGTCACCTCGCGGGCCGACGCCGGCCAGTCCCAGGTGCGCGCGCGGCCGAGCCCGTCGGGACCCCGGTCGGGGGTCACCGGGAGCAGGTACTCGTGCGGGCCCTGGACGAACGCCGTCGTCCAGGAGCCGTGCACGTGCCAGACCAGGACCCTCATGCGGCGATCACCTTCTCGACGGCGGCGACGACGTCGGCGGCGCTCACCGACGAGAGGCAGGGGTGGCCGGGCACCGGGCACACGCGGGCCCGGGTGTCCCGGCAGGGCGCGTCCTGGTCGCCGAGCAGCACGGTCGGGACGCCGTAGGGTGCCCACCGGACGGCCGGCACGACCGGGCTGAACAGCGAGACGACCGGGGTGCCGACGGCGGCGGCCAGGTGCGCGGGGCCGGTGTTGCCGACGACGACGGCCGCGGCGCCGTCGAGCAACGCGGCCATCTCCGCCAGGCTCGTGGCCCCGCCGAGGTCGGTGCCGCGGGTGCCGGCGACCGAGGCGGTGAGCGCCCGCTCCCCCGGCCCGCCGGTGACCAGCACGCGGTGGCCCGCGTCGGCGAGCGCCTCGACCGCCTCGGCGCAGCGCTCGGCGGGCCAGGCGCGGGCGGGCACCGAGGCGCCGGGGTGCAGGACCACGTAGCCCGGCTCGTGACCGACGGCCGGGAGCGGGCGGCGGACGGCGAGCCGGCCGTCGTCGCCGTCGGGGAGGTCGAAGCCGGCCGCCCGGGCGAGCGAGAGCGCGCGCTCGGGCTCCGGCAGGTCCACCTCGTCGTCCTGGCCGACCCGGTGCCGGACGTCGAGCAGCGACCCGGGGTAGTCGACGCTGGTGGCCGAGATCCGCGGGACGCCGGCGGCGCGCAGCAGCAGCGCCAGCGGCAGCGGGGACTGGTGGAACGAGGTGCTGACGACCGCCTCGTCGGGGGCGAGCGCGCGCACCCGGTCGGTCAGCGCGGCCAGGTCGGCGGCGTCGACCGGCGGCGGGTCGCCGAGGATCCACGGGCAGGCCCAGGTCCAGACCTCGTCGACACCGGGCAGCAGCGCGGCGGCCTCGGCGCCGGCCGGGCCGGCGAGGAACACGACGCGCTCGGCGGACGCGGCCACGGCGCGGACCAGCGGCCCCTGCAGGAGGACGTCGCCGGCGTTGTCGAGCCGGGCGACGAGGACGGTGCCCCGGCGGGGCCTCACCACCGGCCGGCCAGGACGTCGTCGACCGCGGCGGTCAGCGAGGCGGCCACGCGCGGCGCGGCGTCGACCTCCTGCCGCCGGGTCACCGGTGTGGGCACCAGGATGCCGCCGGCGCCGGCGGCCGCGGCGGCCTCGACGTCGGCGCCGATGTCCCCGATCACGACGGTCCGCGCCGGGTCGACGTCGAGCTCGGCGCAGGCGGCCTTGACCATCCCCGGTGCCGGCTTGCGGCAGTCGCAGCCGTCCTCGGGGCCGTGCGGGCAGACCTGCAGCGTGTCGAAGGGGCCCAGCAGCTCGGCCAGCCGCGCCATGCAGGCGTCCACCTGGTCGCGGGTGATGATCCCGCGGGCGACGCCGGACTGGTTGCTGACGACCCCCACCCGGACGCCGCGGGAGCGCAGGGCCTTGAGGGCCTCGCGGGCGCCGTCGACCGGGCGGACCCAGTCGGGGTCGCCGTTGTAGGGGAAGTCGTGCACCAGCGTGCCGTCGCGGTCGAAGAGGACCAGGTCGGGCAGCCCGCGCCACGGCGCCACGCGGCGGTGCCGCACCGCACCGCGCAGGAAGTGCCAGGTGGCCAGCGGCGGGATGGCCGCGCTGGTGAGCGCCATGGTGGTCACCTCGGCCCGGTCCCGCGGGCCCGGCGCGATGCGGGCCCAGGCGAACTCGGCGGTGCCGGCGGCCCAGGCCAGCGCCGCGGCCGGGGCGGCGCGGGGACGGCGTGCGGCGGCGAGGCCGAGCGCGGCGAGCCCCGCGGCGGTGACGGCGAGGTGCCGCGGACGGCGGCCGACGGCGGCGTCGGCGCGCCCGCGCCAGGCCGGGCCGTGCAGCCGGCGCATGAGGACGTCGTCGGCGTTGCCGGCCTGCACGCGCACGCTCACCCACCGGTCGGTGGGCCGGACCGGGTGGGTGATCCGGCGCTGCCCGCGCACCAGCCGGCTGCCGGTGTCCATGACGCGCAGCGCCAGGTCGGAGTCCTCGCGGAAGGCGCGGGGGAAGCGCTCGTCGAACCCGCCGACGGCGGCCAGCGCGGCGCGGCGGTAGGCGAGGTCGGCGGTGATCCAGGAGCTGGTGGCCAGGCCGGCGGTGCCGCGCTCCCAGTCGGTGGGCCGGCGGTCCTCCGGCAGCGGCACCCGCACCCGGCCCTGGCTGCCGGCGACGTCGGCGGGCAGGTCGGCGAGGTCCCGGGCCAGCCGCTGGTACCAGTCGGGGTCCGGGACGACGTCGTCGTCGAGGAAGGCGATCCACTCCGTGCGGGCGGTGCGCCAGCCGAGGTTGCGCGCGCGGGCCGGCCCGCCGCCGCCGGTGCGGACGACGCGGACCGGCGGGAGGCCGGGCCGGTCGACGGCCAGCGGGGACCCGGCGGGGCGGTCGTCGACGACGACCAGCTCGGCCGGGCGGGGGCCGGGCATGGCGGCCAGCGCGTCGAGCAGCACGTCGAGCGAGGGCCGGCCGATGGTCGGCACGACGACGGTGCAGCTCACGGACATGATCGCGCCCTGCCCGGGCGCGACCGCCCGCAAACACTACGGGCTTGAAGTTCCCCCGGACGACGTCGTTCCGGCCAGGGGACGGGCGGGTCCTCAGCTCATCGGCGGATGCGGGTGGCGGCGGAGACCCGGGCCAGCGCGTCGGTGACGACCGCGGCGTCGTCACCCAGGAGGGTGAGCAGGTGCGCGACGAGCTCGTCGTGGGTGACCGCGGCGGCGCGGACGCGCTCGCGGCCCGCCTCGGTGAGCCGCGCGTGCAGCAGCCGCCGGTCCCCCGGCCGCCGCTCGCGCACGACCAGCCCCTGGTCGACCAGCCGGCCGACGGTGCTCGTGACCCCGGCGCGGGACAGCCCGAGGGCCTCGGCGACCTCGCCCATCGTGGCGCGCTCGCCCGGCGCCTCGGCGATCCGCCGCAGCGCCTCGAAGCCGGTGAGGGACAGGTCGTGCTCGCGGTGGAGCGCGGAGTCGACCCGGTGGGTGATCCGGTCGTGCACCTGCACGATCCGCAGCCAGGTCTCCGCGGCGCCCGGCGCGGCTCCGGCGAGTGCCGCGGGGTCGGCCGGGATCCCGGTCGTCAGCACGTCGTCGGGGGTCACCGCACCATCGTCGCCCAGGTCCGCGTCAGGCGCTCCCGGTCGGGTCCGCGGGGTGCCGCCGGCCGGCGGCCAGCACCAGCCCCGCGGCTGTGGTGACCAGCGCCAGGCCGGCCGCCACCAGCGGCAGCGGCAGCGGGTCGGGGTCGACCGGCCCCTGCGCCGCGGCGACGCGCAGGTTCACCGCGGCGGTGCGCGCGCTGTCGGCGCCGACCACCTCGAGCGTCGTCGGCCCGGGGACCCCGCCGTCGGGGATGCGGACGGCCACCTCGACCGTGCCGTCCGGCGCGGCCACCGCGGTCCCGAGCACCGTGCCGTCGGGGCCGCTGACCGTGACCTGCTCCCCCGCGCCGAAGCCCGCCGCGCTCAGCACGACCTCGCCGCCGGCGGCCACCTGCTCGGCCGAGGCGGACACCGAGGCGCCGGCGTCCGGGCCGTCGGCGGGAGCTCCCGGGGCGGTCTCCGGGGCGGGCAGGCCGGGCACCGGCATCGGCACGGCCTCGCCCGCCGGGGCACCGGGCTCCGGGACGGGGGTCGGCATCGGGGCCGGCGGGACCTCCGCGGGCGGCGGCGCGGTGATCGCGGCGCAGTCCTCCTCGGCCGGGCGGGTGAAGGAGAAGCCGTCGAGCTCGTCGGTGTACGCCGTCCCCGAGCCGTCGAGCGCGGCGTACTCCAGCCGGCTGTCGATCGTCTCGCCCCAGTCGACGTCACCGGTCCGCAGCACCACCGTCTCGCCGGGGGCGAGCTCGGCGGAGTCCTCGCCGTCCGGGCTGCGCGTGGTGGCCAGCGTGACCGCGTAGGCCACGGTCCCCGCCGTCACCTCGACCGCGACCCCGCCGGGGCGGCAGCTCGGCCCGTGGGTGACGCGCGCGTCGGGCCGGGCCGGGTCGTCGGCGGCCAGCGCGGGGCCGGCCAGCGCCACCCAGCCGGCCAGGAGGCCGGACACGGCGGACAGGAGAGCGGGCCCCGTCGGCACGACGGGGCGGGGCGTGTGCCTCGGCACGGACCCGACCGGCACGTTTCCCCCTCGAGCGGTCGTGCACGCCGCGGCACCGGTGGTTCCGGTGGCGGCGCTCCCCCATCATGCGGTCCGTGGACGCCCGTTGACGACGGGCCGACGGCGCGTCGCGGCGAACGGCCCGGCGTGTCGGGACCGCGGGGGCCGCGAGGGCCGGGCGGGGCCGGTGAGCCGGATCACTACGGTGGCCTCGTGGACTCAGCAGCCGGGACCGGTCGCCGCCGCCAGAACGAGGTCTACCGCGCCGGGGTGTACGGGCGCTCGCCGCTCGTCCCCACCACCGCGGAACCCCTGCAGCGCCGGGCGCGGGCGCGGCTGACCGCCCGGGCCTACGCCTACGTGGCCGGCGGCGCCGGGGAGGAGCACACGCAGCGGGCCAACCGCGCCGCCTTCGACCGGTGGGCCGTCGTCCCCCGGGTGCTGCGCGACGTGAGCGACCGCGACACCTCCGTGGAGCTGCTCGGGCGGCGGATCCCCGCGCCGGTGCTGCTCGGCCCGGTCGGGGCGCTGGAGCTGGTGCACCGGGAGGCCGACCTCGCGGTGGCCCGCGCCGCGGCGTCCCTCGGGGTGCCGTTCGTCTTCTCCAACCAGGCGTCGGTGCCCATGGAGACGTGCGCGCAGGCCATGGGCGACGCGCCCCGCTGGTTCCAGCTGTACTGGTCGACCTCCGACGAGCTGGTCGAGAGCCTGGTCGGCCGGGCCGAGGCCGCGGGCTGCGAGGCGCTGGTGGTCACCCTCGACACCACGATGCTCGGCTGGCGCCCGCGCGACCTCGACCTCGGGCACCTGCCGTTCGCGCTCGGCAAGGGGATCGCCCAGTACACCTCCGACCCGGCGTTCCGGCGGCTGGTCGAGGCCCGCGTCGCCGCGGCCGGCGACGCCGCCCCCGCGCAGGCGGGCGAGGCCGCCGGACGCGACCGCCAGCCCCGGCCCACGCTCGCCGCGGTGCTGGCGATGGTCGGGATGGCCCGCGCCTGGCCCGGCCCGCTCCGGGAGAACCTCCGCTCGCCGCTGCCGCGGGCCGCCGTCGAGACGTTCCTGGCCACCTACTCCCGGCCCTCGATCACCTGGGCCGACCTCGCCTGGCTGCGGGCCCGCACCCGGCTGCCGATCCTGCTCAAGGGGGTCCTGCACCCCGACGACGCCCGGCGGGCGCTGGACGAGGGCGTCGACGGCGTGGTGGTGAGCACCCACGGCGGCCGGCAGGTGGACCGCTCGATCTCCGCGCTGGACGCGCTGCCCGACGTCGTCGCGGCGGTCGGCGACCGCGCGCCGGTGCTGCTCGACAGCGGCGTCCGCAGCGGCGCCGACGTGCTGGTCGCCGTCGCCCTCGGCGCGCGGGCGGTGCTGCTCGGCCGGCCCTACGCCTGGGGCCTGGGGCTGGCCGGGGAGGCCGGCGTGCGGCAGGTCGTCTCCGACGTCCTCGGCGAGTTCGACCTGACGCTCGGCCTCACCGGTCACACCTCGGTCGCCGAGCTGGGCCCGGAGGTGCTCCGCCGGGTGGGCTGAACTCGCCGCCCCCGTGCCGAGGCGGGAGGGTGGGCGCGGTCGACCCGCCGTCGAGGAGGTCCGCGTGAGTGCTCCCTCCGTGCGCTCCCAGCTGTTCCGCCGCAAGCCGGTCGCGCTCATGGTCGAGGAGACCGGCGCCGGCGACCCCGAGGGCGGGGCGCTGGCCCGCCGCATCGGCGTCGGCCAGCTCATGGGGCTGGGCATCGGCGCCACGATCGGCACCGGGATCTTCTTCGTGATGAGCACGGCCGTGCCCGAGGCCGGCCCCGCCGTCGTCGTGTCGTTCGTCCTGGCGGCGATCACCGCCGGGTTCACCGCGCTCTGCTACGCGGAGCTGGCCTCCACCATCCCGGTCGCGGGCTCGTCGTACTCCTACGCGTACGCGACGCTCGGCGAGGTCGTCGCTTACGTCGTCGGCTGGTGCCTGGTGCTGGAGTACGCGGTCAGCTCGGCGGCGGTGTCGGTGGGCTGGAGCGAGTACCTCAACGAGCTGCTCGACGACCTGCTGGGCGTGCGCATCCCCGACGCGCTGGCCTTCGCCCCCGGCGCGGGTGGCGCGGTCAACCTCCCGGCCATCGTGCTGGTGACCCTGTGCGCGCTGCTGCTGGTCCGCGGGGCCAGCGAGTCCGCGCGGGCCAACGCCGTCATGGTCGTGCTCAAGGTCTGCGTCCTGCTGTTCTTCGCCGCCGTCGCGTTCACCGCCTTCGACGCCGGCAACCTCGCGCCCTTCGCCCCGCTCGGCGTGGCCGGGATCAGCGCCGCGGCGTCGTCGATCTTCTTCAGCTTCATCGGCCTGGACGCCGTCTCCACCGCCGGCGAGGAGGTGCGCGACCCGCGCCGGACGCTGCCGCGGGCGATCGTCGGCGCCCTCGTCGTGGTGACGGCGGTGTACCTGCTGGTCGCCGTCGCCGCGGTCGGCGCCCAGGCCGCCGGCGCCTTCGAGGGGCAGGAGGCCGGGCTCGCGGTGATCCTCGAGGACGTCACCGGGTCGCGCTGGCCCGCGGTCGTCCTGGCCGCCGGGGCGGTCGTCTCGATCTTCTCGGTGACGCTGGTGACCATGTACGGCCAGACGCGGATCCTGTTCGCGATGAGCCGGGACGGCATGATCCCGTCGCTGTTCAGCCGGGTCGACCGCCGCACGCTGACCCCGGTGCGCGGCACGGTCGCCGTCGCGCTGTTCGTCGGCCTGCTGGCCGGGTTCGTCCCGCTGGACTTCCTCGTCGACCTCACCAGCATGGGCACGCTGGTCGCCTTCACCGTGGTGTCGATCGGGGTGGTCGTGCTGCGCCGCACGCAGCCGGACCTGCCGCGCGGCTTCCGCGTGCCCGGCTTCCCGGTGGTGCCGCTGCTGTCGGTGCTCTTCTGCCTCTACCTGATCTGGGGGCTGCCCGGCGTCACGTGGGCGCTGTTCGCCGGCTGGCTGGCGATCGCCGCGGTCGTCTACGTCACCTACGCCCGCACCCACTCGGCGCTGCGGACGCCCCGGTGACCCTCGTCGTCGGCCACCCCGCCGACCTCGAGGACGGCGGCGCGGCCCACCTCCGGCTGGCCGCGACGCTCGCCCGCACGGGCGGGGACGACGTCGTGGTGGCCACGGTGGTCCCGCGCGGCTTCCCCGACCCGCGGGTGGACCACGAGTACCGGACGTGGGTCGCCGACGTCGTCCGCTCCCGCCAGGGCCGGGCGGCGCACGACCTGCGGGAGGCCGGGGTGGCCGAGGTGCGCACCGTCGCCCTCGAGGCGCCGTCGGTGCCGGCCGGGCTGGTCACCGTGGTCGGGCAGGTCGGCGGGACGCTGCTGGTCCTCGGCCGGGAGGGCGCGGTGCCCGAGCACCTGCTGCGCTCCTCCCCCGTGCCGCTGGCACTGGCCGCGCGGGCGGGCGCGCCGGGGCCGCGCGTGACGCGGCTGACCTGCGCGTGGGCCGGCACCGACCGCTCCCGCGCCGCGCTGGCCTGGGCGCAGCGCACCGCGGCCGCGTGGGAGGTGCCGCTGCGCCTGGTCACCTTCGCGCCCGAGCGCGACCCGCTGCTGCCCTCGGAGACCGGCCTGCACGTCGAGCGCGAGGTGGCCTCCGCGTGGGCCCGGCAGGCGCGGGAGGAGCTGGACCGGGTGGCCGCCGGCCTGCCCGGCCCGCCGGGGACCGCGGTGGCGCGGGGCCCGGGGTGGCCCGGTGCGGTGTCCGCCGCGGGGTGGTCCGACGGCGACCTGCTGGTCGTGGGCTCGTCCCGGCTGGGTCCGCTGGCCCGGGTGTTCCTCGGCTCGACGGCGACCCGCATCGTGCGCGCGGCGCCGGTCCCGGTGGTCGTGGTCCCGCGCGGCACGGAGGGTTGAGGGACACGCCCGGGCGGGGTTGACGCCTCCTGTGATGCGGCTCACAGTGGACGTGGGCGGGGGCAGCCGGCAATCGAGTGGCCACCGACAGCTCGGTGGACCGACCAACGCGGCCAGACCGTCAGGACCGGCCCCCCGCCCCTCGATCCCCTCCCCCGACGCCCGCGCCGAGCAGCGCGGCGAGCGCGGCGGTCCCCTCGAACAGCGCCCGGGACCGGGCGTCGACGTCGGCGTCCCGGGCGGCCAGCGCGGCGCGGACGTCGTCGTGCCGCCCCGCCTCGCGGAACCGCGGCACGAGCTCCCGGAGCGGGCCGATGCGGTACCCCGCCCGGCGGAGCTGGTGGACGATCCGGGCGTCCCGGACGTCGGCCGGCGAGTAGCGGCGCGCCTCGCCGGCTCCCCGTCTCGGGCTGACCAGCCCCTCGGCGTCCCAGTGCCGCAGGGTCGACGGGCGCACGCCGAGGGCCGCGGCGAGCTCGGCGACGCCCATCGCGTCCGAGGGCCGCACGTCCCGGATCGGCTCACCGGCGATCAGCTCCGCGGCCTCGCGGGCGAGGGCCAGGTCGCGCCGCTCGGCGTCGAGCCGGGCGTGGGCCGCGTCGAGGAGGCGGAGCAGCCCCGGCGGGTCCCGGTGGGCGGTGCGGAGGAGCTCCGTGGCGTGCACCGGCCCGACGGCGGCCGCGAGAGCGCGGTGGGCCTGCGCCGCGCGGACGTGCTCCTCGGCGAAGGTGCGGTACCCCGACGCGGTGCGCCCGGCCGGAGGCAGCACGCCCGCGGCCTCGAGGTCGCGCACGTGCTGCACCGAGCACCGGCCCGCCGGGCGACGTCGACCGTCCGCAGGCCCGACTGGAGACTCCGCACCGGTTCCTCCCCGTCTCCTCGGGCCCGACCCTCCACAGGGACCTGGATGCCACGCTCGAAGGCGTGGACATCGACGAGATCATCGGTCACGCCACCTCGCCGGGCGGCGTCCTGGTCCTGCGGCCGGGCCCGGGCGACGGCTCGCCGGAGGCGGCCTGGGGCGACGTCTTCCTCTACTGGGCGCCCGACGGCGTCGTGCCGCGGACCCAGCCGTTCGCGACGGTCGCGACCAAGGACGTACCCGGCGACCGGTCGTCGCGGCTGGACCGGCCCGGGACGTTCCGGGTGGACGTCGGCGTCGGGCGGGAGGAGTTCACCGCGCTGGTCGGCCGGGCGCCGCGGGAGCCGGCCGGCGACGACGAGCCCGCCCCGGACGCGACCGACACCGTGCCGGCGCACCCGGTCCACGGCGAGCTGGGCTGGGTCTACGTGGTCGACCCAGGGCCGCGGACGGAGGCGACGGTGCGCGACCTGCTGACCCGGGCGCGCGCGGGCCCGGGCGCGGACGGAGCGGCGGGCGCGGGCGTGAGGAACACCACAGCCCCGCTCCTGCGCGAGGAGCGGGGCCGTGGCGGTGTCTCAACCAAGACGTGCACCCGAAGGGATTCGAACCCCTAACCTTCTGATCCGTAGTCAGATGCTCTATCCGTTGAGCTACGGGTGCGTGCTGTGCAGTTGTCGTGCGCGGAGGCTCCGGGATTTGAACCCGGGATGGGGATTAACCCAAACCGCATTAGCAGTGCGGCGCCATAGACCGGACTAGGCGAAGCCTCCCGGGGTCCGAGTCCCCCCGGAACCACCGGAGAAGAGACTACCAGCGGCCTCCGCGGCCCTCCCAGCCCGGGGGGTCCGGGCCGGGAGGGCGGGCTCAGACGGCCACCCGCTCCCGCGGGGACGACACCGCGCGGCGGCCCGGCAGCAGGGTCACCAGCACCGCGACGGCGGCGCCGGCCACCGCCAGCACCAGGCTGCCGGTCACCCCGTGCGGGCCGTCGATCAGCGCCCCGCCGAGCGCCGCGCCGACCGCCGAGGCGCCGGTGGCCATCGTGGAGAGCCAGGTGAAGGCCTCCGTGGTGGCGTGTGCCGGGGCGAGGGCGCCGACCAGCGAGTTCTGCACGGTGAGCGTCGGCGCGATCGCCGTCCCGCCGAGGAACAGCAGCGCGCCGAGCACCCACGGGCTCGACGCCGCGGCCAGCGGCGCCAGGCCGATCGTGACGCCGAGCAGCAGCCACCGGTACTGGCGCGGCAGCGAGGCGCTCACCACGCGGGCACCGAACCACAGGCCGCCGGCCACCGAGCCCAGCGACCACAGCGCCAGCAGCAGGCCCGACATGCCGGGCGAGCCGGCGGCGTCGGCGAACGCCGGAATGGCCACCTCCAGCGCGCCGAAGCCGAGCATCAGCGCCGATCCGCTGACCAGCACCCGCGGCATGCCGGGGGCGAGCACGGTGGCGAAGGGGCTGGTGCGCTGGGTGGCCGGCACGGGCGTCCAGCCGCGCAGCGCCCTCGACGTCGCGATGCCCAGCGCGCCGGCCACCGCGAGCAGGCCGGCGACGCCGAGCGCCCAGGCCGGGCCGGTGAGGACGGCGAGCGTCGCGACCAGCGTGGGGCCCGCGACGAAGACCAGCTCGGTGGCGGTGGCGTCGAGGGCGAAGGCGGTGCCGCGCACCCGCGGGTCGACCCGCGACCACAGCGCCCGCACGGTGCCCGACACCAGCGGCGTCGCCGCACCGGCCGCCGCCGACGCAGCGACGACGACCGCGATCGGCGCGCCGCCGAGGACGACGGCCACCAGCACGGCGAGCAGGAGGGGGTAGGCGCCGGCCTGGCCGAGCAGGACCGGGCGCGGGGTGCGCCGGTCGGCGAGCCGGCCGAGCACCGGCGCCATGGCGGCCATCGCGAGGCCGTAGGTCGCCGACGCGAGGCCGGCGGCGGCGTAGGAACCGGTCTGCTGCTGCACCATGAGCAGCAGCGCCAGCGGGACCATCGCCGAGGGCAGCCGGCCGGCGAAGCCGGCGAGCAGCAGCACGGGGGCGGACGGCAGGCGCCAGACGGACAGGTACGCACGCACGACGGAACTCACTTCAGAAGATCGAGGAAGAGGAACAGTAGGGGGTCAAGAGTCGTTGACCCCCTACGACGATAGCAGGGCGGTAGGGAGTCACATGGACTACGACACCTACGGGTCGAACGCCGTGGAGCTGGCCATCGACCTGGCCAACGCCGACCGCGCGGCGGATCCGGACTGGGCGGTGGCGTTCCTGCGCGCCCACGACGAGTGGTTCACCCCCGAGACGGCGCTGGAGCTCTCCCCCGCCGAGACCCGCCGCGCCGCCGCAACCTCCGACCTGGTCCGCGCGGTCGCCGTCGCGGGGACGCAGGACGACGTCATCGCCCGGCTCAACGAGCTGCTCGCCCTGGCCCGGCCGCACCCCTACGCCACCGACCACGACGGCGAGCTGCACCTGCACTACGCGCGCCCCGACGCCTCCGCCCTCGAGCAGCTGACGACGACGGTGGCGATGGGGCTGTCCCAGGTGGTGGCCCAGCACGGGTGGCAGCGGCTCGGCGTCTGCTCGGCCGAGGGCTGCGACGACGTCTACGTGGACACCTCGCGCAACGCCAGCCGCCGGTACTGCTCGAACACCTGCGCCAGCCGCTCGACCGTCGCCGCCTACCGGGCCCGCCGCAAGGCCTGAGGAGGGCTAGCGTCCCGCGGGTGACCCCGCTGCGGCTGCGCCACTGGGACGCCCGGCTGCACGCCGCCGTCGGCGCGCTGCCCGCGAGCCCGGCCGACCGCTGGCTGCGGCGGCTGTCGCGGGCGGCCGACCACGGCAAGCTCTGGTTCACGATCGCCCTGGTGCTCGGGCTGCGCCGCGGGGCGCCGCGGCGGGGCGCGGTGCGGGGCCTGGGCTCGCTGGCGGTGGCCAGCGGCGTGGTCAACGCCGTCCTCAAGCGGCTGTTCGGCCGGGTGCGGCCGGACCTGGCGAACCTGGCGGCCGACCGTCGGCTGCGCCGGGCGCCGCACACCCTCTCCTTCCCCAGCGGCCACTCGTCGTCGGCGGCCGCCTTCGCCACCGGCGTGGCGATGGAGGACCCGCTGGCCGGCGCCGCGCTGGCCCCGCTCGCGGTGGCGGTCGGGTACTCGCGGGTGCACGTGGGCGTGCACTACCCGGGTGACGTCGTCTCGGGGCTGGCCATCGGGGCCGGCGTGGCGCTGGCCGGCCGGCGGTGGTGGCCCGTGCGCCCGACCGAGCCGGCGCGCGTGCGGCCCGGGAGCAGCGCCCCCGCGCTGCCCGACGGCGAGGGCCTCGTCGTCGCCGTCAACCCGCGGTCGGGGCCGGAGGGCTACGACCCCGCCGAGGAGATCCGGCGCCTGCTGCCCCGCGCCGAGGTGCTGGCGGCGTCCGATGGGTGCGGCGTGGGCGACCTGCTCGAGGAGGCCGCTCGGTCGGGGCGGGCCACGGCGCTCGGCGTGGCCGGCGGGGACGGCAGCGTGGCGGCCGCCGCAGCGGTGGCGCTGGAGGCCGCGCTGCCGCTGGCCGTCCTCCCGGCGGGGACGCTCAACCACTTCGCCCGCGACCTCGGGGTCGAGACGCTCGAGCACGCCGCCGACGCGGTGACGGCCGGGCAGGCGGTGCGCGTGGACGTCGCCGACGTCAACGGGGTGCCGTTCCTCAACACCGCGAGCATCGGCGTCTACCCGGAGCTCGTGCGGCGCCGCGACGCGCTCGAGCGGCGGCTCGGCCGGTGGACCGCGACGGCGGTGGCGGCGGCGCAGGTGCTGCGCGCCGGGACGCCGGTGTCGATGGTGCTCGACGGGCGGCCGGTCGAGGTCTGGATCCTGTTCGTCGGCAACTGCCGCTACACCCCGCGCGGCCTGGCGCCGGCGTGGCGGCCGCGGCTGGAGGACGGACTGCTCGACGTGCAGTACCTGCGCGCCGACGTCCCGTTCAGCCGCACCCGCGCGGTGCTCGGCGCCCTGCTCGGGATCAGCGACCGCAGCTCCGGCTACGCCACCTCCGCGACGCCGGAGCTGCACGTGCACCTGTGGTCGGGCCCGCAACGCGTCGCCTACGACGGCGAGACGGGCGAGGCGGCGTCGTCGTTCGTGTTCGGCAAGCGCGCGCCGCTGACGGTGTACTGCAGCCGCACGGCCTGACCCCGCGCCCCGTCGCGGGCGTTCCTCGCGCCCTGCCGGCCCGGCGGCACCCGCGACGCACGGGGAACACCCCCACGCGGTCCGCTCACCGGCCGGGGCGAGCGGCCGACGTCCCGGACCGGACCACCGCCAGGACCGCCACCGCGGCGAGCGCCTCGCCGAGCTCCTCGACGAACGTCGCCGACGCCGCCCCGGCACCACCGGCGAGCAGCCCGGCCAGGTGGGTGAGCACGTCGAGGCCCAGGGCGGCGAGGGCGTAGCCCGCGAGCGCGGCCACCACCGGCACCGTCGCGGGGACGTCCCACGCCCGGCCCGCCACCGCGAGCAGCCACAGCGACGGCACGGCGACGGCGAGCCCGAGGAGCAGCGTCGTCAGCGGGGACGTCCCGGCCTCCGCGAGCGAGTGCGCGCTCGCCAGCTTCACGACCGCGAGCGCCAGCCCCGCGGCCGCGACCGCCGCCCACCACGGCCGGGCCCGGCCGGTGGCCGAGCGGCACGCGCGGCCCGCGAGTGCCGCCACGGCGACGAAGACGCCGGTGGTGAACAGGCGCGGGAGCCCGCCGACCGCGTCGAGGTCGAGCAGGTACCGCACCGACGGGACCGCACAGTGCCCGAGAACGCAGCTCAGCCGCACCGCGAAGGCGGTCCCGAAGAGGACGATCGCGGCCAGCCCGAGCAGGAGCACCCACCACGCGGGCCGCCACTGCGGACGGGCCGACGGGTGCACCGGCCGATCATCCCGCGCTGCGGGCGGCCCCTGCACTGACCGAGCGCGGAGAGGTGCTGATCACTAGGTTCCGATCAGGTGTCCCGAACCGCTGCCTGGGCAAGGGACACGCCTGAGGTCCCATCGACGGAAGAGGTCATCCATGTTGGTCCGCCGGATCGCCCGGCCCCTGCTCGCAGCGTCGTTCCTCTACGGCGGCGTCGACACCCTGCGCAAACCGCAGACCCGGGTGCCGGGGGCCCAGCCGGTGGTCGACACGATCACCAGGACGGCGGACCAGCAGCTGCCGGTCCAGGTGCCGCGCGACACCGAGCAGTGGGTGAAGATCGACGCCGGCATCAAGGTCGGCGCGGGCGCGCTGTTCGCGCTCGGCAAGCTGCCCCGCCTGAGCGCGCTCGCGCTGGCCGGGAGCATCGTCCCGACCACCTTCGCCGGCCACCGCTTCTGGGAGCACGAGGACCCGGAGGAGCGCTTCGGCCAGCTGTCGAACTTCCTCAAGAACGCCGGCCTGCTCGGCGGCCTGCTGATCGCCGCCGTCGACACCGAGGGCCGCCCGTCGGTCGGCTACCGGGCCCGCCGCGCGGCCAGGCGCGCCGCCGAGTCGACGGAGAAGAACTACGAGAAGGCGACCCGGCGCGCGGCCAAGGCCCAGAAGAAGGCCGCCAGGAAGGCGAGGAAGGCCAGCTGAGCACACCTCTCGGACCCGCGGCCGCGCTCCGGAGGATCGCCTTCCTCCTGGAGCGCGCCCGCGAGCCCACGCACCGGGTCGCCGCGTTCCGCACCGCGGCGGCCGTCGTCGACACGATCGGGCCCGAGGAGCTCGACCGGCGGATCCGCACGCGCACGCTCACCGACCTGCGCGGCATCGGCCCCAAGACCGGCGCCGCGATCGTGCAGGCGCACGCCGGCGAGGTGCCGGAGTACCTGGCCCGGCTCGAGGAGGCCCACTCCGAGCTCGTGCCGCTGGCCGACGACGTCGCCGAGTTCCGCGCCACCCTCCGCGGCGACCTGCACACGCACTCGGACTGGTCCGACGGCGGCAGCCCGATCCGCGAGATGGCCGAGGCGGCGATCGGGCTGGGCCACGAGTACATGGCGCTGACCGACCACTCCCCGCGGCTGACCGTCGCCAACGGGCTGACGGCGGAGCGGCTGGAGCGCCAGCTCGACGTCGTCGCCGAGCTCAACGCGGAGCTCGCGCCGTTCCGGATCCTCACCGGCATCGAGTGCGACATCAACGTCGACGGCAGCCTCGACCAGACCGACGAGCTGCTCGGCCGCCTCGACGTCGTGGTGGCCAGCGTCCACTCGGACCTGCGCGCCGAGTCCGCGGCCATGACCGAGCGGATGCTCGCCGCGGTCGCCAACCCGCACACCGACGTCCTCGGGCACTGCACCGGGCGGCTGCTGATCCCCCGCGAGCAGCGGGAGGGACGGCGGCAGCGGCCGCGGCCGGAGAGCGCCTTCGACGCCGAGGCCGTGTTCACCGCCTGCGCGCAGCACGACACCGCCGTCGAGATCAACTCCCGGCCCGAGCGGCTGGACCCGCCGCTGCGGCTGCTGTCCCTCGCCGTCGAGCTGGGCTGCCGGTTCGCCGTCGACACCGACGCGCACGCCCCCGGCCAGCTCGACTGGCAGGGCAACGGCTGCGAGCGCGCCGTCGAGACCGGCGTCGACCCGGACCGGGTGGTCAACACCTGGACCGCCGACGAGCTGCTGGAGTGGACCGCCGGCTGAGCGCGGACCACGGACCCCGGTGGCCGGTCGGGCGGCGGCGTGTGAGACCTCCCACCGGGCGCCCTGGTCCCGGGGTGCTCCAGCCCGATGCCGGAGACTGGGGTCATGGCGAACCGCTGGCGCGACCGCGTCCTCCTCGCACTCGTGGCTCCCCTGCTCGTCACCGGCTGCTCCTCCGCCACGCCCGACGACGCGACGCCCGAGGACGCGACGCCGGCCGAGCCCACCGCGCTGCAGGTGACGAGCACCACGGTCACCTTCGAGGACCCGTCGAGGCCGACCGTGGACGACCAGGGCAACCAGCTGGCGGCGAGCCGGACGCTGGAGACCACGATCTGGTACCCCGACGGCGGTGACGGCCCCTACCCGCTGGTCGTGTTCAGCCACGGCTACCTGGCCTCGCCCGAGGCCTACGAGGAGCTGCTGAGCCGCTGGGCCTCGGCCGGCATGGTCGTCGCGGCGCCGCGGTTCCCGCTGAGCGCGGAGGGGACCGAGGAGATCCGCGCCGACGTGCTGCAGCAGCCCGCGGACGTGTCCTTCGTCCTCGACCGGGTCCTCGAGCTCGGCCGGACGCAGGGCAGCGACGTGGAGGGCGTCATCGACGAGGAGCGGCTCGCCGCGGCCGGGCACTCCCTCGGCGCCCTGACGACGGCCCTGCTGCGCAGCGAGGGGGACCTCGACGACCGCTTCGACGCCGCGCTCGTCCTCGCCGGCGGCGAGCTGACCTACCTCGTCCCGGAGCTCGGGCAGCAGCTGACCCGGCCGTTCGCCGAGGCCGGCACCCCCGTCCTGTTCGTCCACGGCGGCAACGACGACGCGATCCCGCTGGAGCAGGGCGCGGAGCTCTACGGCCGGGCCCCGGAGCCGAAGGCCTTCATCGAGGTCCCCGACGCCGACCACAGCCGTGCCTACGACGACGACAGCTCCCCGACCTGGCCGGTGATCGCCGAGGCCACGACCGACTACCTCGAGTGGGCGCTCGACGCCGACCCGGAGGCGCTGACGCAGATGCGGTCGGCCGTCGAGGAGTCCGGGACCGCCGAGATCGTCGACGACCGACTCGGCTGATCCCGCCGGGGCCGGGACACCCGCCCGGGTGGGGTCGTCCACCCGGGTGGGTGGACGGCTCCGGCGATCGGCTACCGTGGGTCCTCGACCGTCAGCGGTGTTCACCCGATGACGTGACGCACCCATCACTCTGTGGACACGGCGACGACTCTCCGTCAGCATGGGAGTGCGACGCCGGCCAGGTGGCACGGGGGACCAGCACACCGATGTGCCGTCACGCGTCCCGGGTTCCCCTGCGCCGACTGACCGGCCAGCGAGGACACCACTCAGCAGCAGCACCACGGGTAGCGATGACCCGTCGGGCGACTTGGTCGCCATCCACCCGACGGCGAGCAGAGGCGAAACCGGACCCGACTCCGCAACGAGAGGACCGGCATGCGCCCACACGAGGGCACCGCACTGCACCACCACCCCGGCACCGCGCCCCGGATCAGCGTGGTCATCCCGACGTACAACGAGGCCAAGAACCTCCCGCACGTCTTCGCCCTGCTCCCGGAGGACCTGCACGAGGTCATCGTGGTGGACGGGCGCAGCGTCGACGACACCGTCGAGGTGGCCCGCAGGCTCCGTCCCGACGTCGTGGTGGTCCGCCAGAACCGGCGGGGGAAGGGCAACGCCCTGGCGTGCGGCTTCCGGGCGGTGACCGGCGACATCGTGGTCATGCTGGACGCCGACGGCTCGGCCGACCCGCGGGAGATCCCGGCCTACGTCGCGGCGCTCACGTCCGGTGCCGACTTCGCCAAGGGCACGCGCTTCGCCCCGGGCGGCGGCAGTGCCGACATCACCAAGCTGCGGGCCTGGGGCAACCGCTGGCTCAACCGGATCGTCAACGTGCTCTACGGCACCTCCTACAGCGACCTCTGCTACGGGTACAACGCCTTCTGGACGCACTGCCTGCCGGTGCTCGCCCTCGACGCCTCCGACGGCGAGCGCGACCACAAGGCCTGGGGTGACGGGTTCGAGATCGAGACGATCATCAACACGCGCGTGGCGAAGGCCCGGCTGACCATCGCCGAGGTCCCCAGCTTCGAGTTCCCCCGCCTGCACGGGCAGAGCAACCTCAACACCTGGCGGGACGGCCTGCGGGTCCTGCGCGCCCTGCTCGTCGAGCGGGTCAACGGCACGCGGGGACCGGTCACCCGGCCGGCGTCGGTCACGTCCGCGACGACGGCTCCGTCCCCGCTCGGCACCGGGCACCAGCCGTCGGCCGGGGACTGGGCGGCGCTGCGGCCGCGCGCCGGCGTGGTCGGCGTCGAGGAGGTGGCATGACCACCGTCGCCGTGGTCGTGCCCTGCTTCAGCGAGGCCCGCTGGACCGACATCCTGCGCGCGGTGGACTCCGCGGCAGCGCAGACCGTCCCGGTCGAGCTGATCGTGGTCGTCGACCACAACGACACCCTCCTGCACCGGCTGCGCCGCGAGATCGGTGACCGGGCGCGGGTCGTGGCCAACCAGTACTCCCGGGGTGCGTCCGGCGGGCGGAACACCGGGGCGATGGTCAGCACGGCCGAGCTCATCGCCTTCCTCGACGACGACGAGGTGGCCGAGCCGACCTGGATCGAGGAGCTGCTGCGGGCCCACCGGGCGGCCCCCTTCGCCACCGGGGTCGGCGGGGCGATCGAGGCCCGCTGGCCGGGCGGTGCGCCGCGGTGGTTCCCCGAGGAGTTCTCCTGGGTCGTCGGCGGCTCGATCCCCCGGCGCGGGGGCACCGACGTCCGCAACGTCTGGGGCGCCAACCTGCTGGTCCGCCGGACCGCGCTCCTGGCGGTCGGGGGCTTCAGCAACGACTTCGGCAAGGTCGGTGACGCCTCCCAGCCCGAGGACACCGAGCTGTGCCTCCGCCTCAACGCGCACAACGGCCCGGGCTCCCGCTGGCGGTTCACCCCCTCCGCGGTCGTGTGGCACGAGGTGCCGCCGGAGCGCCGGACGTTCCGCTTCTTCCTCCGGCGCAGCCACCTGGAGGGCGCCGGCAAGCGGCACATGGCGGCGCTCCCGACCGCCGGCGAGCACGTCCTGGCCGAGGAGGCCGCCTACGTGCGCTCGGTGCTGCTGGCCGGTGTGGGCCGCAACCTCGCCGCGGCGCTCCGGGGGGACGTCGTCGGCGGACTCGGCCGGGCTGCCGCCATCGTGGCCGGGGTCGCGGCGGCAGGGCTCGGGTACCTCACCGCACGGCCGGGCTCCTCCCGGCCGGCCGCCCCCGTGGCCGTCGTCGACGACCTGGGCCGCGGGACCCCGGACGAGGGCAGGGCCACGCCGGCGCGCCGTCCCCGGGCCGGAGGCGCACGGTGAGCGCCCTCGCCGTGGCCGGGGACCTCCTGCGCCCGTCGGTGCGGTGGCGGATGCCCGTGCTGATGTACCACTCGACCCCGGCGACACCGCCGGCCACACCGAACGAGCACGCCGTCCCCGTCGGTGAGCTCGCCGAGCAGCTCGGCGCACTCGCCGCGGAGGGATGGCGCCTCCTCGGCCTCACCGAGGCGCTCGCGGCCCGCGCCGCCGACCCCGACGCCCGGGTCGTGGGCGTGACCTTCGACGACGGCCTGCTCGACTTCACGAACGCGGTCGAGGTGCTGGTCTCGCTGGGCGCCCGCGCCACCATGTACGTCCCCACCGGCGACGTCGGACTCCGGTTGCCGCCCGGCGACCCGCACGGGTCACGGCTGAGCTGGTCGGAGCTGGCCGACGCCGCGGACGCCGGCGTCGAGATCGGCAGCCACTCGGTCAACCACCGGACGCTCGACACGCTCTCCTCCCGCGACCTGCGCACCGAGGTGGTCGACAGCCGGCGGGCCCTCGAGGACGCCCTCGGCCGGCCGGTGGTCTCCTTCTGCTACCCCCACGGCTACTCGAGCCGCCGGGTCGCGCGCGCGGTCGCCGAGGCGGGTTACTCGAACGGATGCATCGTCGGGCGGAGGATCGCCACGTCCGCGGATGATCCGTACCGTGTTCCCCGCCTGCACGTCCGGCCGGGGGACACCGGCGACGCCTTCCGGGCGCTCGTCGAGAAGGGCGAGCCCGGGCTCGCGCCGCACCTCAAGCGTGTCGCCGCGCCGGCCTGGCGCACCGCTCGCCGCGCCGCCAAGCACGTGCTGGGCCGCGAGCTGACATGAGCTCCACCGGGGGAACGGACGGATCGAACTGAGATGGCGCTGGTCGACGACACCGCCCCGGCGGTCGACACCGCCGCGGCACACGTCCTGGACGTCGAGCTCTCGGACCCGGTGGGTCCGCTGCAGCGCACGGCTCCGGACGGGACGACCGCGGACGAGGCGTGGCTGCTGCTGCGCCTGGACGGCGAGCCCGTGGGGTGGGAGGTCGTGCCGCTCCCCGATCAGGGGATGCGGGCCGACGAGCTCCAGCGGCTCCTGGACAGCCGGTGGGGCGACGTCGTGCGCCGCCGTCGCGCCGCGGGTCCCGGCTTCGCCGAGGTGCACGCCCGCCACCTCGCCGTCGCTCCCCGTGCCAGCGTCGTCCTGTGCACCCGGGAGCGGCCGGAGGCGCTGGCCGGCTGCCTCGAGAGCCTGACCGCGCAGGACCACCCCGACTTCGCGGTCTGGGTGGTCGACAACGCGCCGGTCACCACCGCCACCGCGGACGTGGTCGCGGGCTTCGCCGGCCGCCTGGACATCCGGTACGTCGTCGAGCCGCGGCCCGGCCTGTCCCGGGCACGCAACCGGGCCCTGCAGGAGCCGCTGGAGGGTGAGGTCGTCGCCTGGATCGACGACGACGAGGTCGCCGACCCCATGTGGCTGTCGGAGCTGACCCGTGCCCTGACCGAGCGGCCGCAGGCCGCCGCCGTGTCCGGGCTGGTCGTCCCCGCCGAGCTGGCGACCCGTGCGCAGGTCTGGTTCGAGCAGTTCGGCGGGCACAGCAAGGGACGCGGGTTCACGCCGGCCGACTTCGGGCCGGGCAGCGGGGACCGCCAGAGCCCGCTGTACCCCCTGCCCCCGTTCGGGGTCGGCGCCAACATGGCGTTCCGCACGTCGGCCCTGCGGGCCGTCGGCGGTTTCGACGCCGCGCTCGGCGCCGGCACCCTGACGCACGGCGCCGAGGACACGCGGGTCTTCACCGACCTGCTGCGCTCGGGCCTCCCGACCCTCTACCGCCCCAGCGCGGTCACCCGGCACTTCCACCGCCGCGACGTGGCCGGGCTCCGCCGGCAGATGGAGGGCTACGGCACGGGCCTCACCGCCTTCTACACCTCCCTGGTCGTCGACTCGCCGCCCGTCCTCCTCCGGCTGGCCGCGCTGGCCGGCAGGGCGGTGCGGGACATGACCAGCTCCGACAGCCTGCGCGTCTCCGGTCTCGCGGCGGACTTCCCCGCCGAGCTGCTGTCGGCGAACCGGGCCGGGATGCTCCGCGGACCCGGCGCCTACATCCGGCAGCGGCGGCTGGACCGGCGGCTGGACCGGGAGGCCGGCGCCGTCCCCGCGGCGTCGCCCGCCGGGGACGGCGGGTGGCGGCCGACCAAGGTCGTCCACTGGGACCTCGACGGGACCGACGGTCCCGTCCTGGCCGACGAGGACGTCGCCCGCTACGGGGCGGTGCACGTCGTCGCCCGGCGCGGGGCCCGGCCGGTGGGGCTGTTCACCCTCCCCCTCCCCGAGGCGCTCGACCGCGACGCCCGCGACGCCGCGGTGCAGCGGCTGGTGGAGCCCGCGCCGGAGGACGCCCCGGTCGCGGCCGGGGGTGCGCTGCCGAGCGTCTCCGTGGTGATCCCGACGATGCTCGAGCGGCCCGCCGGGCTCTCCCGCTGCCTGCGGGCCCTGCTGGACCAGGAGCTCCCGCCGGTCGAGGTGCTGGTCGTCGACAACCGCCCCGGCACACCCGACGGCGACGCCGCCGCGGCCGTGCCGGAGCTCGGCGACCCGCGGGTGCGCCTGCTCCGCCAGCCCGTCCCCGGGATCTCGGCGGCACGCAACCGCGGCGTCGACGAGGCCGTGGGGGAGGTCGTCGCCTTCACCGACGACGACGTCGAGGTCGATCGTCACTGGGTCCGGGCCCTGGCGGAGCGGTTCGCGACGGAGCCGGCCCTCGACGGGCTGGGCGGCCTGGTCGTCCCCAGCGAGCTGGAGACCCCGGCGCAGGAGCTGTTCGAGCAGCACAGCGGTGGGGCGGCGAAGGTGCTCGTCGCCGAGACCCTCCGCCTCGAGCGCCCGCGCGCCCGGTCCTGGCACCCGGCGCGCTACCGGGTCCTGGTGCAGCGACGCGTGGACGGCGCCCTCCGGACCGTCCGCACGCACTCGCTCTACCAGCTGGGCACCTTCATGGGCGCGAACATGGCCTTCCGGACCGCGGCCCTGCGTGCCCAGGGGCCGTTCGACCAGGCCCTCGGCACCGGGACCCCCAGCCGCGGCGGCGAGGACGTCGACATGGTCGTCCGGATGCTGACGTCCGGCCGCGCGCTCGGGTACGAGCCCTCGGCGATCACCAGCCACGCGCACCGCCGCACCGACGCGGAGCTCGCCCGCCAGATGGCCGGCTACGGAACGGGGTTCACCGCGCTGCTGACGGCCGTCGTCGCGCGCGACCCCCGCCACCTGGTGGGGCTGGCACACGCAGCGCTCACCGTGGCACGGAGCCGGCTCCGCCCCCGGGACCCCGGCGTGACCACCCTGCTCGAGGGCCTCCCGGCGGAGCTCCGCCGGCTGCGCCTCCGGGGCATGGTGTCCGGGCCGCGCGCCTACCTCGCAGCCCGCACGAAGGAGACCTCGTGACCGCCACCGCGGCCCCGCGCAAGCGCCGGGCCATGGAGCTCAACGCCGTGGCGCTGATGGCCTCCACGGTCCTCACCGGTGTCCTGGGCATCGTGTTCTGGATCGTGGCCGCCCGCCTGCTGCCGGCCTCGGCGGTCGGTCAGGCGTCGTCGGCCCTGTCCGCCATCACCTTCCTGGCGGGGCTGGCCCAGCTCAACATCGTCAGCGTGCTGCTGCGCTTCGTCCCGCAGGCCGGCCGCGCGACCGGGGGCTTCATCGCCCGGGCCTACGGCCTGGCGCTGGGCATGGGCCTGGTGGTCACCCTCGGCTTCGTCGCACTGGGCTTCGGCAGCGCCATCCTCGGCGACGAGTGGTTCATCCCGCTGGTCTTCGTGGGCGCGACGCTGTGCTACGCCCTGTTCCTGGTCCAGGACGGCGCGCTCACCTCCCTCGGCGGAGCCGTGTGGGTGCCCCTGGAGAACCTGGTGGCCGGGCTGCTCCGCGTGGCCCTCCTGTTCCCGCTGGTGCTCCTGTCCAGCCGCTGGGGTGCGCTCGCCGCGCTGGTGGTGCCCACCCTGCTGGCCGTCCTGGTGGTCAACACCTTCGTGTTCCGCCGGCTGGTCCCCCGGCACGTGGCGACGTCCACCGGGTCGGCCGACGTCGGCTGGAGCTCCATCAAGGGGTTCGTGGCCGGGGACTACGCGGCCAGCGCGCTGGCCAGTTGCGTCGCGTTGCTCCCGCCCGTGCTCGTCTCCGCGGAGCTCGGCAGCGAGGCGGCCGCCTACTTCTACGTCCCGTGGTACGTCAGCGTCTCCTTCGGCACGCTGGTGTGGAGCATCGCCATGGCCTTCGTCGTCGAGTACGCCAACGACGCGGCCGCCTTCCGCCGGCTGATCAAGCGGTCGATGCGCCTCACCGCGCTGGTGAGCGTCGCGGCGACGACGGTCTCCGTGGCCGCCGCGCCCCTGCTGCTCGCCCTCCTCGGCTCCCAGTACGCCGACCAGGGGACCACGCTGCTGCGCATCATCGCCCTGTCCTTCCCCTTCAGCGCCGGGTTCGTGATCTTCACCGCCCTGAGCGTGGCGCGCAAGCGGCTGCGGCCGCTGGTGACGGCCCTCGCGGTCAAGGCGGTGGTGTTCCTCGCGGTCACCGCCGTGGGCCTCACCGACTTCGGCCTCGAGGGGCTCGCGCTGGTGTACCTGGCCGCCGAGGTCGTCACGGCGCTCGCCGTCCTGCCGATCGGGCGGCGGCTGTACCGGGAGCTCGTGGCGAGCGCGGGCCGGCCGCGGCAGGCGGAGACCGAGGTGCCCGCCCGGCCCGAGGCCGCGTCGTGACCACGGCGCTGCCCGCCGGCCGGGGGACGCCGCGCCGGTCCGACCTCCGGCTGCTGGTGGAGTCGCTGCGCCTCGACGCGCGCGTCTTCCGGCGCAACCTCTGGTTCAACCGGGTGGCGGCCTCCTTCGCCGTCCCCAAGGTGCTGCGCCGCACGCTCTACCGGCTCGGCGGCATGGCGGTCGACTCCTTCGTGGTGAGCCCCGCCTGCCGCTTCGAGGGGGATCCGCGCAACGTCCGGATCGGGGCGCGGAGCTACCTGAACCTGCAGTGCTACATCGAGGCCGTCGCGCCGGTCGAGATCGGCGTCGACTGCGCCGTCGGCATGCAGACGATGATCATCACCTCGGACCACCGCGGTCCGGGCGGGACGTGGCGGTCGCAGGCCAGTGGTCTGCCCGTGGTGATCGGGGACCGCGTGTGGCTGGGCGCCCGCGTCACCGTCCTGCCCGGCGTGACGATCGGCGACGACGTGGTCGTGGCGGCGGGAGCGGTCGTGGCGGCCGACTGCCTGCCCCGCGGCGTCTACGCCGGTGTCCCCGCCCGTCGTGTCCGCGAGGTCGGACCCAGCAGGATCGGCGCAGGAGAGGCGACCACATGAGTTCCACCAGTGCACCGACGGGAGTGCCGGACGTGTCCCTCCGGACCGACGAGCGCACCGGCGCCCGGACCCGGACGCTCGTCGCCTGGGCCGGCATCGGCACGTCCGTGGCCTCGGCCCTGGCGGTCGCCGTGGACGCCCCGCAGGCGGTCCGCCTCGTGACCGTGCTCGCCTTCGTCTGCGCGGGTCCCGGCGCGGCCGTCCTGGCCCACGTGCCGACCTCCCGGCAGTCGACGTCGTGGGCGCTGACCGACGTGGTCTCGCTGGCGGTCTGGGGCATCGCCTCCGCGGTCACGGCCTGGCTCGACGTCTGGTCACCGACCACCCTCCTGCTGGTCCTCGCCGCCGGCACCGTCGCGTCCTGCGCGGTCGCGCTGCTCCGGGTGCGGGGGGCCGGCCGATGACCCGCGCCTTCGCCGACGCCGGGACGCCCGACGCCCTCCCCGGCGTCCCCGACGAGAGCGGCCCCCGCCGGGACCGGCCGTCGCTCCTCCGCCGGGCACTGGCGCCCCTGGTGGTCCTCGCCGGCCTGGCCGCGTGGGCGGTGAGCCTCACGCAGGTCGACACCGCGACGCGCTCCGACTACGGCCTGCTGGCCCTGGTCGGTCCGCTGTTCCACGTCGGCCTGGCGCTGGTGTGCGCCGGGTTCGTCGTGGAGCTCTTCGACCAGCGGCGCACCTGGGCGCTGGTCGCCGGGGTGGTCGGTCTCGTGGCGGTCGTCGACGCGACGGTGCCGATCCTCTACACCAACCCCGAGTACGCCTGGACGTACAAGCACCTCGGCGTCGTCGAGTGGTTCCGCGAGGGCAACGGCGTCACCGACCCCCGTGACATCTACCAGCAGTGGCCGGCCCTCTTCACGGCGGTGGCCGCCCTCGGCGAGCTCACCGGCGTCAGCACGCTGACCCTGGCGACCTGGGCCCCGTTCGCCTCCAGCCTGCTGGTGTGCCTGCCCGTCTTCGCCATCGCCCGGACCCTGTCCGAGGACCGCCGGGTGGCGTTCCTGACGGTCTTCCTCTTCCACGCGGGACTGTGGGTGGGTACCGCCTACCTGTCGCCGCAGGCGTACGCCTTCCACCTGAGCCTGGGCTGCGTGCTGGTGGTGCTCACCTGGCTGCGCCGGACCCCGACGGAGTGGCGCCGCGGGCCGTCGCGGCTGCGGCGGCTCAAGGCCTGGTCGGTGCGGGGTGCGGAGCCGGTGCCACCGGTGTCGCGGAGGAGCCGGTGGGTCGCCCTGGCCCTCCTGTACGGGCTCTTCACCGCCGTCACCATCGCCCACCAGCTGTCGCCGTACATGCTGGTCGTGGCCTTCGTGCTCCTCACGGTGCTGGGGACGGTCCGGCCCCGCTGGACGGTGCTCGGGTGTCTGCTCATCGCCGTCGCCTACCTGCTCCCGCGCTTCGACTTCATCAACAGCGCCTACGGCCTGCTCGACAGCCTGCGGTTCTGGGAGAACGCCGGCGGCGTCGTGACGACGACGACCGGGAGCGCCGGCCAGGTGTTCACGAGCACCGTCGCCTCCGCGCTCGCGCTCGGCGTCTGGCTCGCCGGCGCCGTCGCCGTGCTGGCGTCCTGGCGCAGGCCCGGCCGGGTGCTCGTGCCCGCCGCCCTGGCGTTCGCGCCGTTCCTCATCCTGCTCGGGCAGAGCTACGGCGGCGAGGCCATCTACCGCGTCTACCTGTTCTCCCTGCCCTTCACCGCCTTCCTGATCGCCCAGGCGGTGGTGCGCATCCGGTGGAGGCGCGTCGTCGCCCCGGCGCTGGCCGTCGTCCTGGTCGCCGTCTCGCTGGCCAGCATCCAGGGGCTGCACGGCACCCTGGCCTGGTCGACCTTCTCGGAGGACGAGGTGGAGGCCATGGAGTGGATCTACGACAACGGCGAACCGGGCCGCACGCTGGTCATCGCGGCCCAGAACGCGCCCGGGCGCCTCACGGCCGACTACAACGCCTTCGGGGTGCCGTCCTCCGGCGGCGACCCGGACCTCGTCACGTTCGCCGGCCTGGGCGGGGAGCTGCTCGACGAGGGCGGGCTGCCCGCGGTCGAGGAGTTCATGGCGACCCAGGGCGAGCGGCCGTACCTGGTCGTCACCCGCAGCATGATCGCGTACGCCCAGTACTACGGCCTGGTGACCGACGGTTCCTTCCAGCGGCTCGAGGAGGCCGTCACGGGCGCGCCGGGGTGGACCACCGTCTACGAGAACGACGACGCGTTGATCGTCCGCTTCGACGGCGTCCAGCCGTGAGCGACGCCGTCCCCGGCGGGGGGTTCCTCCGCTGGGCGACGCAGGACTGGAAGGCCAACGCCGGCTACCCGGACTCGCAGCTGCTGCTCGTGGCGTTCCGCACCGCGCAGTGGGCGGTGCGGCGGTGGGGCCTCCCCGGGAGGGCCCTGGCCTTCGGCTACTCGCTGTTCACCTCGCTGTTCGTGGGCGTCGAGCTCCCGCCCGGACTCGAGGTGGGACCCCGGCTGCGCGTCTTCCACCCGCACGGCATCGTGCTCAACCCCGGTGTGCGCCTGGGCGCCGACTGCGTGCTCCGGCAGCACGTCACGATCGGGAACGTGGTCCGGCGGGACGGCTCGGAGAAGGGCGTCGCCAGCGCCGGGGACGACGTGGAGTTCGGGGCCGGGTGCGTCGTCGTCGGCGCCGTGCACGTCGGCTCGCACGCGCGGGTCGGCGCGCTGTCCCTGGTCCTGCGGGACGTCCCCGAGTGGGGCGTCGTCCTCGGCGTCCCCGCCGAGCTGGTCCGCGTGGACGACCCGGGCTACCGGCGGCCCGAGGCCGCGTCGGAGGTCTGAGGACCGTCGCGCAGCCGGGACCGCGCCCGCCGGCGGCCCCGGTCGGCCGGCCTCGCCGCCGCGCGGGTCACCCCGCGGGGAGGGTGACGGTGGTCAGCACCCCCCGGTGGTCGGAACCGGGGACGGTCACCGTGCGCAGGTCCCGTGCACCGGCGCCGCGCACCAGGACGTGGTCGATGCCGATGACCGGGGGGATCGCCGCGCCGGCCGGGAAGGTCGCCGTCCACCGGGCACCGAGCTGCTCTGCCGCGTCCCGGTACCCGTCCTGCAGCAACCCGCGGAACTGGGCGTTGCCCCACGTCGCGTTGAAGTCGCCGCCGACGAGGACGGCGGAGTCGTGCTCGTCGGCCTCCTGGCCGAGCCGCTGCAGCAGGGCAGGGAGCTTGGCCAGGTCGCGGACCCAGTCGTCGGCCGCCTGCGGCCACGGGCCGGCTGCGTGGACCCCGAGCACGGTGGGGCCGGGCTGTCCGTCGGCCAGGCCGACCCGGGCCGACACCGCGGGGAAGGTCAGCTCGTCGTGGCGTGTCTCGTCGGTCAGCGGGGAACGGCTCCACAGCCCGATCCCGTCCGCGCCGGGGGCGGCCAGGACGACGCTGTGCGGCAGGAGCTCGTCGAGGCCCGCCGCCTCGAGCTGCCGGCGCAGCGACGGGGTCAGCTCCTGGAGGGACACGACGTCCGCGCCGGAGCGCTCCACGAGGGCCACCAGGCCCTCCGCGTCGGCCTCGCCCAGCCTCACGTTCGCCGTCAGCAGCGTCAGCGGCTGCCCGCCGGGCGCCTCCACCGGGTCGCCCGCGTACGTGGGGGCGACGGCGGCGACGGCGGCGACGGTCAGTGCGGCGGCCAGGCCGGCTCCGATCCACCGCCGGCCGGCGACCAGCAGCGCGGCGGACACGGGGGCGAGGGCCAGGAGGTGGGTGGAGAAGGCGCTCAACGCGACCAGGAGACTGCTGCCGGAGAGGTGGTGGTGCGCGGCGAGGCCGATGCCCGCCGACAGCCCGGCGAGGGCACCGGCCAGGCCCGCGACGCGACGGGCGCGCCGACGCCCGCAGGGACGCCTGGCCGCACCCGGTCCACCCGGCACGGCCTCCCCGGGAGTCAGCGGTACATCCGGACCCAGTCCACGTAGAGGCTCACCGTCTCCGGGGTCGTCGCGTCCGGAGCGGGGATCCACGTGCCCTGAGGTCCCACGTCGAGCTGGATCGCCAGGTGCATCGGGCCGTGCGGGATGGCGGCCGGCTCCGTGGTCCGGAAGACCTGCTCGCCGTCGATGTAGACGGTGATGCTGTCCGGCTGCCAGTCGACCGCGTAGTTGTGCCACTGGGTGAAGTCACCGGTCACCGTGCTGTCGATCCGCTGGTCGTCGGCGCCGTAGTGGACGGTCGTGTGGTTGACCCCCCGGTCGCCCGCGACGATCTCCATCACGTCGATCTCGCCGTCGATCGGCCAGTTGTCCGAGTCCGGCCACAGGAGGATGGCCGGCGCGTAACCCGTGCCCTCCTCGACCCTGGCCCGGAACTCCCACCTGCCGTAGGTGGTGGCCGGCTCGCCGTGCCACGCGAGGCCACCGGAGTACTGCTGCCAGGCGGTGATCACCAGTGAGCCCTGGCGGAGCGAGACCGCATCCGGGCTGCGGACCCCGATGCCGTTGGCGCCCAGGCTCCCGTAGAGCCGCCAGTCGGTGAGGTCCAGCTGCGCGCCGTCGAACTCGTCGCCGTCGAACTGCTGCCAGCCGAGACGTTCGGCTGCGGTCGACGCGAGGGGCACCCCGTCGTTCAGGCCGGGCGCCGGAGCCTCAGTGCCGTCCGTGCTGCAGGACGCCAGGAGACCCAGCACGGTGGTGGCGGCGAGCCAGCCACCCATCCGGCTGCGGAGGGCGTGGCGGGGCCGGCCGGTCCGGGCGTGCGACCCGGCGGCTCGAGCGTGCGACGGCATGGTCAGTCCAGGATACGGGCCCGGACAGGCGAGATCAGCGGATGTGGTGGACGCAACCGGATCGGAGGACGGGCGGGCCCGGGTGGTCGTCGTGGCCGGCCTCGGTCGACGGGGCGCGTGTGACCAGTGGTGCGCAGGGGGCCTGGGAGAGACGAACCGGTCCCCATCGCCTGTGCACTCTTCACATCGCACCGTGTCGACATATTTACTCAGAGCCATGTCGTCACACCGTGCATCCGGCCGACCGCGCGACGTGAGGAGGCGCCTCGCCATCCGCCTCATCGCCCTGACGGCCGCCTTCACGGCCGCCAGCAGCCTCGTCGCCCTGTCACTGGAGGCGCCGGAGGACGCCGCGGCCGCCGGTCCGCTGGCCGAGGCCGCCTCCTGGTGGAACTCCTGGGGCCACGGCGACACCTCGCAGCGCCGGCTCCGGAACGAGGTCCCCCGCGACACCCGGCGGTCCGGCCCCCCTGCGCCGGCGGTCACGCCGACCACGCCGCCGACCACTCCGGCCGCCGTGCCTCCGCCGGCCGCCGTACCGCCGCCGGCCACCGCGCCCACGCCGTCCGCCACTGCGTCCACCTCCCCGGTGCCGCAGGCCACGCCCCCGTCCTCCACCGCGCCCCAGCCGGCCGCCGTGCCGCCGGCGTCGACGACGACGAGCGGGGCGAGCACCCCGACTCCCACGGGTGACGTCACCGGGTGGCGGCAGGTCTTCTCCGACGGCTTCGACGGCTCGACGCTTGGCCCGCAGTGGCGCACCTACTCCGGCCAGCCCGGTGGGTCCCCGTACGGGACCTGGTCACCCTCCCAGGTCCAGGTGAGCGGCGGCTTCCTCCAGCTGCGCAACGAGCTGCTGAACGGCCAGTGGGTCAGCGGCGGCCTGGCCAGCCGGATCGGTCAGACCTACGGCAAGTGGGAGATGCGGTTCCGCATCGACGCCGGCGACGAGATCAAGTACGCCGCCCTGCTCTGGCCGGACGGCCCGAACTGGCCGCCGGAGATCGACTTCGCCGAGGACGCCGGCGGCAACCGCAGCGGCACGACGGCGACACTGCACCACGGCGGGGACGACGCGATGGTCGGTGAGCGGGTCGCCGTCGACCTGACGCAGTGGCACACCATGGGCGTCGAGTGGTCCCCCGGCCGCCTCGTCTACACCCTCGACGGCCGGCCGTGGGCGACGACGGTCCACCAGGGCGTGCCGAGCGAGCCGATGCACCTGGCGATCCAGACCCAGCCGGGCGGCTGCCAGGGCGGTGGCGGCGCCTTCGGCTGCGGCGTGGGCAACCCGCGGACGACGACCATGCAGGTCGACTGGGTCACGATCTACGCGCCGGCCTGACCCGGGACCGGGCGCCGGTGACCACCCCCTGGGGCGGTCACCGGCGCCGCCGTCGTCAGGCGCCGGCCCGGACCGCGCCGGTCCGGCCGACGGCGTACCCCGAGGCAGCGGCCAGCAGGCCCACCCCGGCCGTGGCGGCACGGGCCAGACCCCACCCGTCCCCGCGGAGGAACCGGCGCAGGTCACGCCACACGCCGCGGGGGATGGCCCCCAGCACGTGACCACGCTCCTCCCCGAGCGCGCTCCCCTGGTCCAGGGCGGCCATCGCGGCCTTGCCGCGCCCCTCCGAGTGGCACCGGCGGACGAAGTAGCTCCAGCTCGCCCGGGCGGCGGGGACGTCGTGGACGATCTCGGCCTCCGGGACGTACAGCCAGGACCGGCCGGTCACGGCGGCCGCGCGGATGCAGAACTCCGTGTCCTCCGGGCTGGAGGCGGCCCCCAGCTTCCCGAAGCCGTCGCGGAAGCCCCCGACCCGGGCGAAGTCCTCACGCCAGACGGCCATGCTCTCGCTCCACACGTTGCGCACCTCGCTGCGCCCGGTCGGCATCCCCTCGTAGGACGCGCCCACGACCCAGAGGAACTCCGGCGGGAACCAGCGGGGCACGACGCCCCCGGGCCAGTCCGCCTCGACCCGCCCCCCGACGCCGACGGCCCCGGGGGTCTCCTCCAGCCCGCGGACGAGGTTGGTCAGCCAGGTGCGTGCCGCGCGCGTGTCGTCGTCCAGGAAGGCGACGACGTCGCCCCGTGCGGCCCTCGCCCCGGCGTTCCGGGTACCGGAGGCGCCGCGCGAGGTGGTGTTGGGGACGACGCGGACCTCGGGGAACGCGCGTCGGACCCGGTCCAGCAGCGCGGGGGCGTGGTCGACGGCGACGACGACCTCGAGCGGGCGCCGGTCCTGCTCGAGCGCCGACCGGACGGCGGCGGTGATCCCCGCCCACCGCGCCTCGGTGTAGCAGGCGATGACCACCGAGACCGTCGGCTCGGCGGGGCGCTCCTCCGCCGGGTGCGCCACGGCGACCACCGACTCGCAGGCCGACGGGGATGGCAGGTTCGGCACGGGCGTCCTCCGCAGTGCTCAGAGCTCGGCGTCCGGGGAGGTGCAGGGCTCCTGCGACCTCCCGGACCCGAACGGGGCCGGCGTCACGCGCGGGACGGGGACGTCCCGCGTGCGGTGATCGGCGACGACCGCTCTGTCGCTGCGCGAGCACTCCCCCACGCGTCCGCTCCGACCACGGCGAGGATGTTGCCCAGTGAAACTGTGACACACCTGTGAGATCGCCGCGACGTGACCGCGATCATGGACCGGCCGTCCGTCACGGCCGGCAAGACGACGCCGGACGGTGTCCGTGTGGACACCGTCCGGCGGATCGGCCCCGGGACGAGGGGCGCGGTCAGGGAGCCGTGGTGAAGCCCTGCGCGATCTGCTCCACGAACGGCGACCGCAGGAGCGAGTTGTGCTCGCCGGACAGGGTGGTCATCCGGACGTCCCCGACCAGCAGCTGCCGCCAGACGACGAGACTCGCCTCGTTGAGGTGGCTGACGTAGACGTCGACGCGGCCGTCCCACGGCTGCGGGCGGTGCAGGAGCGACACCCGGACACCCAGTTCCAGCATGCCCTCCATGCGCGCGCCCGACGGGGGCAGTGCCCCGGCCGCGAGCGCCAGGACACGGCGCCGCCACAGCTCACGCGTCGTCTTCGGCGCGCCGTACTTGTCGTCCCCGGGCAGGGGGGCCACCGCGGGGTGCTCCCCGTTCGCCGTCGCCTCCGGGGACCAGGCCTGCTCGACCAGCCGCTGCGGCAGGACGGTGTCGATGAGGGTCACCGAGGCGACCTCCTCGCCCGCGGCGGCCAGCCGCCGCGCGACCTGCAGGGCGACGAGACCCCCCATGGAGTGCCCGACCAGCCGGTACGGCCCGTGCGGCTGGATCTCCCGCAGTCGGCGGAGGTGCCGGCGCGCCGCCATGCCGATCGAGTAGTCGGGCAGCCCCCACTCCTCGAAGCCGTGCGGCTGGAAGGCGTACACGGGCTGGTCCTCGCCGAGGGCCTCGGTCAGGGGCAGGAAGGCCTGGCCCCCGGCCCCGGCGCCCGCGAAGCACACCACCGGCGGGCGCGAGCCCGTCTGCCGCAGCGCCACGACGCTGGCGTGCCGGCGCCGGGTCCCGGCCCGCGCGCCACCGTCGGCACCCGCCCGGGACCGGGACACGACCGCCGCCAGCTGGCGCACCGTCGCGTTCTCGGCCACGTCCCCCGAGGTCAGCACGACACCGTGCTCCTCGCCGAGGCGGGTCAGCATCTCCTCGACGCTCAGCGAGTCACCGCCCAGGGCGGTGAAGGTCTCGTCCCGGCCGACGCCGGAGCGGTGCAGGACGGACTCGAACAGCCCGGCCACGACCTTCTCCCAGTGCCCCTGGGGCGGCTCGGGATCGTGCCGGGCGGGAGCGGGGAGCGCCGCGCGGTCGACCTTGCCGCGCTCGTTGCGCGGCATCTCGTCCAGCAGCACCAGCTCGGCGGGGACCATCCAGCTCGGCAGCAGCGCGACGAGGTCGCGACGCAGCTGCGCCGGCGAGGGGGTGCGCTGGTCGCTGTTGGGCGCGACGTAGCCGACGAGCCCGGTGCCGGTGCCGTTCTTCACCGCGACGACGGCCGCGTCCGCCACCCCGGTCAGACCGCGCAGCGCCGCCTCGACCTCGGAGGGCTCGACGAGGTAGCCGTTGACCTTCACCGCGTCGTCGGTGCGGCCCAGCTGGTGCAGGACGCCGCGCTCGTCGTAGCGGCCCCGGTCGCCCGTGCGGAACGTGGCCCGGCCGTCCTCGGCGCGGCCGAACGGGCCGTCCACGCCACCGGCCAGGTATCCCCCCAGGTGGGGACCGAGGACGAGCAGCGTGCCGACCTCGCCGCGCGGGACCGCACGACCGTCCTCGCCGAGGACCTGGATCTCCTTCCCCTCGACCACGTGTCCCGCGGGGACCGGGCCGTCGCCCACCGGGTCGGTGGGCAGGAGGGGCCCGAACGTCAGCTGCCCCGTCTCGGAGGAGCCGAGGTGGTTCGCGATGGTGATCGCACCGAGGCGCTCGCGGGCCGCCCGCACGTCGCGCCCGTGCAGCGCCTCGCCCGCGGTGACCACCAGCCGGAGGTCGTCCAGGCGTTGTCCCGGCGACAGCGCACCGGTCAGCGCACGCAGGAGGGACGGCGTCATCGACAGGACCGTGACCCCCTGCTGCCGCAGGAAGGCGGGGAGGCCTCGCATGCCACGGTCCCGGGGGTCGTAGACGTGCAGGCTCGCCCCGTTGAGCAGGGCGCCGAAGACGGCGTGCTCACCGAGGGCGAAGGACGGCGGCAGGACGAGCCCGAGCCGCTCCCCCGCCGTCAGGCCCATGAGCCGGCCGGTGGTGGCAGCCTCCGCGACGACGAACGCCTGGCCGTGGACGACCCCCTTCGGCCGGCCGGTCGACCCGGAGGTGAAGACGATGGTCGCCGGGCTGTCCGGCCCCGGCTCCACGGCGGGCTCCCCGTCGGCCGCCGCGGCGTCCTCCGGGCCCGGCAGGGCGATGAGGGCGTCCAGGTCCGTCAGGGCCGGGAAGGTCCCGACCTCCGCGGCACGCGCCGCGAGCCGGCCCTCGGCCACGGCGAGCGCCGCTCCGGCCATCTCCTGGATCTGCTGGAGACGCCCCGTCGGCAGCTGCGGGTCCAGGACGACCAGCGGCCTGCCGGTGAGCACCACACCGAACATGGCGACCACGAGCTCCGGGGTCGGGGTCGCGAGGACCGCCACCGGCGCATCCGGCGCAGCGCCCGACGGCAGGAGGGAGCGGATCCGGTGGGCGGCGGCCCGCGCACGGGAACCGAGCTCCGCGAAGCTCATGCTCGAGTCGGGTCCGGACAGCGCGGTCGCAGTGCCCCGCTGGGCCACCACCGCCTCGAAGACGGGGGCCACGCTGCCTGTGCGGCGGGCTGGGCCGGTCACGGGCGAACCGGACGCAGGGGCAGACATGTACACCGTTCCTTCTGCGTGTCTGGACTCGACGACGGTAGCGGCCGGCGCCGTCAGGTCGTACCTCGGTCCTCCGATCGTGTTCCGTCGTCCTCGCGCCGCCCAGAGGCGCGTCCCCGGGGTCATCCATCGGGGTGAGTGCGCGTCCCGCAGGGGCACCGCGGCTCGTCGGGAGCCCATGATCGGTGGTCAGCGGCCGGACCGTCCTCTTGGCAGTGGTCGGGCCAGCCACTAGCTTGACGTCCCCTGACGGTGGGTGGACGAAGCCACACACGGAGCGTGATGGTCATTCGGTTGGTCCGCGGTGCGTCCGCCCGCCCCGACGTCGCCTCCGGCCCCGCACCCGTCGTCCTGCGCGTGATCGACCTCGCCGATCCCCGGTGGGACGTCGCGGCGGAGGCCGGGTGCCTCGACGACGTCGAGCGGGCGCGGGCCGAGCGTGGCACGGCCGCCGTGCGGAGGAGACGTGTCCTGGTCCGGGCCTGCCTGCGACGGGTGCTGGGCGACCTGCTCGGCACGGGACCGGCCGGCGTCCCGCTGCGGTCCGACGACGGCCGGCCCTTCCTCCCCGGTGACCCCCTGCGCTTCTCCTGCTCCGCCAGCGAGGACCTCGCCCTGGTCGCCGTGGCGCGCCGCGGTCTGGTGGGCGTGGACGTGCAGCGCCACCGCCCCGAGGAGGTCCGCGACGCCGCGGACGAGGACTGGTTGGCCGAGACCGAACGGGTCCGGCTCCGCGCACTCCGGGACGAGGACCGGCCGGAGGCCGTCACACGCGCGTGGACGCAGAAGGAGGCCGTGGTCAAGGCCAGGGGAACCGGCATCCGGCGGTCGCCCGTTGACCTCGCGACGCCGGTCGCCGACCGCGGGCAGGTCGGTGGCCTGCACGTCTCCCCGGTGCCGGTCCGACCCGGCTACGTCGCCAGCCTGGCGACGAGTGTCCCGCTGGACCCGGACGTGATCAGCCCTGTGGCCCTGACGCCAGGAGGTAGGAGATGACGGAGCTCGGCACCGCACCGGACGAGGTGCGCGCGCCGGCACCGGTGCACCAGGTCGCGGACTTCAGGACCCGCTGCGAGTCCGTGGCCGGCCGCCGGCTCCCCACCGCCACGGCGCTGCACCAGTGGTCGGTGGCCTCGTACCGGGACTTCTGGCGCACCTTCCTCGACTGGGCGGACCTGGCCTGGGAGGGGTCCGCGGACACGGTGAGCACGTCGGACGACGTGTGGACCGCCCGCTTCTTCCCGGACGTCCGGCTGAACTACGCCGAGAACCTGCTGCGCCCGCTCGCCGGCGTCGACGACGCGTCGCCGGCGCTCACCTCCGTGCACGGGGACGGCTCGTCCGAACAGCTCTCCCGGTCGGACCTGCGCGCGCTGGTCCGCCGGACCTCGCGCGCCCTGGCCGACGCCGGTGTACGTGCCGGGGACACGGTGGCCGCGATCTCCGCCAACAACGCGCGGATCGTCGTCGCCGGGCTCGCCGTGGCGGGTCTCGGGGCCGCACTGTCGACCGCCACCCCCGACATGGGCGTCAGCAGCCTGCTGGGGCGGTTCGGCCAGGTCGGCGCCACCACGCTGCTGGTCGACCGCTCGAGCCTCGGTGGCGGTGAGAGGCCCGCCGACGAGGTGCTGCGGGAGGTCGTGTCGGCGCTGCCGGCGACCCGCCGGGTGATCCTGCTCGACGACGGGCCGCTGCCCGAGGCGGCCGGGCTCCCCGTGAGCCGCCTGACCGACCTCGTGTCGGCGGTGCCGGCCGACGACCCCGGGCCGGACTGGCCGCGGATGGCCTTCGACGACCCGCTCTGGGTCCTCTTCTCCTCGGGTACCACCGGACCGCCGAAGGCGATGGTGCACGGGATCGGGGGCTCGCTCCTCGAGCACGTCAAGGAGCACCGCCTCCACGTCGACCTCCGCCCGACCGACGTCCTGTACTTCCACACCACCACGGCGTGGATGATGTGGAACTGGCAGCTGTCGGCTCTGTCGGTCGGCGCGCACGTCGTCCTCTACGACGGCCCGATCAGCGGCCCGGAGACGCTCTGGCGCCTGGCGGCGCGGTACGGGGTGACCGTCCTCGGCACCAGCCCCGCCTACCTGCAGCTGTGCCAGGACGAGGGCTACGTCCCGCGGGCCGACGTCGACGTCAGTGCCATCCGTGCCGTGCTGTCCACCGGGGCGGTCCTGCACGACTGGCAGTTCGCCTGGGTCGCCGAGAACGTCGGCCCCGTGCCGCTGCAGTCGATCTCGGGCGGTACGGACATCGTCGGCTGCTTCGTGCTCGGCCACCCGGAGGTCCCGGTGCGTCCGGGTCGCTGCCAGTCGCTCAGCCTGGGCCTGGACGTGGCCGCTCTGGACGACCACGAGCGCCCGGTCCTCGACGAGGTCGGCGAGCTGGTCTGCCGCAACCCCTTCCCGTCGCGGCCGGTCCGCTTCCTGCAGGACCCCGACGGGGAGCGCTTCCGGACCGCGTACTTCACACAGCACCCCGGCACGTGGACCCACGGCGACCGCATCGAGATCGCCGGGGACGGCTCCTCGCGGCTCCACGGTCGATCGGACGGCGTCCTCAACGTCAACGGGATCCGCATCGGCCCCTCGGAGGTCTACACGATCGTCCGCGCGGTGCCCGGCGTCGCCGACGCGATCGCCGTCGAGACCGACGACCCCGCCGCCCCGGGGAGCAGCCGCATGGTGCTGCTCGTCGTGCTGCAGCAGGGCACGGAGCTCGACGACGAGCTGAGCCGGCACATCCGGGCGAGACTGCGCCGGGAGGGGTCACCCGCGCACGTGCCGTCGGTGATCCTGGCGGTCGACGAGATCCCGCTGACCCACAACGGCAAGCGGTCGGAGAGCGCGGCGCGGGCCGTGCTCCAGGGCCAGCCGGTCCGCAACCTGTCGGCGCTGAAGAACCCGCGGTCGCTGGAGTCGATCGGCGCGGCGGCCCGGCGTGCCGAGGAGGCCGCGACCGCCGCAGCCGTCCCGGACGGGGACGACGACGTCCACGCCGTCGTGGCGCGGGTGTTCGCCGAGGTGCTCGGCGGCCCGGTGGCCGACGACGTCCACTTCTCCGACGCCGGTGGCACCTCGCGCCAGGCGATGACGCTGATGCGGCGCCTGCGGATGGAACTGCACCGCCCGGTGCTCCTGGAGGACTTCCTGGTCGACCCGTCCGTGCGCGGTGTGACCAAGGCCGTCACCACCGGGGCCACGGCCCACTCCCGGTGCGAGGTGCTGCGCCGCGGCGATCCGGACGTCACCCCGCTCGTCCTCGTGCACGGCTATCTCGGGGACGTCGACATCTACCGCACCCTGGTGGACGCGCTGCAGACCTCGGCCTCGGTCTACGGCCTGACGTCCGATCCCCGGATCGCCGCGACCGAGGGGATCACCATCGAGGAGATCGCCACCCCGCTGGTGGCCACCGTCCAGGAGACGGTCCCCGAGGGGGACGTCCGGCTGGCCGGCTACTCGTTCGGGGGCCTGGTCGCCTACGAGATGGCGCGGCAGCTCACCGCAGCCGGCCGGACGGTCACCTTCCTCGGCCTGCTCGACACCGAGCCGCCCTTCGACCACCTGTCCCGGTTCTCCCGCGCCCTGCGGACCGTGGCGTGGTGGATAGCGCTCCTGGTGCCCGGCATGGTCGAGGACACGGTGCTGGGGGTGCTGCGCCGGCGCTTCGGCCGGACGGTGACGCCCCTGGACGAGGAGAAGCAGACGTTCGCAGCCGCCTACCGGGTGTTCAACGCCTACCGGCTCGAGCCGTACGCCGGGCCGGTCACGTACTTCCGCGCACGCTTCCGGGTGCCGGTGATCGCGAACCTGCTGTACGTGTGGCGCCGGGTCGCGCCGGACCTCCGGGTCGTCTCCATCCCCGGCTCCCACCACGTCCTGCTCAGTGGGGAGCACACGCCCGAGCTGGCGGCGCGCATGGACGCCGCGCTGCGGGAGTCGACGCGCTGACGGTGCCTGGCGTGCCGGGGTCGCCGCGCTGACGGCGCCCGGCGTGCCGGGCCGACGGCGGCTCGCGCCGCCTGGCCGGCGGGGCGGTCAGCCGACCGTCCGCCGGACGGTGCTCAGCGGGCGCCGAGGAGCCGGGCGAGGAGCGAGCGGCGGTACCGGTCGCAGTCGCAGAGCGCACAGTCGGTGCCGCGGCGGTAGTGCTGGTGCGCCTGCCGGCCGTGGCCGCAGTCGCTGCAGGTCGCCACGCCGGCGCTCGGGGCGGGGGCGGGCGCCGGCCGGACCTCGGGCTGGGCGAGCGCGGTGTTGCCGGTGAACTCGGCGCGGCGAGCGGGCTCCATGGTCGACCTCCTGGGGCTGCGGGCCCCCGGTGGGCCGTGCACCGACCTGAGCCTAGGGCTCCGCTTCGCAATCGCCTAGTCACGCACCGTTCCGAATGGCCAGGTGGCGCAGCCGCCTCACTCGTCACGGTGATCGGCGTAGCGACGGCACGTCGGGGTGGACCTGACGACGAGACCGTGGGCTCCTCCCCGCCGACAGCGCTGTCGGCGGGGCCTCCGGACGACCTGGGCTCGCCCCCGTCGCCGGGGGCACGGTCACGCCGTCTGCTCAGCTCCGCGCGACCCGGCCTCGCTCAGGCGCTGCGCCGGCAGCGCGATGGGCGCCACCGGGACGCGGCGGCCCTTGCCGTTGCACCGCTCGACGGCCAGCGCGCGCAGCACCCGGAAGCCGTCCCGCCAGGTGTTGAGGTTGCTGGTCCCGTGCAGTCGCGGGTGCTCGTAGCTGGGCACCTCGGTGATCTGCATACCGGCCTTGGCCATGCGGGTGTTGATGATCGTCTCGATCTCGAAGCCGTCCCCCCACAGCTTGACGTCACCGTGCTCCGTGCCGGGGTCCAGGTCGAGGGACGAGAGGCAGTGCGTCCAGAACGCGTTGTAGCCGTAGCAGAGGTCGGTGTAGCGCGTGCCGAACAGGACGTTCGCGGCGCGGTTGAGCCACCGGTTGCCCCAGGCCCGCGTCCGGGTGATGTCCGAGCTGCCGCCGTCGCCGGCGAAGCGGGTGCCCTTGGCGAAGTCCGCGCCGGCGGTGAGCGCGGCGACGAAACGCTCGATCTCCTGCCCGTCGGCCGAACCGTCGGCGTCGAGCATGACGACGATGTCGCCCGTGACGGCCGCGAAGCCGCACGCCATCGCGTTGCCCTTGCCGTGGCGGTTCTGCCGGACGATCCGGACGTCGGGCCGGAGCGCCCGGGCCACCTCGATCGTGTCGTCGACGCTGTGCCCGTCGACGACGATCACCTCGTGCAGGCCGGCGGGGAGGCGCGAGAAGACGTGCGGGAGGTTCCGCGCCTCGTTGTAGGTCGGGATGACGACGCTCACCCGCGGCACGGCGGTGCGGACGGGGACGTGGTGGATGCGGGCCTGCGTCGGGATGCGGACGTCCGTGTGGCTCTGGGTCTCTGTCATGTCTCAGCTCTCGTGGCTGGTGGGCTGTCTCTGGGCACTGGGCCGCGGCCTCGTCCGGGACGCCGGGGACCACGACGGGTCCGCGAGGCGGTGCGCACAGGGCGCGGGAGGAGGCGGGCCGAGGTGTGGTGCCGGCTGGCGCCGGAGCTCGACCACAGGAGCGGCGGGTCGGGCGACCTGCCGCGCGTGCCTCAGTCGGGAGACGAGCCAGGGTCGTCGGCGCGGGGGGAGACCGGGTCGACGTCGGAACCGTGCGGGAGACCCGCCGCCGACGGGGAGGGGGCCGGGAGGCTCCCGCCGAGGACGGCGAGGTCCTGCGCGGACCCACCGTGCTGCCCGCCACCCGGGACGTAGCTGCCGGCGGTCCCCGTGCCGCAGGAGCCGGTGGGCGCGAGGGGCACCGGGGGCGGCAGCGGAGCCGGCACGGGCGGCGGAGGAGGACTGAGGGGAGCCTCGGCCGGGAGCGCGGACGCGGGCGCGGGGGTCGCCTCGAGGGTGGGCACCGGAGGACTCACGGCCGTGCCGCCCGCGTGGGAGGTCTTCTCCGCGGCGTCTCGCGCGCTCTGCTCGGACGCCATCGCACTCCGGCTGCCGCCGTCGTCGTCGCTGCGAGCAGGGACGGACTCAGCCGTCTCCGGCGTCACGACACGCTCGCCGGCGTCACAGGCCGGGTGGGTGACGGCGTGCGTGACCGCCTTGTCCGCGGGAGCGGCCTCCTCCACGGCCTCGGCCTCGGGACCGGCCTCGGGACCGGCGGCCTCGGGCTCCGTGGTCCCGCTCGTCGCCTGCCCGTCCTCGGCCGGCGCGGTCGCGGGCTGCGCACCGGTGCCGGTGGTCGCGGTGCCGGTGGTCGTCGTGCCGGTGGTCGTCGTGCCGGTGGTCGCGGTGCCGGTCGTCGTGCCGGTGGTCGGGGTGCCGGTCGTCGGCGTGGCGGTGGTCGGGGTGCCGGTCGTCGGGGTCGACGCGTCCGTGGCCGGCGTGCCCGTACCGGGCGAGGCCGGCGTACCGGTGGCCGGCGTCCCGGCATCCGCGCCCGGCGTCGCCGGCACTGGCGGCGAGACAGGAGCCGGGGACGGCTGTGACGCCGGCGGCTGCGCCGACTCGACCGGAGCGGGCGGCTCGACGGGCGGGACCGGGGTGGTCGGCTCGGGCGGCGTCACCGGGACCGGCGGAGCCGCGGTCTCGGCAGGCGGGGGCGCGGTGACGGGCGGCGTCTCGACCGGCTGCTCGACAGGACCGGTGCCGGTGTCCTCCGCCTCGCCGTCGTCCTCCGCCTCGTCGTGGTCCTCCCAGGAGCCGGCGTACCCGTCCGCTCCACGGTGGGTGTGGTCGGCGGACAGTCCCTCGTCAGCGCGTGCGGCTCCGGCCAGGACCCCGAGGACCACCGTGGCACCCACGAGGAACACGAGGAGCACGAGGACGCGGACGAGGAGCGGACGGCGCGTGCGACGGTCGGCCACGTCCGGAACGGGCACCGCGACGGAGCCGAGCGCTCCCGCGGAGTGTCCGTTCGCCAGCACGCTGCCCTCCTCGCGGCCACAGCGCGCCGGTCGCGACGTGGCAGGGGCAGCGAGCTCCGGGCCCGCGGACACCCCGGAGGCGACCTTCCCCGGCAGATCGTCCGGCGTCCATCAGATCGAGCGACGGCCTTCCGACCCACCAGGCGTGTCTCACTCTCCGTAGCGGTCTCCCTCTCCTGGGGAGTGAGTCATCCGCCCGCCATGCACCGCGTATTCACCCGGGAGAGGGAACGCTCACCCTCGACCGCGGCGGAACCACCGGTGACGCCGGTAGGTACGGCAGTCGCACAGCGCGCAGTCGCTGCCCCGGCGGTGGTGCTCGTGTGCCGTCCGCCCGTGACCGCAGGTGCAGGGCAGGCCCATCGGGGCGGGGGGCTCCTCGACGGCACGCAGGTGACGCCGCGTCACGGACCCGGCGTCGTCTGGGGGCAGGCCGCGCGGACTCGGCAGTGGTCCCTCACCCGGAGCATGCACCGCGCGCCCTTCCGACGCCCCCCGCAGCAGTGGCGTCCTGGTGAGCCCAGATGGTACGGCGGCGAACGCCCTGCGCAACCCGCTGATGCGCGGGCTCGCGCAGCCGGCGTGGCCAGGAGCCGTCGGGTGCACGCTGCGTCACGCCGACGTCGCCGACCGGGTGGAGCTCCCGGTCCTCCCCACGGGCCGGTCGTCGGGCGCCCGGTGCTGGCCGGGCCGTCCAGGGGGCCGAGCTCCGGGTCTCAGTCCTGCGGGGCGGGCACCCGCTGGGCGGGCGCCTCGAGCGACAGCGCGTCGTCGCGGCGGCGCAGCCAGGCCGCCGGCAGCACCAGCCGCGGCGCGACACCGACGAGCACCGCGACCAGCACGGCGACGGCGGACAGCGCCTCGCCGGACTCCTCGACGAACGTCGCCATGGCGGACCACTGGGCGCCGACCCATCCCGAGACGGCGGACAGCCCCACCGAGGCGACGGCGTACAGGCAGAGGGTGGTCAGCACGCGGCGCCGGTCGCGGCGCTCGGCGCGGCTGATGAACGCGAGGACGGCGAGGACCGCCCCGGCGAGCAGCACGCTCACGACGACGGCGCCCACCGGCGAGACGACCGAGGACAGCGCCTGCATGCCGGTGACGTGCACGGTGCTGCCGGCCTTGACCACCGCGATCCCGCCGGCCACCGCGCCGACGGCCAGCCACCAGGTGCGGCGGCCGGGGTTTCGCGCCGCGCCCGCGACCGCGGCGAGGGAGGCGGCGGCGAAGAGGGCGGCCACGTACATGCGCGGCAGCGAGTACGGGGCGTCCATGGACAGCACCCGGGACACCTGGCCGGTCGTGCCCTGCAGGCGCAGCGTGTAGCCGACCGCCTCGAGCGCCACGGCGAGGGCGGCCAGTCCGACCCCGACCGGCGGCAGCGGCACGCGCCGGCGGGCCGGGCGGACGGCGGCCCGCGCGGCGGCCGGGGAGCCGCCGAGCGCCGCGGTGGTCAGCGGCTCCCCGACCCCGGTGCCCGGCGAGCGGCGGTCGGCCAGCCGGATGCCCCGGCCCAGGACGACGCCGAGCGCGACGGCGACGACCACCCACGCGGCGAGCCCGCCGACGATCCACGTCCACACGTGCGTGACATCGGCAGGTCCGGGCCCGGACGTGACAGTCCGGTCACACCACGGGGGCGGGTGGGACGGGTGCGCTCACCCGGACGGATGAGACGTCGCGGATGCTCGTCCAGCCCTCCCAGGCCGAGGAGACCATGTCCCGGACGTCGTGCCGCGCCGTCCAGCCCAGTGCCGCCCGGATCCGGTCGGCCGAGGCGACCACCCGGGCCGGGTCACCGGCGCGCGGCGGGACGACGACCGGCTCGGACCACGCCTCCCCCGCCGTGCCGGTGACCTCGCGGATGACCCCCACCATCTCCCGGACCGAGACGCCCTCGCCGCGGCCGACGTTGGCCGTCAGCGCGGTCACCCGGCCGTCGGCGAGGCCGCGGGCGGCGGCCACGTGGGCGGTGGCGATGTCGGCGACGTGCACGAAGTCGCGGATGCAGGTGCCGTCCGGGGTGTCGTGCGTGTCGCCGAAGACGAGCGGGGGCTGCCCGTCCTGGAGCCGCTGGAAGACCATCGGGACCAGGTTAGAGACACCGCGGTCGGTGAGCGCGGGCGCCGCCGTGCCGGCGACGTTGAAGTAGCGCAGGCTCGCGTAGCGGAGGCCGGTGGCGGCCGCGACGTCGGCGACCATCCGCTCGCCGACCAGCTTCGTCGTCCCGTAGGGGTTCACCGGGCGGCAGCCGGTGTCCTCGCCGACGAGGTCGACGTCGGGCATGCCGTAGACGGCGGCGCTCGAGGAGAAGAGGAACCGGTCGATGCCGGCGCCAGTCGCCTCCTCGAGCAGCACGCGCAGGCCCTCGACGTTCTCGCGGTAGTAGTGCAGCGGGCGGCGGACGGACTCCTCGACCTGCTTCTTGGCCGCCACGTGCACGACGCCGGTGACGCCGTGCTCCCGCAGCGTGCGGGCGACGAGCGGCCCGTCGAGGACGCTGCCGACGACGAGGGGGACGTCGGGGACGCGGTCGGTGTCGCCGGTGGAGAGGTCGTCGAGCACGACCACCCGCTCCCCCGCCGCACGCATGGCGAGGACGACGTGCGCGCCGATGTAGCCGGCCCCGCCGGTCACCAGCCAGGTCATCGGCGCAGGCTAACCGTCGACCCCCGTCCTGGGGACCGCTGCGAGCGCGAGGGTCCTTCCTCAGCCGGCGCGACGGCCCAGGGCGCGGTAGGTCCAGCCGGCCGAGGTCCAGGCCTCGCGGTCCAGGGCGTTGCGCCCGTCGAGGACCCGCTTCTGCCGGACGTGCTGCCCGAAGGCGACCGGGTCCAGCTCGCGGTACTGGCGCCACTCGGTGAGCACCAGCACCGCGTCGGCACCGGCCGCGGCCTCCTCCGGGGTGCTCGTGTAGTCCAGGTGCGGCCACTCGCGCCGGCTGTTCTCGATCGCCGCCGGGTCGGTGACCCGGACGACGGCGCCCTGCAGCTGCAGCTGCTGGGCCACGTTGAGCGCCGGGGAGTCGCGGATGTCGTCGCTGTCGGGCTTGAACGCCGCACCCAGCACCGCCACCTTCTTGCCGAGCAGCGACCCGTCGAGCACCTCACGGGCCAGCTCCACCATGCGGATCCGGCGACGCATGTTGATGTTGTCGACCTCGCGCAGGAACGTCAGGGCCTGGTCGGCGCCGAGCTCGCCGGCGCGGGCCATGAACGCCCGGATGTCCTTGGGCAGGCAGCCACCGCCGAAGCCGAGACCGGCGTTGAGGAACTTGCGCCCGATCCGGTCGTCGTAGCCGATCGCATCGGCCAGCAGCTTCACGTCCGCGCCGGTGGCCTCACAGAGTTCGGCCATCGCGTTGATGAAGCTGATCTTCGTGGCCAGGAAGCTGTTGGCCGCGGTCTTCACCATCTCGGCGGTGGCGTAGTCGGTGGTCACCTTCGGCGTCCCGCGGGCGACGATCGGCGCGTAGACCTCGTCGAGCAGCCGCTCGGCGGCCTCGCCGTAGCCGTCGGCGGGCAGGCCGTAGACCAGCCGGTCGGGGTGCAGGGTGTCCTCCACCGCGAACCCCTCGCGGAGGAACTCCGGGTTCCAGGCGACGAGGGCGCCGGGCACCTTCCCGTCGACCAGCTCGGCGAGGCGTGCGGCGGTCCCGACCGGGACGGTCGACTTGCCCGCCAGCAGTTCGCCGGGCTGCAGGACCTCGAGCAGGGACTCGACGGCGGCGTCGACATAGCGCAGGTCGGCCCCGTACTCACCGTGCTTCTGCGGGGTCCCGACGCAGAGGAAGTGCACCTGGGCGCCGGTGGCGTCAGCCATGTCGGTCGAGAACGACAGCCGACCGGTCCCCAGCGTGCGCTGCAGCAGGTCCTCGAAACCGGGCTCGTAGAACGGCGCCCGGGCGTCGCGGAGCGCCGCCACCTTGCGCTCGTCGACGTCGATGCCGACCACCTCGTGACCGATCTCGGCCATCGAGGCCGCGTGGACCGCGCCCAGGTAGCCGCAGCCGATGACCGCGATCCGCACTGCTTCCTCCCCGTGTGCCGACACTTCGACACCGGAGTGCACCACGTCAACCCGCCGGGTGCCCAGCGATGGCGGCACGTCGGCCCATCAGGTGACCGTCGCCGCTGGTTCCACACCCGGGCAGGATGACGCCATGCCCGACGCCCGCGCCCGCCTCGACGACGCCCAGGTCGCCGCGGTGGCCCGCTATCGCGCGGGCCTCGCCCCGCGCCCCGACCTGCCGCCCGCCGAGGAGTACGAGGACGCGCAGGGCGTGCTGGTCGCGACGGCGGCCGACGGCGACCTGACCGTCGTCGAGGTGCCGCGCTGGGAGCCGCCGTCCGCGGTGGTCGAGCGGCTGCACGACGAGGGCTGGACCGACACCGTGGCCTGGGTGGGCCCGCCGCCGGACGACGTCGCGGAGCTGCCGCAGCGGCTGCTCGCGCTGTTGCCCGCGGCCGGCCTGCCCCCCGACTCCGCGGCGCTGTCGTCCGCCGCTGCCGCCTGGGCGGCCGTCTGCGAGGGCGGTCGGGACGTGATCGTGGTGCCGGTGCCGGTCAGCCCGGACGCGCCGGAGGCCGGGCCGGAGGAGCTCGCTGCCGCCCACGGCGCCTCGCTCCTCGGCAGCCGCCCGTGGTCGGGGACGGCGCGCACGGGCGGCACGGTGGTGTTCTGCACCGGCCTGTCCGGGGCCGGGAAGTCGACGATCGCCGCGCGGCTGGTGGAGCTGCTCATCGAGGCCGGCCGCACGGTGACGCTCCTGGACGGCGACGAGGTGCGGCACCACCTCTCCGCCGGGCTCGGGTTCTCCAAGGCCGACCGGGACACCAACGTCCGGCGGATCGGCTGGGTGGCCGCGCAGATCGCCAAGCACGGCGGCATCGCCGTCTGCGCGCCGATCGCGCCCTACGCCGAGGTGCGCGCGGACGTCCGCCGCGAGGTCGAGGCGCAGGCCGGGCCGGGCAGCTTCGTCCTCGTGCACGTGGCGACGTCGCTGGCCGACTGCGAGGCCCGCGACCGCAAGGGCCTGTACGCCCGGGCGCGCCGCGGCGAGATCCCCGCCTTCACCGGCATCAGTGACCCCTACGAGACCCCCAGCGACGCCGAGGTCACCGTGGAGACCGCCGGGCGCGACGTCGACGAGTGCGCCCGGCAGGTGCTCGCTGCGGTGCTCAGCCGTCCAGGCTCTTGAGGTACGCCTCGACGGCGGTGCGCCAGTCCCGCGGCCGGAAGCCGGTCGCCTCCAGCCGGGTCAGGTCCAGCACGCTGTTGAGCGGCCGCGGCGCGAGGCCTGGCTTGTCGGCCGTGTACTCGGCGGTGCTCACCCGCCGGACGTCGTGCGGGTCGCGGCCGCGGGCGGCGAAGACGACCTCCGCGACGTCGGCCCACGACGCCGGCTCGCCCCCGCAGGTGACGTTGAAGGTGCCCCTCGCCCCGCGGTCGACGAGGTGCGCGACGGCGTCGGCGAGGTGGTCGGCGAGCGTGGGCCGGCCGACCTGGTCGGCGACGACGGACGGGCTGATGCCCCGGTCGGCGAGGCCGGCCATCGTCCGCACGAAGTTCCGCCCCTCCCCCACCACCCAGGTGGTGCGCAGCAGCAGGTGCCGGTCGAGCGCGGTGACCAGCGCGTCGCCGTCGGCCTTGCTCCGCCCGTAGACGCTCAGCGGGTGCACCGGCGCGTCCTCCGGGATCGGCCCCGGGTGTCCGCCGTCGAAGACGTACTCGGTGGAGAAGTGCACGAGCAGGAACCCGTGAGTGCGCGCCGCGTCGGCGAGGGCGCCGACGCCGTCGACGTTGACCGCCCGCACGGCGGCGAGGTTCGCCGGGTCCTCCGCGGCGTCGACGGCGGTCCAGGCGGCGGCGTTGACGACCACGTCGACGCCGGACCAGTCGTGCTCGGCGACGGCCGCGGGGTCGCCGACGTCGAGGCCCGCCCGGGTCAGCGCGACCGCCCCGGGGAGCCGACGGGTCAGTGCCCGGCCGACCTGCCCGCCGGCGCCGAGGACGACCGTCGTCACTGGCCGCGGGCGGCGTAGGCCGCCTCCACGCGCTCCTTCTGCGGACCCCACCAGTCCTCGTTGTCCCGGTACCACTGGATCGTCGCGGCCAGTCCGTCGCGGAAGTCGGTGTAGCGCGGCCGCCAGCCCAGCTCCTCGCGCAGCTCGGTGGCGTCGATGGCGTAGCGCAGGTCGTGCCCGGCCCGGTCGGGAACCGAGTCGAAGGCGTCGGCCGGCTGGCCCATCAGCTCGAGGATCGTGGCGAGGACGGTGCGGTTGTCCACCTCGCCGTCGGCGCCGATGAGGTAGGTGCGGCCGATCCGGCCGCGCTCCAGGATCTCGTGGACGGCGGCGTTGTGGTCGTCGACGTGGATCCAGTCGCGCACGTTGTGGCCGGCGCCGTAGAGCCGCGGCCGGCGGCCGGCGAGCACGTTGGTGATCTGCCGCGGGATGAACTTCTCGACGTGCTGGTAGGGCCCGTAGTTGTTCGAGCAGTTGGAGATCGTCGCCTGCACGCCGTAGGAGCGCACCCACGCGCGCACCAGCAGGTCGGAGGCCGCCTTCGTCGACGAGTAGGGGCTCGACGGGTTGTACGGCGTCTCGGGGGTGAACTTCGCCGGGTCGTCGAGCTCGAGGTCGCCGTAGACCTCGTCGGTGGAGACGTGGTGGAACCGGACGCCGTGCCGGCGCACCGCCTCGAGCAGCGTGTACGTGCCGACCACGTTGGTCTGCACGAACGGCGCCGGGTCGGCCAGCGAGTTGTCGTTGTGGCTCTCCGCGGCGAAGTGGACGACGGCGTCGCTGTCGCGGACCAGGTCGTCGACGAGCGCGGCGTCGGTGATCGACCCGTGGACGAAGCCGATCGCGTCCTTGACGCCGGCCAATGAGGCCTCGTTGCCCGCGTAGGTGAGGGCGTCGAGGACGGTGACGTCGTACTGCGGGAAGCGCTCGACGGTCTGGTGGACGAAGTTGGCGCCGATGAAGCCGGCGCCACCGGTCACGAGCAGACGCACGGGTGGTCCTCCTGCGGGGGCGGGGTCGCGGCCGCCTCCGGGACGGCCGGGGTCATCCTCCCCCGCGGTCGGGCGTCCTGGGTCGCGGGGCCCGTCCCGCGCCCCCCGCAGGGAGGAGCGGACGTCAGTAGGCGCCGGAGCGGCGCAGGACCGCACGGACGGTGCGCCAGAGGATGGCCAGGTCCAGGCCCAAGGACCAGTTCTCCACGTACCGGACGTCGAGCTCCACCGACTCGTCCCACGTGAGGTCCGAGCGGCCGCTGACCTGCCACAGGCCGGTGATGCCGGGCTTGACCAGCAACCGGCGGTGCATGTCGGCGCCGTACTGCTCGACCTCACGGGTCACGTGCGGGCGCGGCCCGACCAGGGACATGTCGCCCTTGAGCACGTTGACCAGCTGCGGCAGCTCGTCCAGCGAGAACGACCGCAGGAAGCCGCCGACGCGGGTGACCCGCGGGTCCCGGCGCATCTTGAACTGCACGTCGTTGCCCTCGTTGAGCACCAGCAGGGCCTCGATGCGCGAGTCGGCGTCGACGACCATGCTGCGGAACTTGAGCAGGTCGAACTCCCGGCCGCGCTTGCCGATGCGCCGGTGCCGGTAGAGGGCCGGGCCGCGGCTGGTGGCGCGGACGGCGACCGCGATGGCGACGAGGAACGGCGCGAACACGACCAGGAGCACGCCCGCGACGGCGCGGTCGACCAGGGACTTGGCCAGCCGGCGGCCGCCGCGGAACTCCGGTTCCTGCACCTGGATGAGCGGGACGGTCGACGTCGGCCGGACCTGCAGCCGGTTGGAGGCGACCTCCACCAGTCCCGGGCCGACGAGGACCTCGACGTTGGTCCCCTCGAGGCGCCAGGTCAGGTCGCGCAGGTACTCCCCCGCGGTCTCGCTGGCCGAGGCCACCACGACGGCGTCGGCGCGGGCGTCGTCGACGGCGCGGACGGCACCGGCCAGGGTGCCGATCACCGGGACCCCCTCCGCCCGGACGGCGAGGGCCTCCTCCGGCCGCGGCACGCAGGCGCCGACGACCCGCAGGCCGGCGGTCGCGTCCCGCCGCAGCCGGCGGACCAGGTCGGCCACGGCGACGTCGCGGCCGAGGACGACGACCCGCTTGGTCATGAGGCCGCGGCGGCGCGCCGCGTGCAGCCGCCGCCGGTTGAGCAGCCGGCCCAGCAGCGTGGCGAGCACGGTGGTGGGCGCCGCCACGAGCAGGAGCCGGTCGAGCGAGGTCGACGGCAGCAGCGCGGCAGCGGCGCCGAGCGCGGTCGTCGCCAGCAGGCCCGCGGTGAGGACGCGGCGGTACTCGTCGTCGCCGGTGCCGAGGCGGCGCTCGGCGTAGGTGCCGGCGCCGGCGAGCAGGACGAGCCACCCCAGGCCGAGCAGGACGGGGCCGGCCGCGGAGGCGGGGGCGGCACCGGACGGGAGCGGGACCGCGAGCGCCAGGCCCGCGGCGACCGCGAGCAGGTCACCGGCGATCAGCGCGACCGTGTAGGACACCAGCCACTCGGGCGTCCGGCGGCGCCGCGCGGAGAACGGGTCGTAGACGGGACGGTCGAGCAGCGGTCCGGGGACGCGCTCCTCGACGCCGGTCAGCGACAGGGTCCGCACCGGCCGCGGCGCATCGTCGCCCGGCGCCGGCGGCACGGTGGTGCTGGCGGTCACGCTGTCTCCCTCGTCTGTCGTAGTCAGGTGCACGCGCAGCGTCGGCACCCGGTAGCCGGGACGGAAGGCCAGACGGAGGCGGACCCGGGTCGCACGGGCCATTTCCACCCCGCGGGGGGAGACCTGCGGACAGCGGTGACCGTGCGTCGCGAGCGCGACCGGTCGAGCAGCCGACGGGTCACACGGTGGTCGTGGGATCGCTGTGGCAGCGATCGGGCCCGGCGACACCGGCGCCCGGACCTTTCGGCAGCATCTGCCCGCGTGGCCTGGCCGGTCAGACCCCCGCGTCCCCGCACCAAGGAGGGTTGACCGCCGTCCTCCTCGTTGCGCTGATCTGGCCGGCCGTGGCGATCGCCGTCGCCCTCGGGCTGAAGTAGGTCGTCCGGCCGGCGGACCGCCGGCAGCTGCCTGGAGGCAGGGACCTGCGCCGGGAGCTCGACTCCGTCTGGCCGACCTCGAGGCCGACCTCCGCGCCGTTGCCGGTCCGACGAGGCTCTGAGCGACCCCGACGCCACCGCCCGGTCGGACGACGGCTGACCCGGCGTCCGAGGATCCTCAGAGGCCGGGCCGGACCCGACCGCAGCGGCAGGCGTAGAGGCTGACGCCGCTGAAGGAGTCCTCCCCGACCCAGCGGAAGCGGTGCCAGAGGTGGCGCCGCCGCGCCGCCGCCGGGACGTCGGGACGCCACTCACCCGGACGGACGGGGCCCTGCGGCGCGGACACCCGCCCATGCTGCCGCACCCGGACGCTCGTTGGAGCGTCACCGAGCGTCGCGCCGTCCCACCCTCGAGAGTGGGACGGGCAGCCGGATGTGCTGATCGGCACCTAGCCTCGTGGCAACGACAGCCACGGGGGTCACTGTGAGCGACGACCAGGAACGGTCGGGGTCCACGCTCGTCGCCGACGAGCCCACCACCGAGGAGCGCCCTCCCCGCCGACGGCGGCGGCTGCAGCGCTTCCTCGTCGCGGTCGGCGTGCTCGTCACCGTCCTCGTCGCGCTGGTCGGGGGTGGCCTCTGGTACCTCACCGACCGCTACGCCGGGAACATCGACCGCGTCGGCGACGTCTTCGCCGACCTCGACGCGGAGGCTCGACCGGCCCCTGCGACCCCGATCGAGAAGGCTGCCGCTGAGCCGGTCACCTTCCTGCTGGTCGGGAGCGACACGAGGGCCACAGCGGGTGCGGGCATCGCCGAGGGCGGCCGCTCGGACGCGATCATGGTCGCCCGCTTCTCCGGCGACCGGCAGCACGCGCAGCTCATCTCGATCCCACGCGACTCGTGGGTGGACGTCCCCGGCCATGGGATGAACAAGATCAACGCTGCGTACGCCTTCGGCGGGCCGTCGCTGCTGATCCAGACGGTGGAGCAGCTGACCGAGGTCCGGATCGACCACTACGTGGCCATCGACTTCGAGGGGATCGTCGAGGTCACCGACGCGCTGGGCGGCGTCGACGTCGTCGTGGCCGAGACCACCAGCTGGGGGCCGTACACCTTCACCGCCGGCGTGAACCACCTCCACGGCGACCAGGCCCGCTGGTACCTGGGGCAGCGCTACGGGCTGAACGGCGGCGACTTCGACCGGGTGCGCCGGCAGCAGCAGTACCTCGAGGCGATGTTCTCCCAGCTGTTCACGTCCGACACCTTCACCGATCCGGGCCGGCTCGACGCCGCACTACTGGCGGTGACCAACGCCGTCAGCGTCGATGACTCCCTCGGCAACGGTGACCTGCTGTCCCTCGCCTACTCCTTGCGCGACCTGCGGCCGGAGAACGTCGACTCCTTCACCGCTCCGGTGCTCGGTACGGGGACGGAGGGCTCGGCCAGCGTCGTCTACCTCGACGAGGTCACCGGCGAGCGCATGTGGGCGTACTTGCGCAACGACTCGCTGTCGCAAAACGCTGACGAGTTCCAGCCCCAGATCCTGCCGGACGTCCCCCGCTGACGCGGCCGAGACACCGCTCCCCACCCCGCGGCGGTCCTGTTCACCGGAGGGCCCAAGGTGCGATGGCGGACGGCTGAGACCTCCCACCTGCCATCCCGGGCACCCGGATCCCATGCGTCCCGAACACCTCTGCGTCCGCGTTCGCGCGTCACTGCGCGGGCCCGCCTCACGGCGACCGCGGTGTGCGGCGCGACGACCTCACGAATGCTGCTGCGGCGTGCCGTGGCCTGGCGCCCTGTCCGGATGTCCCCGTCCGCTCCGGCTCACCAGGCGCCGGAGAGTCGGAGGACGGCTCAGGCGGCCTCCACAGCATCATGGCGTCGAAGGCCGACGACCGGTACTCCACGCACCCGGCGCTCACCCCGGGACCACGGGCGGCGGCGCGTTCACCCGGCGGGTTCCACCGCCGGCGACCGTGTCGGCACTGCTGTTGGTGATGATCCGCAGCAGGGGCCGGATGGTCGACCGGAAGTCGCTCCTCATGCGGTCGAGGGCCGCCCCCTCGCACTCCGGCTCTGCGTAGAGGACGTCTTGGGCTGAGCGCTCCCCGACATAGGCGCCGTAGTCCTGCAGCGCCTTGGCAAGAGCAAGCCCGTCGGCCGACAGGCCCAACGATCCCAGGTCGACGGACGGCGGGATACCGACCATGGACCCCATGGGTATCAGGCCGCGATAGGTCGACGCCCCGCCGCTGTCCTCCGACTCGGCGGGCCACACCCATCCCGTTCGCAACTGCTCGGTGGTCAGCGCCATGACGAGTGCGTGCGGGATGTGTTCGTCACGGATCTCCTGGCAGCGGATCAACCCCCCCAGAACGCTGAAGCCGCTGGCCCGTGTACCACCGCCAACGCCGGGTCCGAGCAGGTCGACACGACCCCCGTACGAGGCGGTGTACTGAGTCTCCGAGCGGCGCTCTGCCCGCCAGTACTCGAACGCCCATCTGCCGTCGAGGACCACCATGTGGCCGTCCGTTCCGGCCGCGATGCTCGTGGTGGTCGGGATCCGGTGGTGGAAGTCCCCTGCCGGCGTGCTCACGGTTCCGATCGGATCCGTCGGCGAGGCGATGTTCACCGCTACCGAGTAGAAGGCGGCGTTGATGGTGGCGCTGGGGGACCCGTCGATCAGGTTGCGGGTCATAGGCTCGTCCGCGTCCTGGAAGACCGCACCGGAACCGATCCCGGTGTTCCAGACGGAGTCGCTGCTGAAGGGCTGCCGGTCGACGGTCCGGACTTGTCCCGGCTGCAGGACCTGGGCCTGGCAGAGGGCCATCAGCTCGCAGAGGAGGACCACGAGGAACGCACACATCGCCGTCCGGACGAATCCACGACGACGCCGGCGGCGCGGGCGCCGGAGGTCTCCCCCGCCGGGTGCCGATGGCGGCACTCGGCCCTTCGCTGGATCGGGCGTGACGAACTGGTCCTCTCGGTGCAAGGGCGGCCACCACCGGGCTGTCACGACGGTTGGCGCGTCGCCTTCGGCAGTCCTCCGGCCGTACGGCTCACGTGCGGGTGACGCCGCTCCGTCAACCATTCCCGCTAGACCGCCGACACGAGTTGGTGCCCAGACGTCGACCGGTTGCCTTGCGAGGCTCCTGAGAGTTCCACCCCTCCTCCTCCTCCAGGCCGTTCGAGGATCCATGGTGACCTCCGGAGTGGTGATGCTCCAGCCCTCACGGCCTCGGGTCGCCACAACCCCTCGGCTCAGCGGACCTCGAGGTCCGGGCCACCAGATCCCCCGGGCTTCGCCGCCGATCGCAGCCGACGGCCCCGGTGCTCAACTGGGGCCCCCGTCCCCGACCCCCATCGGGCGGAGACCCCCCTGGACTCGCGGTCGAGTCGCTGGGCTGGCGAGCTCATCCCACCCCTATGCAGAGCTGCGCTGCCGGGCGCGGTCCCGATGCCCTGCTGGGGGCCGCGCCGCCGGAGGGACCACAGGAAGACGATGAGCAGGTATCCCGTCGGCGGGTAGAACAGAACCGGGTCGGTCAGGCCTGCTCCCAGCACGAACACGGTCAGCGCGATCCCAGGGAGACCTCGTCGAAGGCCGGCGGCGATCACGGCCCCGATGATCACCAGCGCGCCGAGCACCCCGACGGCGCCGAGTTCGACCCAGATCTGCAGGTAACCGTTGTGGACCTCGAGGTGGCCAGGCAGGTAGTTCACCGCCTCACGCCAGCCCACTCCCCACAGGGAGAAGGAGGGCTGCAGGGCGAGCGCGCGGTCCCACTGGCCGAGCCGCCAGCCGGCCGAGTTCTGCCCTGCCAGTCCCCCGCTGTTCTCGATGAAGGCGAACCGCTCGAACAGAACCGCACCGAAAGTCACCAGCACGGCCGCGACGACAGCGCCCATGGCCAGCGCTCGGCGTCGCCAGTAGGGGAACAGCAGGACGATCGCCACCACCAGCCAGGTGATGGCCCCTCGGCTGCCTGTGATGAGGAGAGCGCCACCGAGAACCGCGAGCCCCCCGAACCGGTGCAGCGTCGGGAGGTCTCTGCGCGCCAGCAGGTAGAGGATGCACAGACTCAGGAAGTACGCGGCGAAGTTCGGGTGACCGATCAGACCGCCGTAGCGTTCCCCTTCGGATTCCGTGTCGCTGTACGCGGGGAGGTTCAGCAGCCCCGCGTCGGAGGCGTAGATGCTGCCCGCGAGGACCACGCCCACCAGGACGGCGCCCCTCGTTACACGGTCGCGATCCGCATCGCCCAGTCGGACGATCACCGCCAGCAAGACGGCGTAGGAGACGAAACGGATGGACGAATCCGCGGACTGTCCCCTGTGCAACGCCGACGAGACGATCGACGAGAGAGCCAGCAGAGCCGCCCCAACGCCGAAAGTGGCCACCCCCTCGCTCGACACCGGGCGCGGGAGGAGGACCGCGGCGAGAGGCACCGCCAGTGCCGCGACGTAGTTGTCCGCGGGAAGCCCTCCGATGATCAGCAGAGGCAGCAGGGCAGACGACCCCACCATGACCAGCGGCAAGCACGTCCGGTCGATTCTGATGCGCACGGGCCGGTAAGCGAGAACGAGCACGGTTCCCGCGACCCCCAGGGCGAGAGGCCACTGGGCTGTCACCACGGCGAACGACGACAGGACCGCCGCGGTGAGGATGACGACTCCGGCCAGCCTCAGCCGGGTCAGGGATGCAGGACCGCGGATCGACGGGTCGGGACGCCACCGGAGGTCCAGTCGTGACGGCCGTGTCCCGTGGAACGGATTGAGAGTCATCGAGCTGTGCCCTCCGCCGCCACTCCCGGGCCCCGACGAGGGGAGTCGTCAGCGCCGGTCGGAGGAGTGCGGCGATCACTCCCGCCGAGCCGCGGTCGCGGACCTCCGAAGAACGAGCCGGGACGGGCACCGCCACGGACGAGCACGGGGAAGCGGTCCCGTTCCGCCCGATGCGATCCGTCGCCGCGCGCCGGCCCGGACGGGCCACCTCGGTCGCGCCCGCCCGCGCGCCGAGAACGACCTGACCCGTTCGCCGTTCCCCCGCGCCCCCGAGTCGGGCTCACAGCTCCACCAGGGCCATGACGTGCCCCCAGAAGGACTCCGCGACCACCTCAGCCCGGTGGTCCTGCCATGCCCGGACGGCCCGCTCCGCCCGGCCGTCCAGATCGCTCGTGGACAGCAGTGCTCGGACGCCGGCGGAGAGGTCGCGCGGGGACCGGAAGAGGGAGAGCCCGTACGGCTGCAGCTGGGTCAGGCCAGGTCCGTGCAGCCCGACGGCGGGTACCCCCACCGACAGAGCCTCGGCCACCGCCAACGGGTATCCCTCTGCTTTCGTCGCCATCGCGAGGATCCCCCCGCGAAGGTATTCGTCCCGGATCTGCAACGGAGTGACCGCACCGAGGAACGTCGTATCAAGTTCGAGCGATGCGGCGAGACGTTCGAGACGGCGGCGTTCCGGGCCGTCCCCCATGACGGTGACCGGCAGACCGACGTCGTGGGCGACTTCGAACAGGATCGGGATGCGCTTCTCGGGGACGAGACGAGCCGCGACGAGCAGTCGGCGGCACCCGTTCGACGACTTGGGGCCGGGGGCGAACACGTCGTCCACGGGAGCCCGTGTGGGTACCAGGCGCCGGGTGACCGACCGGGCGGCTCGGCTCAGGGACGCCGGATCGACGCTGATGACCAGATCGCTCAGTGCGCAGCCAGGGATCTCCGCCACGTGGTAGGCGAGGCCGAAGAGTCTGCGGCCGAAGCGCCAGGCATTCCAGCTACCGCCATGGAGAACAAGAACCGTCTTCGCCTCGCGGGGGAGACAGGGCACGTACTCCGGGCGGTGGCAGATCACGACGTCGTGACGGGCCAGTTCCTGACGCCGACTCCACAGGCCTGCCGAGAACCGCGCGTTGAGCGGCCCCCGCCTTCCTGCTGTGTGGACGATCACCGCTCCGTCCGTGGCACGAGGAAGCTCGGCCGGCTCGCCGGCCAGGTAGTAGGTGATCCTCAGGTCGGAAGGCGCTTGGGCGCCGATCCGCGCCACGAATCGTGCGATGCCGCCAGGGCTCAGCAGGCCGAAATCCGTCGCGTAGACCACTCCGACGTCCATCGGTTCCCCAGCTAGCCGCAGAGTCTCGCGACGAGGTCCCCTAGCTCCCCCGCGGCAGACTGCCAGCGGTAGCGGGCGAGGACGTCGTGGGGCGGGGCCTGCCTCCCGTCGCCGATGGCAGCGCCGATCGCCTTCACCATGTCGGCTTCGTCCAGCGGGTCGAAGAAGTGCGCGTGCCCGTCGGTCACCTCTCGGAACACCGGGATGTCACTGCACGCGACAGGGAGACCGAACTGCAGAGCCTCCACCAGCGGTAATCCGAATCCCTCGTACAGGGAAGGCAGGACCAGAGCGGAAGCGGTCCGGTAGAGCCGCGCCAGTTCTTCGTCACCGGGCCGGTCGACGTGCCTGATTCCCGCCGGGAGCTCGGCCCACCCCAGTCGGCCCACCAGGACCAGGTCGTACCGGATCCTCAGATCCGACGTCGACCACGCCCGGGCCAGGGTGCCGAGGTTCTTCCGCGGCTCCGCCGTGCCGACACACAGCACGAACGGGCGATCCAGAGGAGGTGGACTCACGGATCCCAGCTCGACCAGGTGGGAGGACAGGCCCGGGTACACGCGGGTGACGCGATCGGTGGCCAGGCCTGCGTCGAGCAGCTCGGCCCGAACAGCGTCGCTCACGGTGACCACGTGCGTCGAGCCGCTCAGCCGCCTGGCAGCAAGCCGACGGTAGTACGTGCGGCCGAGTGGGCTCGCCCACTCGGGATGGCGCAGCCACGTCAGGTCATGCAGTGTCCACAAGGTCGGAGCCGGGTACTCCCGTGCCGGCGGATACGTCGGGAAGAACAGGACGTCCGAGAAGCGGCAGCGGCGCGGCACATCCCAGAGGTCCTGTTTGACACGGGCCGATGCGCTCGACACGGTGCCTCTGGTCGGCTGCCACAGGTTCCACGTGGTGGTGCTGTCGTCCTTCAGTTCCCGAAGCAGCGAGGACGCATACCTCTCCCAGCCAGTGAGCCGGTCGAGGCAGGCGCTGCGGGCGTCGACGAAGACGTTGATCATGTCGGTACCGGCCGCCCCAGCGCACGCCGCAACACCACCACCACGGCCGCGGCGACGACCTGCGGGTAGCCCACCAGGTAGCGGCGCCACAACCGAGTGGGCTCCCTGAGCAAACGGAAGGCCCACTCGACCCCTGCGCGCTCCACGAGAGGCGGAGCGGACGGAGCGGTCCCGACGGACATGCCGATGCCGCCGCCGACCCCGATGAGGAGCCCAGGACAACCCCGGCTCACCAGATCTGCGGCCAACGGTTCTCCCTTCGCTGCTCCGAGGGCGACGAGAACCAAGTCCGCACGGGCCTGTCCCAGGTCGTGCGCCACACGCTCGACTGCGAGCGATCCGGCATCTCCGTGCTCGCACCACACGCAGGCGTGGCCCGCCTTCGCAGTCCGTGCTCTGAAGACCTCACAGGTCCGTTCATCCGAGCCGAGGACGGCGTATCTCAGCGGAGCCACCCTGCCCGGGATCGTCAGACCGATGCATAGGTCCTTGCCCGTGACCCGTTCCGTGCCGTTCTGATGGGCTACGAGAAGCAAGGGCCAGCCATCGGGCGTCCACCAGTCCGCTGACAGGAATGCGCTCCGGAAGCGCTCGCTGGTGGCGGCCAGGTGCAGGTGCTCCAGGTTCACGGTCTGCACTCGCCCGGCGACTCCTCGGCCGATGAGCGCGACGAGATCTTCTCGTCGTCTGATGACGCGACCGGCCGCGGCGCGTTCCGCCCACAGGGCGAGAACCGACGCGACACGGCCTTGCATCGTCCGCTGCGGTGGCGCCCCGCTCCCCGGCGCCACCTGCCTGTCAGCCGCCAGGAAGCGGGGCAGACGTACTCGCCGATTGAACCGGGGCTGCATGCAGGGACGCCGCAGCCGTGCGCGGACGGGTTCCATGGACCTCGATCCCGCCGCCCCCGTCGGCGCGCCGACACCGATACCACACGGAGCCGGCACGGAGCCGGAGATCAAGTTCGGCGAGGTGCCTGCGCCGCCGCCATCGAGGTCCGGCGGCGCCTCGCCCCGTCTCGGCACGACCATCCGCAGTCTTGGCATGACACCGCCCATCCACGGCACTTCGGCCCCGGCCGTCGGGTCCGTCATTCGCGCGGCGTCGCTCGTGGCGAAGTGGCGCCTCTGACGCCGTCCAGGCCGTTGATCCCAGTCAATCGGCCTGATGCCTCACGGTTAGGACTGCGCGACCAGGCCTCGACGCTCTCGACTCGTTTCCTGGTCGTAGGCCGCGATGATGTCCTCGGGGATGTGCGACAGGTCCCCCACCTGGAGGTAGTCACCCATCGTCGTACCAGTGCACGCCGAGTCGAGGTTGGGAGCGCCTCGACGGGCCACCACGTCGTCGAGGTGGACGGTGCGGAAGTCGATGCTGAAGCGCGTCCGCCCGGTCGTGTTCTCGACCGACGAGTGCAGCTGCGCCGCCGAGAAGATCATCGGCGCCCCTGGACGGGCGATGATGCGCAGTTGCGGGTCGGGGTCGATCGGGACAGTAGCGCGCGGCTGCTTGCGCGTGTCGGAGGTGACGTGCTTAGCGGCTTCCCTACGGCTGGTCTCATTCCAGTCGTAGTAGTCGTACTCCTCGGACGAATTCGGCACCGCCTCGTCCCAGTAGCGCGGGTGGAAGGCCATGACGTTGTCCGATTCCACCTCATAGATGGGCATCCACCAATTGAGCTGGCACATGGGTGCGGAATACCAGGTGTCCCTGTGCGCGTGGAAGGCATAAGCGATACCGGAGGTGAGGTACCCCCCAGACGTCGACGTGCGCATCCGGGGCACATCGAAATATGTCCTCCGCGGATCCGCGCCGAAGTCCACGAGCATCTCCTGGATGCACTCCTTCGAGCGAGGGTGGTGAATGAACTTGGGCTTGAGCTCTGCAAGCAGCGCAGCGTAGTCCTCGACAGGCATGTGGTCCTGGGCGGTGCGCGGGTCAAGATCCCCGAAGGCCTCTTCGATCATGCTGCGCGCGTGCACCACGAGAGCCTCCGCTCCCGGTGAGGGAGACTGAACGAAGAGGTTGCCGCGAAATAGTTCCTCGCGACGGGTGTCATCGCTGTAGGGAGCGTCGTAGTAGATCGTTGTCATGGGCGGAGACCCTAGCGCCGGGAAGCCGGTCGGCAAGGTATCCGGACGCGCTCACCGCATCTCTCTGTCTTGCATGCGAGATGTATTCCTCTCGCTACGGAGAGGCATGGACATGACGGAGGGTGAGCGGCATCTGGGCCTTTCGTCATAAGTCCTGCTCAACCCCCATGTCGTTCTCCATTTCGGTATCCATAGTGAAGACGTGCATGCGAGGAGTGCATGCACAACATCGCGTGAAGGGCGGGCGCGCCCGGACCAGAGGTCGCAAGCTGCCAGCGTCGAGCCCTGCCACGGCGATCGCCTTCACATCGCCCCGGCAACCGAGATGGCTGCGTCATGTGCACCGTCGTCAGCGCGCGATCAGGCGGTCGACGGAAACCACCGCGAGCCCTGGCGTCGTCGACGAGCACGCGGGTCAGCAGGGGACTCGGAGCCGCCCGTCGCCGCGTAGCCCCGTTGAAACGATCTCAGCACCCCGCCCTGCGGAGGTGGCCGCGAGGAGCATGGAGCGGAAAGGCGCGCGGGTTGTCGTGCGGCTCGGTGAAGGCGCAAGCACGCGGAGCAGTCGTCCGAACACCCTCCGATGACATATCTGCGGGAAGGGCACCCGACGCGACAGTAGTGGTTGACCCAGCGAGGGAAAAGTTCCATGGTCGCTCCTCAACTGCCCGCGCCGCCGGCCGGGCAGGGATCGGCAACGGACATCCGGGATCGGACGGCTCCCATGAAGGTCGTGCTCTTCTGCGGCGGTCAGGGCTTGCGCATGCGCGAAGGCGTGACCGATCTCCCGAAACCGATGATCATGGTCGGCCACCGGCCGCTGATCTGGCACGTGATGCGGTATTACGCACACTTCGGGCACACGGAATTTATCCTGTGTTTGGGCTACGGGGCCCACTACATCAAGGACTATTTCCTGAACTACCGCGAGACGGCGAGCAACGACTTCACCCTCTCCGGAGGCGGCCAGCGCGTCGAGCTACTGTCCGCCGACATCGCGGACTGGACAATCCACTTCATCGATACCGGTGTCGATTCTGCCATCGGTGAGCGGCTCCGCCGGGTAAGGCACCTTCTCCAAGGTGAGGACGTCTTCCTCGCCAACTACTCGGACGTCCTCACCGACGCCCCGCTGGACGTGATGGTCGAGCGCCTCGTTCGCAGCGACGCCATTGGCAGTCTGCTGGCCGCCCGTCCTGACAAGTCGTTCCACTGCGTCAACATCGGGAAGGACGGCCGGATTCGCAGCATTCAGGCCAGTGCAGACATGGGGCTCTGGGTAAACGGCGGCTTCTTCGTCCTGCGCCAGGAGGTCTTCGACTTCATCCCGAAGGGCGGCGACCTGGTGGAGGACGCCTGCACAGCCCTCGCGGAGCGCAACCGCCTGCTCTCCTACTCCTACACGGGCTTCTGGCACCCGACCGACACCATCAAGGAGCGCAACAACCTCGAGGCTCATTTCGCCCGCGGTGACCGCCCGTGGATGGTCTGGGAGACCGACCCCACACGCGCACCCGCCCCGGCGGTCTGAGTGCTCCGCCTCGATCCCGGCCGGGGCAGCGACTTCCCACCGGTGGTGGTGGCTCTCGGTGCGCACTGTGACGACATCGAGATCGGTGCGGGAGGCCTGCTGCTCCAACTGGCCGAGGCGTGGCCAGGCGCGCGGCTGCACGCGCTCGTTCTCTGCTCGACATCCGAGCGCGAAGCCGAGACAACCGCTTCCTTGAAGTCCTTCAGCGCCGGGCTGGACCTCGAGCTCACCGTCCTCGACCTCCCTGACGGCCGGCTGCCGGCGCACTGGGACGCTGTGAAGCAGGCGGTGGAGGACACCGGTGTGCGGGCCCGGGAGGCGGGGGACGTCCGCGTTGTGCTCACGCCGTGCCGCGGCGACCTGCACCAAGACCACCGTCTGGTCGCGGAGCTCGCCCCCACGGTCTTTCGACGTCACCTCGTGCTCGGGTACGAGATCGCCAAGTGGGACGGCGACCTTGGGCGCCCGGCGGTGCACCTGCCGGTGCGGCCGGAGCTCGCCCAGCGCAAGGCGGAGCTGCTGATCGAGCACTACCCGTCCCAGCACGACCACGACTGGTTCGACCGCGAGGCGTTCCTGGGTCTCATGCGGGTGCGCGGCATCGAATGCCACACCCGCTACGCCGAGGCCTTCTACTGCGACAAGATCACCCTGGGCGTCAGCGCCCCGGCACTACACGAGCGGGGGTCGTCATGAGAGTTCTCCTCACCGGTAGCGAGGGGTACCTCGGCACCGTCATGGCGGAGGTCCTGGCCGAGGGTGGCCACGACGTCGTCGGCTTGGACAGCGGCTATTTCATCGGAGCCACGTTAGGCCCCGAGCCGGAGCGGCCGCCGCTGATCCGGCGCGACCTGCGTGACGTCAGCGCGGAGGACCTGACCGGCTTCGACGCGATCTGCCATCTGGCTGCCCTGTCGAACGACCCACTGGGCGACCTCGCGCCCGAGGTCACGTACGACATCAACCACGCGGCGAGCACACGACTGGCCCGGCTGGCGCGCGACGCCGGCGTTCGCCGGTTCCTGTACGCCTCGACGTGCAGCGTGTACGGCGCCTCCGGCACAGACGAGGCGCTGGACGAGAGCGCTCCGCTGGCGCCGGTGACCCCGTACGCCGAAAGCAAGGTGCGCGTTGAGGCCGACCTCCATGACCTTGCCGACGACGACTTCGAGCCGGTCTCCCTGCGCAACGCCACGGCATTCGGCTTCTCACCGCGGTTGCGCGCCGACATCGTGCTCAACGACCTGGTCGCCTCGGCGGTGTTGGACGGTGAGGTCGTCGTCCGGTCGGACGGCACGCCGTGGCGCCCGCTCGTGCACGCCCGGGACATTGCCGAGGCGTTCCTGTCCTGCCTTGAGGCGCCGCGAGAGGCGGTCCACGACCAGGCGTTCAACGTCGGCATGGACAGCGAGAACCGCCGCATCGCCGACATCGCCGAAGTCGTCGCGGAGGCCGTGCCCGGCGTCGCGGTGCGGATCACCGGCGAGTTCGGCGGGGACCCGCGCTCCTACCGAGTCGACTTCGGCCGGATCAGCCGCGCCGTGCCGACCTTCAAGCCCACGTGGAGCACGCTCGACGGCGCCCGCGAACTGGCCGACGCCTACCGAAGGTTCGGGCTCACCCGCCCCATGCTCCGCGAGCGTTTCACCCGCCTCGCCCGGTTGCGCCGGCTACAGGAGGAGGGCCGGCTCGCCGAGGACTTGAGGTGGCGGTGAGCCTTACCGGCTCACCGCGCCGGCACCGTTCCCAGCCGCCGCAGGAGCTGCCGCCAGCTCCCCGCCCCGGCGTCCCGCTCGGAGACCACGGTGACCGGCGCCGGCCAGCGGATGCCCAGGTCCGGATCGTCGTACCGGACCGCCACGTCCTCAGCCGGGTCGTGCTCGCGGTCGATCCGGTAACAGACGTCCGCCCACTCGGTGAGGACCTGGAAGCCGTGCAAGAAGCCCGGGGGCACGTAGAGGTGTCGTCCTTCCTCGTCGTCGAGCCGGAACACCGCACTGCGGCCGAACGTGCGCGAGCCCGGACGGGCATCGACGAGGACGTCGAGCACCGCGCCGCGGGCGCAGCGCACCAGCTTGGCCTCCCCCGCTCCGGCGCGCCCGTGCATCCCGCGGACGACGCCCTGCCGCGACCGCGACTGGCTGTCCTGCAAGAACCTCCGCACGTCCACGCCCGCCTTCTCGGCGACCGCGACGTCCAGGGTCCTGACGAACCACCCCCGTTCATCGGCGTGTCGCACCTCGGGGAGAAAGCACACCACGTCGTCCAGCCTCGACCGCTCGATCCGCACGGCGGCAGTCTCGCGCAGGCTGCGGCCCGGAGGGTGCGGTGAGTGCGCCCGGGCCCTGCCGTTGGTGTGGCTCGAGGGCCGGCCAGGTGGTGCTTGACCTCGGCTGGCAGCCGCCGGCCGACGCGTTCCCGTTACCCGGCGACCCGCCGGTCGCCGACCATCCCCTGCGCCTGTGGTCCTGCCAGCGGTGCGGGCTGGTCCAACTGCCTGACCGATCCCCCGTCCCCGACGAGCCCCGGGCGGTCGAGCCAGCAGCGCTCCGAGACCACGCGCGCGACTCGGTGGCCTGGGGCCTCGCCCAAGGGCTGCTTCTCCCCGGACAGTCGGTGCGCGAGTTCGGGAGCCCCCATGGCGGCAGCTGGCTCGGCCCGCTCACCGCTGCCGGCCTGTGGGAGTGCATAGCGAGCGACGAGCCGGTGGACGTCGTCGTGGACGTCATGGGACTCATGCACGAGGAGGACCAACGCGGCGGACTGGAACGCCGGCTGCAGGTCCTGGCTCCGTCCGGAGTCCTCGTCCTCGTCTTCCCGCCGCTGGAGACAGTCGTGGAGCACGGCCAGTGGAATGCGGTCCGCCACGGGCACCACGCCTACCCGTCGACAGCGAAGGCGGCACGGCAACTCCACGAGTGCGGGCTGACGGTCGTTGCGACGGACCTGCACCCTCTCTACGGCGGGACGAGACTGCTGGCCGCACGCAGACGCGGCTGGGGAGCGTCGCGGACCGCCTCCGTCCCGCTGCCGCCGGACGTCCCGCGGTCCGCCTGCACGAACTTGGCCCGAGAGGTCGATGTGACCACTGCGGCGCTGCGTGATCACCTGCGGCGCCAGGCGGCGGCCGGCCGACGAGTGCTCGGATACGGCGCCGCCTCCCGCGCCGTCCCGCTGCTCGTCGCAGCCGGGGTGGGGCCGGATCTGCTGCCAGGAGTGGCCGACGCATCCCCGGCCAAGCAGGGCCGGCTGATCCCCGGCGTGAGGATCCCCGTGATCAGCCCATCGGAGCTGATTGCGGCCCATCCCGACGAGGTGCTGCTGCTCCTGCCCGACCTCTTGGAGGAGGTACGGAGCTCCTTGCTGGAGGTGGAGCGCCAGGGCGGGCACTGGCTCCCGGTCGACAGTCTCTTGCAGAACGGAGTCCCTCGGTGATCCCGCAGTCCGACCAACCCCTGGTGACGGTGGCCATGCCCACCTACCGGCGGCCGGAGATGTTGCGCCAGGCGATCGAATCAGCTTTGGCCCAGACCTACTGCAACACAGACATCCTCGTGTCGGACAGCGCGGCGGACCCACTGATCGAGAAGCTGGTGGCCAGCTACGGGGACCCGCGGCTGCGCTACCGGAACAACGGGGCCGTCAGCGATCTCATCACGAACCTGAGGGCTGTTTACACCGCCGCTCGCGGCGACCTGATCGCCACCCTGCACGATGACGACCTTTGGGAGCCCAACTTCCTCAGTTGCCTGGTACCGCCCCTAGTCGAGAACCCGGACGTTGTCGTCTCGTTCGGCGATTTCTGGGTGATGGACGCAACCGGCACCGTACGCCCGGACCTCTCAGCGAGATACCGCAACCGGGAGGGGCTTCGTCCGGGACGTCACCAGCCCTTCTTCGACCTGGCCATCACCGTGCGCGCTCTTTGCACCCCGATGGCCGCCGTCTTCCGCGCCTCCGCCGTCGACTGGACTCAGTGGCGCCAGGAGGCGGGCACCGCGAACGACCTCTGGCTGGCCTACCTGCTGGCTCGCTCAGGCGGAGCGGCTTGGTACGAGCCCACCCGTGTGTCTCGGTATCGCCACCACTCCATGGCGTCGACGACGGTGGACGAGAACGACCGAGGCGCCATCTGGTGCTTCAGCCGCTTTCTCGAGGACGAGCAGTTGAGGTCGCTGCACGCCGACATCCGGCGGGCGGCCGCGTTCCCTCACACGAGCCTGGCCCTCTCGGCCCTCTGGGAAGGTGGTGCAGGTGCCCGCCGCCGTGCAGCCCGTCATCTGGCCACCGCCTTGCACAGCGCGGTCACCCCCAGGACGCTGGCCGCCTTGGCGCTACTGCCGTGGCCTTCGCCTGCGCGCAGACGGGTCATCGGGGCGATCAGCGACCTCCGGTCTCGTCACAACGGTCGGGGATGAGGTCCGGGCGCCCGGTGCGGGGCCGAAATCGACCGACCGAACGAGGGATCAAGCGGGAGGCACTCCGCAGCACCCCGTGACCACGCCGGACGCGGCGCGACGCCCCGGCGGCGCGGCAGAAGACCTCGAGGATCGTGGCGGCTGTCCGATCCGCGGAGAACGATTCACGGAGATGGGGCTCAGCCTGACCGGCTCGGCGAGCCAGCTGAGCCGGGTCATCGAGATGGGCGCAGATGGCTTCGGCCAGCGCCTGAACGGATTCCGGTTCCACGAGCTGGCCGTATCGCCCCCCGCCGAGGACCATGCCAGGACCCCCGGCCTCGCAATCCGCTGCAATCGTGGGGACGCCCAGAGCGATCGCCTCGAGCAGCACCGTACCGACGGCCTCGACCCGAGCGGGGTGCACGAAGGCTGCGCCTCGCGAGATCTCCGGCAAGGGATTCCTCATGTGCCCCGTGAACGTGACGGCGTCCGCGACCCCGAGGTCATCAGCAAGGCGCCGGAGGGCAGTTTCCTCGGGTCCGCGTCCGATGAGGACCAGGCCGACGCGACGCCCGGTCTCGTGCACTCTGGCCAGAGCCCGGATCAGAATGTCGTAACCCTTGTGTGGCTGCAGTTCACCGCATGCCACCAGGGACTGCTGGGTCGTGCGGGGTGCTTGGGCACCCGCCTCCGGCAAGGCTGACCGCCGCACGGCGTCCACATCGATTCCCGTCGTGGCGATGGTGATCTTGGCAGGCGAGACTCCAATCCGCTTTGCTGCCTCGGCTGACCCGGTTGAGACGCACAGGACAGCGTCGGCGTGCCTGATGCAGAAGCGCCAGATCGGCTGCAGCCATCGGGGGAGATAGAGAGCATGGGAGTAATCGGCGATGGACTGGACGTAAACGACGAAGGGACGGCGAGTCACGCGGGTCATGCCGTAGGCGAGCGGCACCGACATGCCGACTTCACTGATCACGAGGACGACATCGGCTGCTGCCACCACTCGCAAGGAGCGCAGCAGCGCTCCCGGAAGCGCCTTGCGGAACCGCCGAACGCGGCTGTCGCCGTAAGTCAGTGTTGCACCGGCGGGCGGCATGAGGCGCCGCCCGTCGACGCCGTACTTGAAAGACAGGTAGTCGACCCCACATCCCGCCTTGAGCCAGAGACTGGACAACCTGTGAACCCAGCGAAGACTGCCGTTGTCGTCGAGGGTGTCGATGACGACGAGGATCGAACGCAGGGAGGGCATGTCGTGGCCTTCCTTCGTACGAGACTTGAGGTACAGCGCGGCTGACGAGCGGACAAACGTGGCTGGGCGATCTGGGACGGGCACCGCGCCTTCCGGCAGACGACCTGCGCCGATCGTGCCGCCGTGGTGGCCGGCGACGCGTTGACTCTGGACTGTGACCTCCAACGCCACAAGGAACTACGTCACCGCTCGCCAGGATCTCCCCGCTCGAACTGCAGCGGATCCAACCCCGAACAAGTCGGAGCTGCACCATCTCGGGTCTGGCAATCCCGGTGCGCCACATCCCGATCGTCCGGAGAAGGCTCGCGCTGGGTGAGCAGCGGCTGACTGGAAGCATCCCGCAATCAGTCAGGAGGCGTCCTGACCGGCATCGGCATCGGCATCGGCTCCAGCCCCTGCCCCACGGTCGCAAGCCTCCCCGTTCCCGTGTACGGATGGCTGGCGAAGTTGCTGACCCGCGGGGGACAGAAGTGTAGGTTCCAGCCACTCCGATGGCCGAGCCAAGTCAACCTGCCCCCGCGGGACCACCGGCTCCTACGGGAGGCACTCATGAGCAGCAATCGGCCGTCGATCCCATAGGCCGCCTCTTCGAGAACGGCCTCGGCGTAGGAGCGGGTCTTCCGAAGGAGGGGCCGCGTTGAGCATTCCGACTCAGCGAGACCTGCAACCCAGCCTGTGGCAATCCGCCCTCCGACGGTTCATGGCCCACGGTATGGCCCCGGTGTGCTCGTTCATCGCCGGGCCGATCCTTGCCCGGTCATTGGGAGTCGAGGGCCGGGGCCTCGTCGCCGCGGTCACGGCCCCACTGACGCTGGCATTCATGATCGTGTTGTTGGCAATGGGGGAGTTGCTCACTGCGGAAGTGGCGTCGGAGCGATCGAGCAAGCGGGATGCCTTTTGGGGCGGCACCGTCATCAGCGTCTCCATTGGGATCGTCCTAGCGACGATCATTCATGTCCTCGCTCCGGTCCTGGTGCCCGATCACGCCGAAGCGGCTCACCTTCTCCAAGTTCTCGCCTGGTGCCTCGTTCCTGCGGGTGTACAGGTGAGTCTTCGTGCACTCCGACAAGGCGAGAGACGTTACAAGATGCTGAATCGCGAGCCCCTGTTCGGTTCCGTCGGGCGGCTGGTCTGCCTGCTGCTGCTCTGGGGGTTTGGCTGGCTCAACATCGTGACCGCGGCCGTCACCACAACGTTCTTCATGTTCGGGACCGGACTCCTGCTCGGCAGGCCTCCGCCGCCGGACCTGGCCAGATCGTGGCGGAACATCTGGACCGCTATCCGGGGACAACTACGCCGCTGTTCCGTACTTCTGGTCGGAAGCCTGGCCTTCATCCTGACGATGAGGGCCGACCAGCTTCTCTTGACGCCACTCGCCGGGCCGAAACAACTCGGTCTCTACGCGGTCGCAGTGACGCTCGCGGAAATACCGCTGCTCGCCGCCGACACGGTACGAATGATGGTGCTCGCCGAGGCGGCATCACGGCGCGACCCCTACTTCGTGGCCAGAGCGTGCCGACTGCTGATCGCATTCCTTGTCCTGATCGCGATCGTAGGAGCAGGGCTGTCGCCACTGCTCATACACATCCTGTATGGGGCGTCGTTCTCTGGGGCCGCCTTACCGGCGGCTGTCCTTCTGGCCGGGACCACAGTTCTCGCACCTGGATCCTTGATGTCTGCCGGGTTGATCGCCTTCGGCCACCCGAAGGCGTCTACTCTGCCGACCCTTCTGGGATTGTTGGTTACGGCTGTCGTCGCACCGGTTGCCGTGATCTGGTGGGGTGCACTAGGAGCTGCGCTGGCGAGCGTCGTCGCATATCTCGGGTCCTCGATCCTGGCCCTCGTGCTGTTTCGCCGTCATGAGGGGATCGGCTTCGCTGACAGCCTGCTCATCAGGTCCTCGGATCTCGTACTGGTCCTCCGCCGAGTGCGAAGCGCCCTGAGTGCACGGCGGGCGAAGCAAGCGTGACCCAGGTTGTTGGTGATTCGCGGGAGTGAGGCGTGGTGGTGAAGTCGTCGACGATCCGCGATGCAGCGACACCGAGCCTCGAGGCTCAGGCAGTGACAACCCATGGCGAGGACTCCCCGCGCCTGCTCACGGAGCGCAGTCCGATCACATGATCATCTGCCGCCGGAACAGAAACCCGGAGGTGTTGCCCCGCGAGATCCACCTACCCGCAGGAGCAAGCCCACCGACGGCAGCAGATTCCCTCGTCACCACTTGAAGAAGGGACGTATCCGCACATCCGTCACTTCCGCGGTGCGCGGCAACTCGAGCGCACCCAACACCGCGGCTGCGACGTCCTCGGGCTGGAGCAGCCGCTCGGGGCGATAGGGGCGGCCCTCCGCTTCGTGCAACCGCGCCTGGCGGGGCGTCGCTGTGCGCCCAGGGAAGACACTCAACACACGTACTCCCAAGCCGTTCACCTCGTCACGAAGCGCATCGGCGATTGCCGCGAGGCCGTACTGCGTGGCGGCGAACTGACCCACACCGGCGCGCGCGTTGCCGTAGATGCTCGAGTTCACGAAGACCACATCGCCCTTGCCCGAGCACAGGGCAGGCAACAACGCCTGTGTCAGCGTGTATGGAGCGCGCAGGTTCGCCCGATACTGGCGATCCAGGTTCTCCACAGGAGCGTCGGCGATGGGCCCGTGCGAGATCGCGCCGGCGCAGTGGACCAGTACGTCAAGCCGCATGACCTCCTCGGCTAGCGTGTCGATGGCTGCATCGTCCGTGAGGTCGAGTATCCGCGGTCGGACACCACTCCCGAGTCCATCGAGTCCCTCGGCGCGCCGACCCACCGCATGCACCTCGACACCGCGTTTCGCGAGGGCCCGAGCAATTGCTGCGCCGATCCCGCTGCTGGCGCCTGTGACAACTGCCACGCGACCGGCTAGGTCCGACATGCCTGTGCCCGACTATGCCTGGAGGACGAGGTCTGACCGACACGCCAGATGGGACAGCAACACGGCGCTGGGGAAGCGTTCGTGCTGCCGTGCTCCGTCATCCCTCTGACACGCGCCGCCCATCAGGGACGACTTCTCTGCGCGGCTCGGTCGGTGCCTGCACTCATGGATCCTCCGTGTCATCGGCTCGTCTAACCGGCGTGAGGGGTCAACCACGCCTCTCGCCAGAACGGCTGGGTCTTGCGCTGGCACAGCCCGTGATAGCGGCCCTGGCACACCACTCCCTCGAGCACCAGAGACCGGCCGGGCAAGGTCAACATCCGCCCGGTGTACTCGTCGATGATCCGGCTGATCACCCGGTCCACGCGGCGGACCTGCCCGCAGTACGGAGCCATCTCGCCGTCGAACGACAGTCCTCTGTTCTTTCCGTTGCGGTCGACGGTCTTGCGGATCTCGCGTCGGCTGAGGATTCGGACGGTTTCTCCGGGCTGCAGGTCCAGGCGCACGGCAGGGGTCCGGGTGAGCCGTCCGTGCACAAAAGGAAAGGGCTTGCCGCCACGGAAGCACAGCCACCGGGGGAGGTGGCGGCGGCTGACGCCCTGGAACGCGTTGATGAGGTCTGGGAGGAGGAAGCGCAGCACCGTCCGTAGTCGGACGTTCCTGTTCCGCAGGTCGGTCAAGTAGTGGCGCAGATCCCACGGCGCGAGACGCGTCGTCGCCTGGAGGATCCGGGTGGCCTGGCACGACCACAACTCCTCGCCTCCGGGGTCCGACTCGGGCGGATGCACGGCCTTCGCGAGGTCCTCCTCTGTGCATCCCTCGCGCCGGACGGGAGCGGCCATCTGGATCGCGGGTGCGCTGGGCGGCGGATCGTCAACCACCCGGAGCCACTCCTCCTTCCAGTACAGCAGGCAGCCGGCTTGGCACCCGCCGTGGGCGGAACCGTCACAGCGAAGACCGGTGAGGTGAACACTCGCTGGGAGATGCCGCAGGATGCCCAGGAAACAGGTTGTGTCCGTCCGGCTGTCCACGACGAAGCGCGACCCACAGTGGGCGAGCATCTCGGGCTGGAACGGCAGCCCGTCTACCGAGGCGTCGGGACCGAGGGTCGCGAGGATCTCGTCAGCAGAACGGACTTCCACGACATCACCGGGCCGCAGGACCCGGGAGCGTGGCCTGATGGCTGCGCGCATGTGAGGCACTCCAGCTCGGCTCGACGGCGAAGGGCACGGGGCGAGTAGAACGCGGACGACGACGCTCGGTCTCCGGGTCGCCGGACGACTAGAAGATCTCGAGTTCCGGGATGGGCACCACCAGCTGGCCACCCCACTGCCGCACGTAGGACAGCTGGGCGCCAAGTTCCTCCCGCAAGTTCCACGGCAGCAGCAGGACGTATTCCGGCCGCACCTGGGAGATCACCTCGGGCGCCAGGATCGGGATGTGCGTTCCCGGGAGGAACAGCCCCTGCTTGTGTGGGCTCCTGTCGACCGTGAAGGACAGCAGGTCCGACCGGACACCGCAGTGGTTCAACAGGGTGTTCCCCTTGCCAGGAGCTCCGTACCCGACCACTCGCTTGTCCTCGGAGGCGGCTGCGGCCAGGAAGACGACCAGGTCACGCTTGACCTTGTTCACGGCCGCCGCGAACCCCCGGTGGCCGTCGAGCGAGTGCAGGCCGCGACGCTCCTCCTCGGCAAGGAGCTCGGTGACTGCTCCTGTCACCGAACGGGCGTGCTGTTCGTGACGTGCCCAGATCCGCAGGGAACCACCGTGCGTCGGCAGTTCCTCGACGTCCACCACGGTGAGGCCGGCATGAGCGAGCACTCGCTGAGCGGTCAGCAGCGTGTAGTACGAGAAGTGCTCGTGGTAGATCGTGTCGTACTGCGACCGCTCGATGAGCCGCATGAGGTGCGGGATCTCGATACTCAGCCACCCGTCATCGGCGAGCAGCGCGGCCAGACCGAGACTGAAGTCCCGGACGTCTGGGACGTGTGCGAAGACGTTGTTGGCCACCACCAGGTCGGCGGCGCCGAGTTTCCTCCGTTGTTTCCGTCCTTCCTCCTCACCGAGGAAGGCGACTCGCGTGGGGATCCCCCGCTGCTCCGCCACGACCGCGATGTTGGCCGCTGGCTCGATGCCGAGGACCGGAATCCCCCGTGCGACGAAGTGCTGGAGCAGGTAGCCGTCGTTGCTCGCGACCTCCACCACCAGGCTCGAGGAGGTCAGGCGCAGTCGTTCCACCGTGCGCTCGCAGTAGAGGCGGGCGTGCTCCACCCATGAGGTGGAGTACGAGGAGAAGTAGGCGTAGTCGGAGAAGATGTCCGTGGCGGGGATGTGTGACGGGAGTTGCACGAGCAGACAATCCGCGCAGATCCAGACGCGGAGGGGGTAGAAGATCTCCGGCGACTCCAGCCTGTCCTTCGTCAGGTAGCTCTCGCAGGGCGGTGACATCCCCAGGTCGACGAACACCTCCGACAGCGGCCGGTCGCACAGTCGGCAGGTCCCACCCACCGGAGCCCCGGAGTCCGGTGCACCAGGCGACATCCCGGGGGCGGCATCCGGCATCAGGTCCCTCATCGAGGCCGTCATGCGCACGCCCGCAACGGAGTGCCGGATGACGCCGGGATCCGCAGACCGACAGCAGTTCTCGTCGCTATGCCACTGTGCCGTTGCCGAGCAACCGGCGCCTGCTCGTTGCGAGACATTCCGTCTCCTCGTGTGGACGGGGCCCCTGCGTCGACCTTGGCAGAAGGCCGTCAAGAGCAGGAGCAGACTCCGGGAACCCCGACTCGGCGTCAACCCGTCTGCGCACCACCGACGCAATGGCACTGTTCGTCCGTTGACCACGACGGCGCCCATCCGGCAGCCCAGCCCGCCGCAGCCCTGTCGGGTCACGCGGAGCGCTCACTCCGACCCGGTCAGACGTGCACCGGCAAGCCGCCCGCACTTCGAGGAGTTTCCTCGTCGTCACCGAGTGACCGGGTGGCGATCTCAGTCGAGCTTGCGGTGATGCCGGCCCTCTGAGCCGCCGCGATGGCGATTCGGCCAGGCGGTGCGGTATCCCTGAGCGGCTCCGTCGGCGATCCTGCGGGGAACCATGTTGAGGATGGCGCCGAGCGTTCTTGCTCCGATGCGCTCGAGGTCGTCCACCGCGCGTGCCACCTGCGCACTGTCCGTCTTGCCATAGCGGATGGACAGCAGAACTCCATCGGTCAGCGGTGCCACCGCGCTTGCGTCCGCCACGGGAAGGAGCGCCGGCGTGTCGACCAGGACGAAGTCGTTCTGGGCGCGGAGCTTCTCCAGCAGATCCGCCATGGCAGTCATTCCGAGCAGTTCTACCGGGTTGGGCGGGATGGGGCCGGCAGCGATCACCGAGATGCCCTCGCGATATGCCTGGATGACGTCCTCGAGGCTCGCAGTGGACGCCAGGAGGTCCGTGAGCCCCGCGTCTCCCACGAGGCCGAGATAGTCAGCCACCCTGGGGCGTCGCAAGTCGGCGTCCACGATGACGACCTGCCTCCCGGCATCCGCGAGCACCTGGGCGAGGTTGACCACGACGGTCGTCTTGCCTTCAGCGGCCACTGCACTGGACACCATGACGGCCTTGGGCGGCTTCTCGACGCTGAGGAACTGCAGGTTCGTGCGCAACCGTCGGAAGTCCTCACCCGCTCGGCCCGTGCTGCCCTGCTCGATGACATGGCGCTTATCCAGCGTCTGGTCGCGCATGATCGTGGCTACAGCCGGGGCAGACACGAGTTCCGATAGCACTTCGACGTCCTTGACCGAGCGGTCGAGCCGAGCTCGCGCGATGGCCCCTCCAGCCCCCAGCGCCAGCCCGACGACGAGTCCGAGTGCAACATTGCGGACCGGCTTGGGCGAGGTCGGTGCCGTCGGCACCTGAGGCCGTTGAGTGACGGTGACCTTCACCGGAGACGGAGCGTCCGGGTCGGTGGTCTCGAGCTCCTGGACGAGCGAGCTGAACTGAGCGCCGATCGAATCGGCGATCTGTTGAGCTCGCTGAGGAGAAGGATCGGTCACCGTCACGTCGATGAGAACCGTGTCGGTGACCGGCGTTGCCGTGACCTCCGCTGCCAATTGCTCCGGCGACATGGGCAGACCGAGCTGCTCGACGACCCGGGTGGCCAACTGCTGACCTGTGATCAGACTCGCGTACGAGGCAACCCGTTGCTGGGAGAACTGGCTGCCCTGGAGGACCTCGGACGCTGAAGCCAGGTCCGTGCTGGAGACGAACAGCTGGGTGGTGGAGGTGTAGGTCGGCTTCTGCAGGAGGCTGACGCCCAAGGCCGCAAGGCCGCCGGCGAGGAGGCTGAGGATCAGCAGCCACGAGGAGGCTCGAAGGACCGTCAAGACCTCGCGAAGACTCATCACATTCTTTCCTCGGCTGATCCTCGAGCTCAGAGCCCTGGTAGAAGGGCTACAACATAGGTCACAACATCCGCCTGAACAGCCAGATCGCTCTCGCCCATGGGAGACGCTCGGGTGGAGGCGCTCGTCACCTGAGCCATGACCCGTTAGAACCACATCGCTGCCACGGAATGCGATGTTCCGACTACAACTCCTCGAGCGCCCGCGTCCTGGTCGACCTGTCTTCCGGTGGTCCTGCGCGGCCCCCAGGTGCCTCCTCGTCCACGGCAGCGTCCTGGACAGGATCTCGCTCGACCAGGTGTGGCCGAGCATGCGGTGAACGGGGCAGTGCACGTCACGGCCGAGAAGGGGGTGGAGGAGTCCGCACGTCGTCCGCTGCACTTCGGAGTCGTGAACGGCCTGCAAGGGCCTGCGCGTCCTGCTCGAGGCTCTCCAGGCGCCGCACCTCGCCGGGCGAGGTCAGCCCGGACTGTCGATCCGCGTTCCACCAGAGAGCGGCACGCGCTGATCCGGCAGTCAGCCGGTCAGATCACCGCCACCGGGTGTTGCGACCCTGATCACCTCGGGCCGGCAGCCGACTGGGCGACAGGATCACGGGGGACGGCGGGCACGCTGGCGACCGACGCCTGAGCGACATGGAGGGTCCACGCTGGCCGCTGCTCCCGCGGACACTAACGGCCGGTCGCCTTCTTCTCCCGGTGGAGCAGGAGAGCCCGGGCCATCGGCGGCGCGCTCACCGCCATGCACAGGGCGGCCCGCTGACGCGCCGAGAGTGTTGCGCTGCGGGCCAGTGACAGCGCTTCGGACCGGGTGGCGCAGCCTTCTCGTACCCGCCAGGCCCAGCGCCGGAACCGGGCCTCCGCCAGCACGCCAGCCGCGATGACTCGCTCGTCCTCGCGCAGTCCCTCGTAACCAGTGATCGTCTGGGCGACGCGCACCCTCCCCGCGAGGACGCGCTCCAGGTCCGCCGTCTGTTGGCCACCCCACTGCCGATACCGGTACAGCGGCAGGGGGACCAGTCCGGCCGCCGCGCCGCGGAGAAACATCCGGACGTAGCACTCCCAGTCGGGTCCGTAGTTGAGCGTCTCGTCGAAGCCGCCGGCCTCCAGGAGCGGCCGCCGACGGATCGCCGGGGCGGGGAGGAAGTTCCACCGCAGGATTTCCCTCCGCTGGTCGCGGACGGGGAAGCGCTCCACCAGGGAGTAGCCGGGGGACTGCACTCTCGGACCGAACTCCTCCCAGGGCGTCGTGACGAGGTGAAGATCAGGGCGGCGCTCCGCCACCCACACGAGCGCCTCCACCCGCTGGGGAGCCATCTCGTCGTCCCCGTCCAGGATGACGACCAGATCGGCACTCATCGCGGCCACCGCGGCGTTTTTGGCCGCGCCCTCCCCTCCTCGCACCGGCCGGCGGATCACCCGGACGCGGTCCAGGTAGGGCTCGACCGCACTGAGCACGTCGTCGTCGGACGCGTCGTCGCACAGCACCACCTCGTCCGGCAGCCGGGTCTGCGCGAACACCGACTCCAGGGCGGCGGGCAGGAAGGGCGCGACGTTGTGCGCCGTGATGACGACGCCAACCCTCACGTGTTGGGGGGACTCGAGCATCTCTGCGGCCGGAGCCAGCAAAGGCCACTTGTCGTTCATGCGACCGGCACCCACGCCGTGACCGCCCGCTGGAGGCGGTCCACGCTCCATCGGCCGACCGTGATCCGAGGGACCGCAAAGGGGTCCGCTCCGTCTACGGGACCTGCCACGTTCGCGAAAGCCAAGCGATAACCGGCCGCGCGGGCCTCCTGCGCGTTGCGCCGGGTCACCGTCCCTGGCGCCCCGAAGGGATAGGCGAGCAACTCGGGGGACTCGCCGAGGATCGCGCGAAGGGCATCCCGGCTCTTCGTCAGCTCGCGCCGGGCCTCCTCTCCTCGGAGCTGCGCGAGGGCCGCATGGGAGCAGGTGTGCGAGCCGATCGTGAACAGCGGGTCCTCGGCAAGCCGCTGAACCTGCTCGACAGTCATCCGGCGGTGCCGCATGCAGGCCGCGGCACGAGGTCGGACGGTCTCCAACTCGCTCACCACGCGCCGCACCTCGGCGGGCGGCTGCCGATACAAGGCCGCACTCAGCTGCCAGTAAGCCATCCTGCGGGAGTCCACGTTGGCGAGGTCCAACCGCAGCATCCGTCGGCCGACCTGCACGCCGAGCTGGTTGCCGCCGGAGTCGTGCTCCAGCAGCAGGTGCTCGAGCCGGTCCCACCAGTACTCCTCCACAGGACCCCTCCCACCGCCGGCGAGAGCATCAGCGACCACGAAGAACGTGGCGGGCAGGGAGAACTCCTGGAGCACGGGCACGGCCTGCTCGAGGTTGTCGAGGTAGCCATCGTCCAGCGTGACCGCGGCCGCCGGCTCTCCGTGTCCGGACAGGATCCCGCGCGCGGGAACCACCGAGAACCAGTCGCTCAACGCTGTCATGTGCTCGCGGAACAACGACGGCGGCACGACCATCCCGCCGGGGTCATCGGACTCGTCCTCGGAGATCCGGTGGTACAGCAGGACCACGTTCCGCCCGCGCGGCCGGAACCGGCGGGGGAAGACCGGTCGCCGGTTCCAGAGCCCGTGAAGACGACGCAGACCTCTCATCGCTCACCAGGCGGATCGATCGGCGGCTCCACTCGTCCTGATCAACCCTTCGGACGCACGACCGCGGTCACGATGAGCGGGAGCTCGGGGTCATCGCGCTCCAGCACCCGGCGAGGGAGTTCCTCGACCGCGGCACCCAACAGGAAAGCCCGGCACGTCACGAGGTTGCCGAAGGCACGCACCTCTCCCACTCCGCCGGTCACGTCCACCAGGTCCTCGAAGCCGTGTGCGGTCCAGCGCCACCGGTCCCATGAGCCGGCGAGCCGGCTCATGGACGGGACGGTGACGAGGATGCTGCCCCCTGGCCGTACGCTCGCGAGCAGGTTCTGCAGCGCAGCCCGCGGGTCCGGCACCAGCTGGAGCGTCTGCGTGATGATCCCGCAGTCGAATGCCCCCCGGGGCAGGGTCGTCGGATCGCACACGTCACCCACGACCGTGGCGAGGGGGTTGGTGACGTCGATGTCGAGGACGTCGACCGTGTCGGCCCCGAGCCCGGAGGCGTAGAGGTCCTCCCTGACCTCGAGGACCCGGCCACGGACGAGTCCCCGATGGGCACGCAGGAAGCGCTCGATGTAATACCGGTCGATCGGCGTGCCTCTTTCGAAACCCCATTCGGAGAGCGGATCGAGGCGACGGGTGCTGACCCAGCCGAGTCGAAAGGACGCATTCCGGACCAGCGAGGACCGGGCCACTGATCTCGCGACCACTCGCTGTCGTGCTCTGCGCACCATCGCACCGAGCTGCACGTTCGGAGACTATCCCTCCGCTCTGGATGCCGCGGTAGAGGTTTCGCCGCCACCGCCGGCGACTTCGAGAGAGCGGGTGACAGCGCAACCACGTGCTCTTTGCAGAGCCTGACGGCAACAGACCACTGGATCCAGCGTTCGCCGACAAGAAGACAGTGACCGGTGAGCAGGGTGGGTCGTCCGTCGCCGTGCTCACTCACGACCTCGGGCACCTGGGGTCGGACGTCTTGGAAGCGGTACGGCGGAGCCCGTCACCGACGTGCTGATCGTGGTGCCGCCGCCGCACGGGATCCGCGGGTGCGGCTCCATTCGGCGATCCTGGTGGTGACGACATCTGGTCCACCATGCCGCCATGACCGCCTGCGAGGGTCCCGATCCCGCGACGTTCCCACGCATCGGTCGGCACGCTGGAACCGGAGGGCAGCAGCCCCTCTCAACACTCGCGTCAGGGAGTCGGCGGGCGCCTACGGTGATGTCCCTGGTCAGGTGGCTCGCGGCCGCGACTCCCAGTCTCCGGCGCCGTCGCCGTCAACACGCTGAGCAACGCCGACCTGCTTCCCTGCTCTACCCCCTGGGCCACCGCGCCCGGAGAACGTCGGCTCGTTCACCGCCCGGACGCCGCCCATGTGCCACGGTGATCACGCAGGTCACGGACACCTCAGCCGTCCGCCGGGATCCGGCTGCGTTCCCCGCAGGATGCAGCCGTGGCTTTCCTCCTCGGCTCGACCTGGCTGGCGCTCAACGTGTTCATCGCCGAGCACGGCTCCCTGCTGATGGCCGTGGCCGCGTGTGGCATCGCGCCGGCAGGCGCACTGCGGCGCCGTACGGCCGCCTGAGCCTCAGCGGCGTCGGCCCACCAGGATTCCCATCAGGGACAGCATCCCCGCAGCCCAGCCGGTCAGGACGAAGACGTCTCCCCTGTGCAGCCCGTGCTCCGCCGTGACCCGGATGAGCACCGGTCCCTCGTTGTAGTAGCGGCCGGTCACCAACAGCACGGCGAACGCCGTCAGCATCCCGGCGGCCGTCAGCGCGAACAGCCAGCGGAAGGCCACCTCGGCGGTCAGCCGCCCTGACGTCGCAGCACCTGCCCCACGGTCTTCAGGACGATCTTCATGTCGAGCCACGGCGACCAGTTCTCGATGTAGTAGTTGTCGAACCGGGCCCGGTCCTCGATGGAGGTGTCCCCCCGCAGACCGTGCGCCTGCGCCCACCCGGTGAGTCCCGCCGGCACCCGGTGACGGGCGGTGTACCGCGGGATGTGCGCGGAGAACTGGTTGACGAAGTGCGGCCGCTCGGGGCGCGGGCCGACCAGGCTCATGTCCCCGCGGACGATGTTCCACAGCTGCGGCAGCTCGTCCAGCGACGTCGCGCGGAGGAACCTGCCGACGGGCCCCAGCCGGTCGTCGTGCTTGATGTTCCAGTTCGTCTGCGACTCGGTCTCGTCCACCGGCTTGAGCGAGCGGAACTTCAGGACCTGGAACGGACGGCCGTCCAGCCCGACCCGCTCCTGCCGGAAGATGATCCCGGGCCCACCCTCGACCCGGACGGCGACCGCGCAGGCGGCCAGCACCGGGGTGAGCAGCAGCAGCGTCAGCAGGGACACGGCGACGTCCACCAGCCGCTTCACCCGCCACCAGGGGCTGCGGTAGACCGCCCGCCGCCGCCGGACCAACGGGATGCCCCAGATCTCGTCGGTGTAGCGGTTGATGTCGTGCAACTCGAACAACCGGGGGACGACGAAGACGTCGACGTCGAGCCGGTCGCAGGTGCGCAGGATGTCGACGAGCTCGTCCTCGTCCACCCCGCCGTAGGCGACGATCACGTCTCGGACGGCCTCCTCGCGGATGACCCGGCCGAGCTGGTCGTAACCGCCGAGCAGTGGCGCGGGGAGCAGTGCCCGCGCGTCCTCGGGCACGTCCGTGTCGAGGAAGCCGATCGGGTCGAGGCCGTAGTTGCGCCGCTCGAGCAGCGTCACCGCCACCCGGAGGCCGACCGGACCGGCCCCGACGACGACGGTGCGGTGCCGGACGAACCCGCGGCACCGGGCGGTGTGCACGACGCGATAGGCGACCAGGCGCACGACGAGGACCGCTACGAGCAGCGCGGCCACGTGCACCACCTGGCGGCCCGCGGTGTCGACGTTCGGGAGGACCTCCGCCATGGCGACCTTGAACGCCCACGCCACGGCGACCGCGGCCAGGACGTACGGCAGGTCGTCGAGCAGCGACAGGGTGAGCCGGGAACGGTAGAGGCCTGCGCGCCAGAAGACGAGCAGGAGGAAGACCAATGCGAGCCCCTGCGCCACCAGGGAGCCCGGCTGCGTGAGCACGGTGGCCACCGCGAAGGCGACGACGTCGGCGAGGACGAGGTAGGGCGCGACTCCCATCCGCAGCCACCAGGTCCCCCGGCCGGCGGTCACGGTCGTCCGGGCACGGGCGGCCTTCGTGGCTCCCCCCGCCCGGACGGCCCCCGTGCGGCCGCGTCCCGGCAGTCGCGTCCTCGTCCCGGACGCAGCGTCGCCCCCCGTGGCGTCGACCATGACCCTCCCCGTTGCCGCGCCGACTGCCCGGCGCGGTCAGCGGATCGTGGCATCTCCCACGACCATTCGCCATTCCGGGCTCATTCCGGCGATTGACCCCGAAAGGTGATCTCCGAATACATCACCCGCCGGACCGGAATGGTCACGCAGCGCTGTCGGCGACGCTCAGTACGCGCCGGAACCACGGAGGACGGCACCCACCGTCTTCCAGAGGATCATGAAGTCGAACGCCAGCGACCAGTTCTCCACGTACCGGACGTCGAGCCGGACGGCGTCGTCCCAGGAGAGATCGGAGCGACCGCTGACCTGCCACAGCCCGGTGATGCCGGGCTTCACGAGCAGCCGGCGGCGCATGTCGAAGCCGTACTGCTCGACCTCGCGGGTCACGTGCGGGCGCGGGCCGACCAGGCTCATGCTGCCGCCGAGGACGTTGAGCAGCTGAGGCAGCTCGTCGAGCGAGTAGCGGCGCATGACCGCGCCGACCCGGGTCACGCGCGGGTCGCGGCGCATCTTGAACTGGACCGCGTTGCCCTCGTTCTGCTCGTGCAGGTCCAGCTCGACCTTGTCCGCGTCGACGACCATGCTGCGGAACTTGAGGACCTGGAACGGCTGGCCGTCCCGGCCGATCCGCTCGTGCCGGAAGAAGACCGGGCCCCGACTGGTGGCCTTGACCAGGACCCCCAGGGTCAGCAGGAGCGGCAGCAGCAGGAGGACGCCGATGCCGGCCGCCGTGCGGTCGACGACGTCCTTGGCGATGCGGCGGACGCCGGTGAACTCCGGGCGCTCGACGTGCATGAGCGGGAGGCCGGCGACCGGGCGCACGTGCACGCGCGGGCCGGCGACCTCGGTGACCGCGGGGGCCAGCAGGAGCTCTGCCTCGGTGCCCTCGAGGTCCCAGCCGAGCTTGCGCAGGTGCGCGCCGTCGAGCTCGGGCGAGGGCAGCACGGCCACGGTGTCCACCTCGTAGCGGCGGACGACGTCGACGACCTCGTCGAGGCTGCCGAGCACCGGCAGGCCGTCGAAGACGTCGCGGTCGCCGGCCGACAGCGGCAGGCAGCAGCCGATGACGCGGTAGCCGTGCCGGGCCTCGCGCTCCATCTGGGCGTTCAGTGCCGCGACGCCGTTCCGGTGGCCGACGAGGACCGTCGTCTGCACGTGCCGGCCCTGGGCACGCTGGGCGTGCAGCCGGAGGCGGAGGGACACCCGGCTGGCGAGAGTCAGCAGGGTCGCCAGCGGCAGGGCGACGACGACGAAGCTGCGCGCGACCTCGAGCTTGAACGCCCAGGAGACGGTGCCGACCGTGGCCAGCAGGAGCGCGGCGGCGGAGAAGACCCGTCGGAACTCCTCGGGGCCGACCCAGAGGAACCGCTGCTCGTAGGTGCGGGCCACGAGCATGGCGCCGAGCCACACCAGCGGCAGGGCGACGACGAGCGAGGTGCTGGCAACCGGCCCCATGAGCGGGCCGTCCTCGGGCACCAGCGACCCGACGACGCCGGCCAGTAGGGCGGCGACGGCGTCGAGGAGAACGAGGCGGCGGACGTAGGACTGGCGCCACGCGCGCCGCGCGGCGGTCCCTTCGCCACGCAGTCGGGGAGCGAGCCACAACCACCGGCGACCGACCGGCTGCAGATCGTGACGAAGCGGTCCGTCACCGACATCGAGCAGAGTCAAGGCACCAACCCCCGTGTCACACCGGCGCAGCAGCGCTCGGCGCGCTGGATCCCCCCGTGGATGCCAGGAACGTCATCGTTCGACCGGCAGGGAAACCGTAACTGCGCCGTTCCCCTCATGGAAGCCCTCCGACGTCAATTGTGTGACACGCAACTGGTTGAACGCATGATCATCGTCACTGGCAGCAACCTGCCCGCGCCCACCGTGATGCCCCTGCCTCTGACGACCTGCTGGCACTACACCGATCACCGACTGGCACTGACGCGGGTCCCCGTTCAGGTGTGTGAGGCTGGGGCCGTGAGTGAGCGCGGCCGATGACCGGCCCCACCCGGTGGCTGCTGATGGCCGGTCACGTCCCGCCGACCCTGCGCGGCGGCGGCATCGTCCGCTACACGGTCGAGCTGGCGCGCGCCCTCGCCCGCCGCGACGACGTCGAGCTGCACCTGCTCGGCTCCCCTGCCGCGGCGGGGCCGCTGGCCGAGCTCGCAGGCGGGCGCGACCGCGTCCTCACTCACCCGGCGGTGCCCGACCCCCTGCTGCCGGTGTGGGAGCGCTACGCGCTGGGCCGGCGGCTGGGGTCCCGCTTCGACGTCGTCCAGGGCGCCAAGCACCTGCTCCCCCGCGGCGTGCGGGCGCGGACGGCGCTCACCGTCCACGACCTGCTGCTGTTCGACCGTCCCGACGACTTCCCGCTGCCCAAGCGGACGCTGCTCGGCCGCCCCTACGCGGCGTCGTTGCGACAGGCCGACACGCTGGTCTGCGTCAGCGCGGCCACCCGGGACCGGCTGCTGCGGTGGGATCCCCGGCTCGCGCCTCGCGCGGCGGTCGCTCCGCTGACGACCAGCCCCCAACTGTTGGCCAGCACTCCGGTCCCCGTCGAGGCGCTGGCGGGGCGGCGCTTCGCGCTCGTCGTCGGTGACGCTTCGAAGCGCAAGAACGTCGCCGTCGTCGTCTCCGCGTGGGCGGAGGTCGTCCGCAAGCGCCCCGGCGCCGTGCTCGCGCTGGTCGGCCCGCCGGCTTGGGGCACGGAGGCCTACGGGCCCGACCACGCGCGGTTGCTCGCCGAGGGTTCGATCGTCCAGCTCACCGGCGTGGACGACGGCACCTTGCGCTGGTGCTACGAGCACTGTGCGGTGGTCCTGGCCCCGAGCCTGGCCGAGGGTTTCGGCCTGCCCGCCGTCGAGGCGCTGGACCTGGGTGCGCCGCTGGTGACCTCGCTCGACCCCGCCTTGGTCGAGGTGAGCGGGGACGACGCCGAGCACCTGCCCGCCGAGGACGTGCACGGGTGGGCCGGGGCGGCGCTGCGCCACCTGGACCGCCCGCGGCCGCAGGCGCCGGCGCGCCCGCGGCGCACCTGGGACGACGTGGCGGAGGAGACCGTGGCCGCGGTGCTGGGCGGCCGGGTCAGCGGGAGCTGAGGACCTTCTCCACGACGTCGGCCATGGCCCGGCGGAAGTGGGCCCGGGAGAACGACTCGGCGTGCCGGCGGATGCCGGCGGGGTCGTAGGCGGCCCCGTCGAAGGACGCCAGGGCGCGCGCCCAGACGTCGACCTCGTCCTCGGCGGGGGCGACCGGCACCAGTTCGCCGGTGCGTCCCGGGACGACGGAGTCCCGTGCTCCCCCGGCGTCGATGGCCAGCACAGGCGCGCCGCACGCCTGCGCCTCGACGGGGACGATCCCGAAGTCCTCGACGCCGGGCATCAGCAGGGCGCGGCAGCGGCGGAACAGGTCGCGCAGCCCGTCGTCGTCGACCCGGCCGACGAAGGTGGTGTCCGGGCCGGCCAGTGCCTCGACCTCTGCCCGCGCACGGCCGTCGCCGGCGACGACCAGCCGGACACCGGCCTCACGAGCCGCACGGACAGCGAGGTCGGGCCGCTTGTACGGGACCAGCCGCCCGGCGAGGAGGAAGAAGTCCTCGCGCGGGACGTCCGGGTCGGGGCGGTAGTACTCGGTGTCCACTGGCGGGTGCACGACGACCGAGTCGCGGCCCCACCAGTCGCGGATCCGGTCGGAGACCGCACGCGAGTTGGCGACCAGCGTGTGCACGCGGGCGGCCGCGCGCAGGTCGACCGGGCGGTAGGCGGCGGAGAAGGCGGCCAGGCCTGCGGCGCCCACCCGGCCACCGGCCTCGTTGGCCCGCATGGCCGGGTCCCACACCCACCGGGCGGGGCTGTGCACGTAGGCGACCACCGGCGCCGTCGTGGCCCGGACGACCTGGGTGGCGAAGGCGTGGTGGGAGGCGATGACGACGTCGGACGGCGGGACCGGGAGCCGGCCCATCGCGACGGGGAGCGCAGGCAGCAGGTGGGCGTAGGTGGTGCCGCGGAGCAGCCGGCTGAGGCGGGTGCTGCGGACCCGCGGCGCGATGTCCGCCGACAGGACCCCGGGACGGGCGATCGGGGCGAGGATCGGCGCGGCCGGCCACTCGTGGGCCAGCTGCTCGACGACCATCTCCGAGCCGGCGTACTCGGTGAACCGCTCGTGCACGAGGGTCACGCGCGGGCGGCTGTCTCCTGGGGTGTCCGGCACCCGCACATGATGACGGTCGACGGCGGGGGTCGCTCACCTGCGGTTACCCTTCCGGGGCCCCAGTCAGGGGTTCCCTCGCCTGACCAACACGACGGAGGACGAGTGCCCGGGCCGACAAGCTCTGATCGCCGGGTCGCCGTGGTGCTGGCATCCGCCGGGCGCCCGAAGCTCCTGGGCGAGGTCGTCGCCGACCTGCAGCGCCAGACCGTGGAGGACTTCACCCTGGTCCTGTCCGTGCCCGACCAGGCCAGCCTCCCGCCGCAGCCGCTGCCCGCCGGCACCCTCGTCGTGCACGACCGGGGGCTCGCTGCCCAGCGCAACGCCGGCCTGGCGGCCGTCCCCGACGCCACGCACGTCTTCTGCTTCGACGACGACGCCGTGGTGCGCGAGGACTTCCTCGAGCAGGGCGTCGCCTTCTTCGACGCCCACCCCGAGGTCGTCGCCTTAACCGGGCGGGTGCTGCTGGACGGCGCCACGGGGGACGCCATCACCCGTGAGGCCGCCGACGCGGCGCTGGAGGCGTCCCGGGACGAGCCGCTGACCGGCGAGTGGGAGCGGAGGCGGGAGCTCTACGGCTGCAACTTCGGCTTCCGGCCCGACGCCGTCGCCGGCGAGCAGTTCGACGCCCGGCTGCCGCTCTACTCCTGGCTCGAGGACCACGACTTCGCCCGGCGCTGCATGCGCCACGGCACCGTGGCCCGCGTGCACGACTGCGTGATCGTGCACCGCGGCGTGAAGTCCGGCGGCCGGACGGCGCACGGGCGGCTCGGCTACTCCCAGGTGATGAACCCCGCGTACCTGCACCACAAGGGCAGCTTCCCGCTGTGGCTGACCGTCTACGAGACGCTTCCACGGGTCGGCAAGAACGCCGTCCGCGCCGTCCGCGGTCCCGAGGCGGAGTGGCGGCGGGAACGACTACGCGGCAACCTGCTCGCCCTCCGCGACGTCGCCCGCCGCCGGTTCACACCTGAACGGATCCTCGACTTGGACGCTTGACCCGAGGCAAGGACCGACGCACGTCCCTCAGGACCGCCTTCGAAGGAGCTTGGCTGCCAGGATGACGGCGTCCTCGGCCAGACGGTCCCTGCCCAGTCCCCCGTGCTCAAGCGGTCGATAGGCCCTGCTCCTGATCGCTGCAGTGAGGACGCCGAGGCGCTGGAGCCGATCGAGGTCGTCGTCGTAGAGCTTCGCCGAGTCCGTGAGATAGGCCGCCAGCTCTCGCCACCTGTCAGCCGCCGCTTGGGCCAGTTTATCATCGGAGCGTGTCTCGAGCAGGTCGGCTCGATATGTCGCGACTGCCGCGAGGCCGAGGCTCTGGGACCGACCGGTGGCCAGTTTAGTCGCGATGCGCTGCTTCAAGGAGCGACCCACCTCGCCGCCGTACAACTGACCGCTGTGCTGCCGGTACTCTGCCAGGACCTCCTTGAGGATGACGGTCCTACCGAAGGTCGTCGCCAAGAAGTAGATCCACCGGTCGTGTGACAAGGGCTTGGTCAGCGAGTGGACGTCCATCCCTCGCTCACTGGTGGGTAGCCTCTCGAGCAGGGAAGCGCGGAACATCATCGTGAACCCGTAGAAGTTCCCCCACGGGCTGCCGCCGAGAGGCTCGATTACGTCGAGACCGGGTTCTGAGCGACGCTCCGGGGGGACGATCTGGCCGTCACCGTCGATGAATCGGACACGGTGCGTCGACAGGACGGCGGACTCACGGTCCAGCGCTTCCAAGCCAGCCTGCAGCTTCCTGGGCAACCAGCGATCGTCCTGGTCGCTGAAGGCGATGATCTCGCTAACGGCACGCTCAGCTGCGCGCATGAAGTTGTCCGCGAACCCCAATGTCTCGACGTTCTGATGTACACGGATGGGGACTGATGTCGTGGCGGCCACCTTCTGCACGACGTCGAGCGTCGAGTCGGTGGATCCGTCGTCGCTGACCAGGATCTCGGCCGGCTGGAGAGACTGCTCGAGGATGGTCCTCAGCTGCTCTTCGACATACCGCTCGCCGTTGTACGTGCCCATGACCACTGAGATGCTCGTCAATGCCCCACCCAAGGTCGTCATTCGTCGTTCACTGCTCGAGTCGGCCGATCCTCACATCGGCCGTCCGTTAGCGTCAGCCGACACTGCAGGCTGCATGACCCGGAGAGGTGGGTCCTGTAGCCGTCACCCCCGGGGGTCTTCCGCGCAGACAGGCACCTCGTCGGACGAGTGCACGGACGTGGGGGCGCTGTGCTCCCGACGTAGGCGACCGGGCACGAGCCGACGCAAGAGCCGCAGGAACTCGGCGCACACGCGCTGCAGATCGCCACGTCTCACGGCGATGAAGTCACCGATGGGGACACCCATGACCCGTGATGCTGCGATGACCATGAACGTCGTCAGAACGACGTTGTTGAGGAGGCTCGTCCAGCAGGCGCCGTACACGCCGAACAGCGGGACCAAGACCAGGAACGCGACGGTGTTGACAACCAGGGTGATCCCGAGTCCCAGACTCCGCAGCCCCGGCCGGCCCCAAGCAGCGACCCCTGAGGCCGCAAGCAGACCGGGGATGCACAGGACCGCCGAAAGAAGCAACATCAGCGTCGGGACCGTCGCTGCCGTAAACGCCTCACCGAACAGAGGGCCTATCCAGAGCGGAAGGGTGACCCCCAAAGCCGCACAGCCTCCGAAGCCGACCAACAGGGTGGCCCGGGTCGTGGCGGTGAGCTGTGCGGCATCCGTCGTCTTGCTGTTCACGCCGAACAGCGCGTTCTGAATGGCGAGCGCGACGATCAGTGGCACGTCGGAGATGGTGCTCGCAACGGTGTAGAGCCCGAGATCCTCGACGCTCGACAACGGCACCATGAAGATCTGGCCGACGCGCGCCAGCAGCATGCTCGCGATGGAGCCCACCCAGACCTTACTCCCGAAGGACGTCAGGTCCTTGACGAGTTCGGTGCTCGAGGCTCGTTGCCCGGCATCGGCAGGGACGGGGAGGAGCAGTCGCCAGTACGCGACTCCCGCAACCACTGGGGTGAGCGCTCCGACGAGCAGAGCGGTCAGGACGGTCAATTCACCGAACGACCACAACGCTACGAGTCCTCCGACGCGGGCCAGCGTCGTCAGCAGACGCTCAGCCGCGACCGCTCCCCACATCTGACGGCCCGTGGCCGCTCCGCGGAACACCCCGACAACCAGCGCCGGGATGGTCAGCGCCGCTGCCAGGAGGATCAATCGTCCGAGTTCACGGGTGCCTGCTGAGAGGAACGGGAGGGCGGCCCACGTCACGAGGACGCACACAATGCCCAAGGCGCTGGTGATCAGGCTGCCCCATGAGAGCGCAGCCCGAGTTCGTCCTGGGCGCTTGGCGAGGTGGTAGGTGAGGGCATCCGGCAGCCCTAGGGTGGCGACGGCCAGCATCAGCGCCGCCGGAGCCTGTGCCGCTGCCAGTTCACCTCGGCCGGCCGTGTCGAGAGCGCGTGCCAGGATCGGTGCGGTCAAGACCCCAGCGGCAGGCACCAAGAAGCTGGTGGCGGTCATCAGTACGAGCGCGCGGCGGAAGGTCTGCGGTTCCCCCGTGGTGGTCGCCAAGCAGGTTCTCCACTCAGATCGCCTCGACCACAGTGCTGTTGGTGGCCGCCCCCGTCATCGGTCCTAGTCAGGATGACAGAGCGTCTGGGTCGTGGTCCGGTCGCACCGGTCGCGCCGCCGATCATCCCTCGGATGGGGTCCCTGGCACTCAGCCGGCCAGGTCCCTCCGGTGCTGGTAGGTAGGGTGACGAGCCGTGCGCGCGCCGGTCAGCGCGAGATGGGTACGAGTCGTTCCAGTGAGGACGGTGGCATGTCTCCCAGACGAGGCGACTCCTCGACGCGAGACGCCATCGTGCTCGGTGCCGGGATCAGCGGGTTGGTATCGGCATCAGTGCTCCTGGGTCAAGGAGCGCAGGATGTCGTGGTCCTCGATGAGTACGAGCACGTCGGTGGAAACCACATCGACCGCTCGATCGGCGAGTACACGTTCGACATCGGGAGCCTGATCTTCCAGGACGACTCCCCGCTACTCGCCCACTTCCCGGAGATCCTTCCGAGGTACGTCCCGATCGGGCCCAGCTGGGCCCGGCTGAACCCTCAGGGTGTAGTGACGCACTACCCGTTCTCCATCAGCGATGACGTCCTCGCTGCCGGACCGGTCGAGTGCCTACGCATGGGAGCGTCGGCCGTGGCCGGCCGGCTCGGCAGGCGCCGTCAGCGGAACGTCCGGGACTTCACCGAGCACCTCCTCGGCATCCGGTTCGTCGAGCGCTCCGGACTGGGCTACTACATGGAGCGCCTCTGCGGTCTCCCGCCGGAGGAGATCGACCTCGAGTTCGCTCACAACAGGTTGGCGTGGCTGGCCGAGCAGGCCAGCCCGGTGAACCTCATTCGTCGGGTGGTGCGGTCGCGCACGGGCTCACCGGAGCCGCCGAGCCACAACCGGCAGCTTGCCCGCCCGCGCGAGGGATACGGGTACCTCTACGAGCCCGCGGTCCGCAGCCTCGAGGACCGCGGCGTGAGCTTCCGGCTCGGCGTGGTCCTGCGAGCGGTCCGCCGGCTCGGTGACGTGTTCGAGGTCGAGACGGACGACGGCGTCCTGCGGACCCGGCGGCTGGTGTCAACGGTCCCGGTGGAGCGTGCTCTCGCCCTGTGTGGGCTGCAGACGCCCGGCCGAGCGGCCCTGCCGACCGTGACCCTCGTCAGCCTCTTCTTCAGCTTCGAGGGAGACCGCGGCTTCGGGCCCTCGATCCTCTACAACTTCTCCCGCGAGGGCGCCTGGAAGCGGGTGACCGTCTACTCGGACTTCTACGGCCGGGCCGGTGGCCGCGAGTTCTTCACCGCGGAGGTCATCGGCGAGCGGGTGGGCGACTCAGTCGAGCGGGCCGAACGGGACTTCCTCGACCACACGCAGGCCAACGGCCTGTTGACGGGCGACCTGAGGCTCGAGGGCGGGAACGTCCTGCAGAACGCCTACCCGATCTACACCCACGGCAGCGGCGATCGCGCCCGGGAAGGAGTCCGTGCGCTGCGCGCCTTCGGGCTGGAGTCGCTCGGTCGTCAGGGGGCCTTCCAGTACCAGCCGACGGCGCGGGCCTCGACGCTCGAGGCCGAGGCCGCACTGCGACGTCCGGCCGGGGCATGACGCCCGTCTCCGAGGGACCGACGGGGGTTCGAACGACCATGAGGATCATGCACGTCCTCAAGCACGCCGTCCGAGGGAACGGGCACGTCCACGTGGCCGTCGACCTCGCGTGCGCCCAGGCCGACGCCGGCCACGACGTGACGTTCGCCAGCGCTCGGGGCTCCTACGACGACCTCCTCCGCGAGCACGGCGTGCGGGTCGTCGACGTCCCGGAGGCCACGGGTGGTCCTGCGGCGGTCCGCAGCGGGTGGGCGCTCCTACGCCTCGCCCACCGGACGCGCCCGGAGATCATGCACGCCCACATGATGTCCTCCGCGGTGCTGGCCTACCCCGTCGCCAAGGTGACCGGCGCCGTACTCGTCACCACGGTGCACAACTCCTTCGACGCCCACTCGAACCTCATGCGGCTCGGGAAGGTCGTCGTCGCCGTCAGCGAGGCCGAACGGCAGGCCCTCATCACGAAAGGCTTCCCCCCTCGCAAGGTGGTCGCCGTGCTGAACGGCGCCGCGCGGTCACCCCGCGAGTCGCTGCCCCTGGACGACATCGGCCCCCTGGCGCGGCCCTGCGTCCTCAGCCTGTCCGGCATCCACCCCCGGAAGGCCGTGGGAGACATCATCAGCGCCTTCGCCGAGGTCCACCCCGAGTTCCCCGACTGGCACCTCAACGTCGTCGGCTGGGGTCCCGAGCGGGAGGCCCTGGAGGCGCGCGTCGCGGACTTGAGCCTGACCGACTCCGTCCACTTCATGGGCTCGACCCTGACCCCCAAGCCGCTGCTCGAGGCAGCCGACGTCTTTGCCTCCGCCTCGCTCGCGGACCCGTGTCCCCTGACGACGACCGAGGCCCGGGCAGCCGGCTGCGCGATCGTGGCGACCTCCGTCGGTGGGGTACCGGAGGTCCTCGACCGCGGTCGGGCCGGCCAGCTCGTCCCGCCGCAGGACCCTCCGGCGATGGCGGCCGCCTTCCGCCGGCTCATGGGCGATCCCGCTGAGCTCGCGGCTTGGCAGGACCGGGCGAGGAAGGGCTCCGAGTACCTGACCGTCGAGCGGGTGGCCGCGGACTACGAGCAGGTCTACCGCTCCGTTCTGTGAGGGAGTCCTACGCATTCCACTGGCTACTGCCGCTGTTCCTAGGCAGCCTCTCAGGGCGAGCGGACCACCGAGGACCTGAAGTATCGTCTCGGGCCATGTCGCGGGGGCTCGATAACTTTCCAAATAGGCACAACAGCCTGAACGCGATCCGGCTGGGGTTAGCGACGGCGGTCATCGTCTCGCACTCTTGGCCGATCGGCGGCTATGGTGATGACCCTCAGCTCGGGCAGCTGACCCTTGGACGTCTTGCGGTGGCCGGCTTCTTCGCGATCTCCGGATGGTTAATCACGCAGAGCCGGGAGTCGACCCCGTTACCCAGCTATCTCTGGCGGCGGTTCCTCCGGATTTACCCAGGCTTCCTCGCTTCCCTGATCGTGGTCGCATTCGTATTTGCACCCGTCGGGAGCGCGCTCGATGCAGGATCATGGGCCTTCAGTGACGGCGTCGCCTTTGTCGGCAAGAACCTCGCCGTGCACATGTCCCAGTTCAATGTCGGCGCCACACCCAGCGGTGTGCCCTATCCCGGCAATTGGAACAGCTCCCTGTGGACCCTGTTCTATGAGGTCCTTTGCTACTTGCTCATCGGGCTATGCATCACCGCTGTCCCGGGCCGGTGGCTGGCGACGGTCGTCGTCACGCTCTGGCTTGGCGCAACGGCCCTCCAAGTGGGGACCAATCTCGGCGGCACCGTGGCGGTGTTCCTCGAGCTCGCGCCATACTTTCTCGCCGGGGCGACGTTGTACGTCCTCCGGCAGTGGATTCCGCTGCACTGGAGCCTCGGGCTGGTCTCTGCCGTCATCACTACCATCATGATTGCGGTAGGCGCGGCGCCGGCACTGGCGGCTCTCCCCCTGGCGTACCTCATGCTCTGGTTGGGGGCGGCACTTCCGTTGCACCTGGTCGGTCGTCGCAATGACATCTCGTATGGGATGTATGTCTATGCCTTCCCGGTACAGCAGCTGCTCGTCCTGGCCGGCGCTGGCGCCTGGTCGGTGGGATGGTTCGTGCTGGCGTCGACCGCCTGCACGGTGCCTCTTGCGGTGGCCAGTTGGTTCTTGATTGAGCGGCCAGCTCAGCGGTACCGCCGAGCGGCCGACAACCTCTGGGCCGCCCGACGAATAACCAGCTCTCGTTGAGCAAGTCGAGCACCAACAGCTCGGTCACATCTGCTTGTTGAGCCCAGCTCCACCGCTGGCAGTGGCCCCCGATCGTGCGCACAGCACAGCAGGGACCGGGAAACCGTCGAGGACCTTGCCGAAGATCCCGTCCGGGATGGCGTAGGTCATCTCTGGCGCACGAGACGTGTCGGTGCAGCGGTCGAAGCCTGGTCTGCAGGGCGGTGACGCCGACAGGCAGAAACACAGGTCATCTCTCACTCAGGGGCCACCTCTGGGGCAGCGATGGCGGGCACGCAAGTTCCACCGAACAGTCCCTAATCGAGCGCGTGCGCCGCTGCAGCGAGTCCTCCGGTGAAACGCTGCAGCGCGGCGGCGTGCTCAGCAACGACGGCGGACCGGGAGTAGCGCTCCGCCGCGGCACGGCGGTGCGCCACGTCGCCGGGCTGGTCCCGTCGCCCGGCGGCAGCCATGAGGCCGTCCGCCAATCCCTGCGGGTCCTCCGGGGCGACGAGGTGACCCAGCGCCGGGTCGGTGATGACGTCGGCAGGCCCGAACTCACAGTCCGTGGACAGCAGCGGCAGGCCGACACGGAGGGCCTCGACCAGGGCGACGCCGAACCCCTCCCACCGCGACGCGAGGACGAAGCAGTCCGCGTCGAGGAGGTGGCGCACCGGGTCCGTGGTGTACCCGGTGAAGGTGACGACGTCGTGCAGTCCGAGTTGCTGCGTCAGCGACCTCAGCGCCGCCTCGTCGGGACCCGACCCGACCAACGTCACGTGGAAGGCCGGCATCCGCGGCCGTGCCAGGGCGATCGCCCGGAGCAGGACGTCCTGCCCCTTCTGGTACGACAGGCGCGCCACGCTCACGAAGCGGAAGACGCCGTCGGCGCTCCTGGTCCGCTCCGGGGCGTCGAAGTCCCGGACCGGGTTGGGCACGTAGGCGACGGGCAGGCCCGGGGTGAGCGACTCGACGGTGTACCGCTCCAGGGACGGGGACACTACGAGGACCCCGGCGATGCGCTTGGCCACCAGACGCCGGAACAGCGTGAACGCGAGGCGCGTGGCGCGCGACCCGCGCTGCTCCTCGACGCGCGGGTTCCCGTGCAGGTGCGCGAGGAAGACGGGCAGTCGCAGTCCCCGCGTCGCCAGCCAGGTGAGGACGGTGGGCTCGACCTGGGGACACACGAGGACGTCGAAGTCGTTGGCGGCCACGCAGGACCTGATGGCGGCGGCCAGCCGCCGCAGCCGCTGCACACCGAGCACGTGCTTGGTGTAGGCGGTCTCCCGCAGCAGGTCCTCGTCGTACCGGCTGGCAAAGACCACGTGCACGTCGAACACGTCGACGAACCGTTCCGTCAGTCCGGTCGCGATCTCGTGGACGACCCGCTCGACGCCGGCGAAGTGTCGCGACGGTGGGACGAAGTAGGCGACCTTCACCCGGCCCCCCGCTGTGCTCACGCCGGAAACCTAACTGCTAGGGAGGGCCTGCCGAGCAGGGCCTGACACTCCGGCCCGCGGCGTAGCGCCTCCAGCGGTCGCCACGACCCCAGGTCGACGCACGGTCTCGAGCCGGAGTGCGGCGTGGGCGAGCACGCCCAGGGATAGCCAGAGGACACCACCGCTGTCCGACAGGTCCGGGCCCGACACCACCTTGCAGAGCAACAGGGTGATCAGCGCCCAGGCGGCAGGCCGGGAATGCCGGGCCGGCCAACTACGGCGCACCAACACGACCACCGCTGAGGCGAAGAGCAGCGCCCCGACGACGCCGACCGTGCTTAGGAGCGTGGAGATGAACGACGACCCACGGTTCGAACCCAGTCCGGTTCCCAGACCGAAGGTGTCCAAGAGGACGCGGTAGGACTCGCTGTCGGCGTTGGACCGCTCTGCATACGACGAGGACGTCACCTTGTCGGCCAGTTGTTGACCGACGAAGTTCGCCACCGTCGGCAGTACCCAGAGCGCGGCAAGGGCGGCAGCGCACAGCCAGGTGACCGCGACACGGCTCACAGCTCCGCGGCGGAGTACGAAGCTCAATGTCGCAACGCACGCGGCCACAGCGAGAAGGGCCATGCCCGCCACGAGGAACGACGTAGAGGTCGAGATGGCTCCGAGGTAGAGCGCAATCCCCGCTGTGGCCACGAGTCCCACCCGACGGATGCCCATGACCTGGTGCAGGCGTGAACAGCAGTACGCGAGCGTCACGAGGCAGGAGGCGGCCAGGCCGGACGGCTCGGAGAAGATGCCCCGTACCCGTGGGGCTCCACCCGGCAGCGTCTGGATGAACGCGAAGTTCGGCGAGTTGTCGAAGAACCCCTCGGGGAACGGCAGGCCGGCCGTCGTGTGCAGGTACGCCCCGAACGACAGCAGCGTCGCCAGGCAGGTGGCCGTCCCCACGATCTGCGGCCCCGTCCACCGGGACCGGGCCAGGTAGGCGACGACTCCGACACTGAGGACCAGGTAGACGATCTGGGCGATGTTCGACTTGGTCACCACGCCGGCGACGAGGTACTCGTCGAGACCGGACGGGCCCTCCACCTCAAGACCGTCGAAGAGCAGCGGGGCGACCAGGGTGACGAGCACACCGACGACCACGAGCAGGACGAGGGCCCGGCTGCCGGGCACCGGCACCCGGTCCCGGCCGTCCCGTCCACCGCCCTGCAGGAGACGCAGTCCCACACCCACCAGCGCGCCGATGGCCACCGCGTAGAAGGTGGGCACCGCGACGGCCCCGACGACGACGGCGGCCCCCACCGGGGTCGCGCCACCGAGAGCGAGGGCACGCCCGTACCCGCGCCGGTTGAGGACGCCGTACACGACCACGGCGACCGTGACGACGGTCAGGCTGGTCACGCCGCCTCCTCCTGCGCCGTCACGGGCGCCGCCAGCGGAGCTCCAGCAGTGACCGGACCAGGCGCCGTGGGGCGACCAGGACGGCGAGGCACCACGCCGCGACGACCACCCGTGCGGCCAGGCCCTCGGGGCCGGGGTGCAGCGGGGACCGCAGGACGTCGCCCAGCAACCGCGCGCGGCCGTCGCCCTCCAAGGGGCGCACACCCGGAGTCAGGCGGGCCGCCGCCACGCGGAACTGCAGCAGCTCCCGGCTCCGGCGCAGCGGCCGCTCGTCGATCTCGGCGTCGGGGACCCCCCGTGACCTCTGCGCGAAGCGCCACCGGTCCCGCGCCCGCTCCACCTCGCGGGCCGGCCGGTCGTCGGCGGCGAGCACGTCGCTGTCGTTGCTGCCGTGCTGCCGGTAGGAGACCACCACCTCGGGCACGGAGACGACGTCACCGTGGAACGGCGCCGCGGCGAGGGGGCCGGAGTCGGCAGCCCGGCCGGTGCTCGCGTCCAGCGGGAAGATCCGTTCGAGGAACCACCGGGCGTAGGCGTTCCCCGATCCCGGAGGAGTGGGATAGGCCGACGTCGACTCGGCCCAGCGGCGGACGTGGGCCGGGGTGGGCACCGGCTGCCACTCCGGGAAGGGGTGCCCGAAGGGTGCACCGCTCGCGTCGATCCGCTGCATCCGGAACTGCGCCTTGCTGACCGACGGGCTCCAGACCCGCGCCAGCCGCTCCGGCATCTCAGGGGGGAGGACGTCGTCCGCGTCGAGGAACACCACAACGTCGCCGGTGGACGCGGCGAAGCCGCGGTTGGCGGCGACCCGCTGCCCGCCGTTGGGGCCGGCGAGGAGGGTGACGCGGTCCGCGTACCTCTGCAGCACCTCGACCGATGCGTCGGTGGAGCCGTCGTCCACGACGACCACCTCGACGTCGTCCCAGCGGAGGGCGAGGGCACTGTCCACCGCCGTGGCGACGTAGTCCGCGTAGTTGTAGTTCGTGACGACCACGCTGAGCCGCTTCACGGGCGAGTCGTCGGGACGGCTCGACCTCTCGGCACCGTTCCCTCCCTCTCGGCACGTGCGGACGACCGGGTCCCGGGTCCGTCCTGCTCGGACCCGCAGCGTAGGCCGGGACCGGGACCGGCGGCGTCCCGACGCCGGAATCGGTGTCCTGCGCTGACCCGGACGGGTGTGGTCCCCTCCGGGCCCAGGCCGCCGCGGCAGGGCGACGAGGCATGATCGGCGTCGACCGCCCGAACGGGCCGGTGGGGCGAGCGACCGTCCGACGGGGGACGACATGCTGAGCAGGGTGCGGCGCCTCGGCCGACGCATGCGCCGTCCCGGCTCCTCCCGGCTCTTCCGGTGCCTCGTCGTCGCCGACGTCGACCTCGACACCGGGACGGCGACCCCCCGCCCGGTCCTGACGCCGTTCGCCGAGCCGCCCGAGGGCGTGCACGCCTTCGTCTGGCTGCACGGCGTCCCCGTGGCGGAGTTGACGCTGGCAGGGGACCCTGTGGTGCTCATCCAGGATCTGCCCCGGCTGGCTCGACAGGCGGCAGCAGAGGCCGTGGCCGACCACCTCGCGCAGCACCGGCCCGGTGACGGGCGCCCGGTCGACGAGCGCATGCCGTGCACAGCGGAGGACGACCCGTGGCGGGCGACCGCGGACGGCGGGCTCCTCACGGTGGTCGTCTGCACCCGTGACCGCCCCGACGACCTGGAGCTGTGCCTGACGGCGCTGGACGCCATGACGGTCGACGTCGCCGAGGTGCTGGTGGTCGACAACGCCTCCACGACCGACCACACCCGCGAGGTCGTGGCGTCCCATCCCCGGGCCCGGTACGTGCGGGAGCCGCGGCGTGGCCTCGACTGGGCCCGCAACCGGGGCCTCATCGAGACCCGGACGCCCCTGGTCGCCTACGTGGACGACGACGTGCTGGTCCACCCGCGGTACGCCGAAGCGCTGCTCATGGCCTTCGCCGCCCACCCGGACGCCGGCGCCGTCACCGGTCTCGTCACCCCGGCAGAGCTGTCGACTCCTGCGCAGGTCCAGTTCGAGGCCGCTGGGGGATTCGGCCGCGGCTACCGCCGACGCCGGCTGCAGGCGGCGTCCACGGACCCCCACGACACGGCGAGGGTCGTCTTCCACATCGGCGCGATCGGCACCGGCGCCAGCATGGCCTTCCGGCGCGAGCGCATCCTCGCCGTCGGCGGCTTCGACCCGGCGCTCGACGTCGGGACCCCCACCCGCGGGGGCGGGGACCTCGAGGCGATGTGCCGGCTGCTGACCGCCGGGGACCTGCTCGTCTACGAGCCCGCCGTCGTGGTCCGTCACCGGCACCGGCGGACGATGGCCGAGCTCAGAGCCCAGCGGCGCAGCGACGGGACCGGGAGCGCGAGCCTGCTGGTGGGTGGAGGGCGGAAGCTCGGGCCTACCCACCACCGTCAGTGGAAGCTCATTGCCGCCCGGTGGTTCGCCAAGAACACCGCCTGGACGCTGGCCGGCAGCCTGCTCTGGCCGCGCGCTCGCCCCATGTCCCTGACGCTCGCCACCGCGGGCGGCTGGATCGCCGCCCTCACCCGCGACTACTACCGCGAGGCGGTCGCCCAGGCCCGCCGGGAAGCGGCAGCGCACCCGGACGAACCCGTTCTCCACCCACTGTGACGCCCGCTCAGACCTGCGGATGGACCAACGGCGGCGCCGTCGGTTCCTCGGGGTGCGCGGTCGCCTGGTCAGCCGCCTGAGCGAGCGCGGCTCGATACAGGCCCCCGGTGGCGGCCCGGGCCGCTCCACGTGCCTCGGCCCAGGTGAGTCCCGGGGGCCACAGCTCCGGGTACAGCAGGGTGCGCGCGAGGTTGCGGCCGTGGTGCGTCACCGCCCAACTCAGGGCCTGCCGCCGCAGTCCGGCATACAACCGGGGTCCGTACCGCCGGCCCGCCCCCAGCCACCAACTGTAGGAGCCGGTCCCGTCACCGCGACGCTGGCGGTGGAGGGCGGCCATCGTGGTGCGGTGCCTGTGCAGGACGACGGCCGACGGCTCGTACACGAGCGTGTGCCCGGCCGCGACGACACGGAAGAACATCTCGAGGTCCCCGGCGCCGCCGGTCGGCGTGCCCACGTCGAGCGCCGGATCGAAGCCGCCGAGCGCGAGCGCCGGCTCACGCAGGACGGCCATGTCCGCTCCGGTACCGGCATCCCCCATGGCCCCGGCCTGCCGAGCGGCCGGCTGTTCCGGGTCGACCCGGAACAGCCGGCGACGGTAGCCACGACCGAACCCCCGCGCCTCGAAGATCACCTGAGCCGGGGTGGCCAGCTCGAGGGGGAAGACGAGGCCGGTGACCATCACCGCGCCGGGGACCTCGGTGAAACCGCGCAGGAGCCCCTCCACCCACCGCGGGTGCACGAGCGCGTCGTCATCGGTGTACGCGACGATCCTCGTCCGCGCCTCCAGGAGTGCCCGGTTCCGCGCCCAGTCGAGCCCGGCGCGCGGCTCGCGGACGTACCGGGCGAACGGGAAGCGCTCGACCACCTGCCTGGTGCTCTCGTCGCGGGAGGCGTTGTCGATCACGAGCACCTCCGCCACAGGGGCGCTCAACGCGCCGATGGAGTCCAACGTGTGCGCCAGGTCCCCGGGTCGGTCCCGGGTGCACACGGCCACGGTGACGTCAGCACCGCTGAGAGCCACAGCCGGACGGCCCGGAGCCGCTCCTCGACCGGGATGCCCGACCTCCCGCAGGGCGACCTCTGCCAGGCGCGGCAGGACGTCGTCCGGGTCGCCAGGGACGGTCAGCTCAGCCACGGGCGCTCCGCCGGCCCACACGAGCGCGTGGACGCCCTCGGGAGCGACGGCGGGAGGCGTCAGCTGCCGGTGCGGCGTGACCTGCCGTGTGTCCAGGTCGACGCTGACGACCGTCAGGGTCCGGAAGTAGCGGCCCTGGGGGCCCGTGCGCATGCGCGGGTTGGTCGGCCCCGGGAGCCACCGACGCGCCGTCCGGCGAAGGCCCATGAGACCGCGGATCAGGCGGGCACGACAGCAGCCGGCGGTTCCGGCCCCTCGATGCGGCCGAACCGCCCGCCGCCGAGGTCCTGCGCCCGGACGTGGTCGATGGCGACGCTCACCGACGTCACGCCTACACCGGCGAGCAACTCGAGGCCCAGGAGGAACTCGGCGCGCTTCGTGGCCCCGGACTCCACCACCACGAGGGCGCTGCCGGCGAGCTTGGCGGCCACGGCGGACTCCGACCGCTCGACCAGCGGAGGACAGGCGAGGACGACGTAGTCGAAGGGCTCCTTCAGCGCGTCGAGCAGCTTCCGCATGGCGGGCGTGCTCATCCGCTGCGCCGACGAGGCGTCCACCCGGCCCGCCGGGACCTCGAAGACCTTCTCGCCGGGGACCAGCGTTACGACGTCGTCGACCTTGGCCGTGCCGCCCAGCACGTCCGCCACTCCCGGTGCGGGCGGTCCCGCGTCCGCGCGGCGGGCCGACCGGTCGCGTCGTCCGTCGTCCGCGCGGAGGTCGACATCGACGACGACGACGTTGGAACCGATCTCCGCGAACGCCGCAGCCAATTGGCGGGCGACGCCCTGGGCGTCGGAGGCCCCAGTCACGCCGGTCACCGCGATGGTCTCCCGCACGTCGGAGCCGAACAGCAGGTTGGCCCGCAGCTGCCGGAAGGCCTCCAGCCGAGCGTCGGTCCGCGCCACGTGCCGGGACCGCTTCTGCGGGGCGGGCATCGAGGTGAGGGTGACCAGTCGGGGCGACGGCGGTAGGTCGGTCGTGGACCGGATCCGGGTGGACAGCGCGTCAGCCACCACGACCGCGGCCACGCCGAGGACCAGTCCGACGGCGATGCCGATGAACAGGTTGTTGCGGGGACGAGGTGCCTCCGGGGCCTCCGGTGTCTCGGCGCCCTGGACCACGGTCAGGCGCACCGGCGACGTGGGGCCCAGCGCGTCGAGCAGCGGGGCCTCCGTGGTCAGGGCGGTGGCCACCGCGTCGGCCCGCGCGACGACGACGTTCGGGTCGCTGCCCGAGGCACCGACGTCGATGAGCGAGGTCCCCTCCCGGGGAGTGGCACTCACCGAGGCGCGCAGGTCGTCGACGTCAGTCCCGTCACCGAGTGAGCCGGCGGCGCTCTGGAGGACGGTGCGGGTCTCGGCGAGGTCGGCGTAGGTGACCGCGCGCTGGGTGGCGAAGGACTGTCCACTCTGCAGGTCCGCGGGAGACTCGTCACCGCTGACGGACACGTACACCGTGGCCTGCGTCGAGTACGTCGGGGTCGTCGACAGCGTGACGGCGAGACCTGCCAGCGCACCGAGCACGGTGAGGGCAGCGATCACCCACCAGCCGCGTCGCAGGACCCGCAGGTAGTCCTGCAGCGTCACGCCACCACGTCCTGCGGGAGAGGGGGCTCTGTGGGGATCCGCGCCCCGTACACGGTCACAGTGCCCAGCATTCTTCAGAGACGCTAACAGAGCATCACCCCATGGTGCGGGGTGACGGGATCAGGTCCAGACCCGCACCCAGTCGACGTAGGTGTCCGACACGCCGCCGGTCGGGGCGAGGTCGACCGGCCACCCGCCGCCGAGGGCCAGGTCCAGGAGGAAGAAGAACGGCTCGGTGGTACGGGTCAGCGAGTCCGCGGAGGCCACGACCTGGCCGTCGATGGTGAAGGCCGCGCCGTCTGGGGTGATGCGTGCTGCGTAGGTGTGCCAAGCGATCGCCCAGTCGGTGAAGCCGTTCGGACTGTTGCAGGACGGGGCGCCGGTCCCCGGCTCCCCGGCCTCTTCGCTTCCCCAGTCGTGCACCGTGTGGCAGCTGCCGAGGGTGTCGTGCCCGTACAGCTCGACCGTGTCCACCTCCGTGGAGGTGTCGCTGGGCCGCGCGGCGCTCTCCGCGTCGAGCATCCAGAAGGCCGGCCACGTGCCCGCACCGGGCGCGCCCAGGATGCGCGCCTCGAAGTAGCCGTACTGCGCGATGAACCCGGCGCCGTCGACGTCGGTCGAGGCGAGCAGGCCGGCGACGTTGTCGGTGCCGTCCTGGTCCCCGGCTCCCTGCGCGGGCTGGGTGCGGATGCGCAGGTACTGGTCGTCGAGGGTCGTGAGGGTACCGTCGTCGGAGGCCGGGTCGGCGAAGGGGGCGTCGCCGAACTGGCCGCTGCTGGAGGCGTCGGGCTTGACCGCGGCGTAGTCGGCGCCGGCGCCGGTCGCGCTCACCGACAGCGGCCGGTCGAACTCCTCGGCCCACTGCAGGGTCATGCCCTCCGGAGCGGTGCTGTCCGGGGTGAGGTCCCGGCCGGCCCGGTTGTAGAGCTGCACGTACAGCGACGTGGGGAGGTCCTCATCGGTCGCGGCAGCGTCCGGCACGGGGTCCACCCGCACCGTCACGGGCCCCCGGGGTGCTGAGGCGAGGTCCAGGGGGAGCACGGCGAGACCGTCCTCGTCCGCTGTCGCGCGCGCCACCACGTCGACCGCGTTGGTCCCGGTACCGGAGACGCCGGTCCAGACGCGCGCCTCGACGGTCGTGCCGGGGTCCGCGGCGACCACGACGTCGGTCCGACCGTCCACGGCCGAGCCGACGGCGGGGCAGACCAGGCCCAGCCGTCCGCTCGCGGCCTCCCCGACGGGCTCGGCCTCCGCGTCACACGGCTCCACGGCGGGGGGCGCGGTCGCGTAACCGTCCCAGTCCTGCGGCCAGCGTGGCGGGGTCGTGCCGGCGTCGTACACCGCCAGCTCGCGCAGGCCCACGGAGACGGCCCCGTCGGGCCGGTCGAGCTCGAGGCGCACGCCGCTCGCCATCCGCGGCGCCACGGCGATCGTCGTCGCCTCTCCCCCGCCCCGGGCGATCGCCGGCACGCGCACGGTGCTGCCGTCGTCGAAGCGCAGGACGCCGCTGAGCGACTCACCCCCTGGTGCTGACGGACCGAACACCTGGACGCTCGCGATCTCCCGCGGCGAGTTCCACGACAGCGAGACCCAAGGTGCGTCGTCGTCCGCATCCGCGGTCCACTCCTCCCCCGTGTCCCCGTCGGCCGGCGTCCCGTCCGTCAGGGCCTCCACCGGCCGGTCCGCAGGAGTGGAGGCGGTGGCGACCACGGCTCGATCGGCGCCGCGTCGAGGTGGATCGTCGGCCGACCCGTCCACGGAGAGACCGGCCAGGGCCACGGAGGTGGCGCCGTCCGGCACGCCGGCGATCGTCACCCGCACCCGGGACGCCGTGCGCTCGGGGAAGGTGACGGAGGCATCGCCCTCGTCGTCGGTGGTGACCAGCAGCGAGGCGCCGCCGTCGAAGGTCAGGAGAGCGCTCGCGGGCCCGGTCTCCCCTCCACCCGGCCCGAGGACCTCGACGTGGTCGAGAGACGTCGGCTCGGGGTACGTGAGCTCGACCCAGGCCCCGACGGTCTCGGAATCGGTGCGCCAGTACACGTCCCGTTCGACGTCGTCGTCCCCGGGGTCAGGGGCACCGGCCACCAGGGCCGAGGGATCGGTTCCCGAGGAGGCGGTGACGCGAGGAGGATCGGCCCCGCGGACGACGACCAGGACGACGGCCGCCACGGCGGCCACGACCGCGACGGCGGACAGGACGAGGACCTGCTTCCTCGACGGCACGGGACCTCACCATGACTTCGACCGGACCGGGCCAGGAGTGGCGGCGTCCGAGGGGTTCGACGACCTCCGGCAGTGACGCTACCCGTCCCCGCCGGGTGCGCCCCGGTCACGGGACCGGTGGTCCCCGCGCGGCGATCGGCGCGTCCTGCGAGCATGGGCGCTCGACTCGGAAGCTGGAGGTGACGTGCGGGACCTCCGCGACGTGCCCCGCGCGGTGCGCGCCCGGAAGGAGCGTCTGCAGTGGACCGCGCGTGACCGGCTCGCCGGCGTCGGACGCCGCGTGGCCGAGGGCACGGTCGCCCTGACCTTCGACGACGGCCCGCACCCGTCGTCGACCCCGCTCGTCCTGGACCTGCTGGGTGAACTCGGGGTGCGGGCCACCTTCTTCTGCGTCGGCCGCAACGTCCGGGCACACCCGGACCTCGTGCGCCGCGTCGTCGCGGAGGGACACCAGGTGGGCTCGCACAGCTGCACGCACCCGCATCCGGCGGGCGTCCGCCTCGGCGCCCTGGCCGAGGAGTACCGCTCCGGTCGGTCGGCCGTGGCCGAGGTGCTGGGCCGCGACGTCGCCCTGTTCCGGCCTCCGAACGGCCATCTGACCCTCACCAGTGCGTCCATGGTGCGGTGCCAGGGTCTGGCGCCGTGGCTGTGGACCGTCGATCCGCAGGACTGGCGTCCCGGCGTCACCGCCGGGGACATCGCCGGCATCGCGGGGGCGGCGGGCAGTGGGGACGTGGTGCTCCTGCACGACTGGGTGGAGAAGCCCACGGACGTCCGCGCTCTGGACAGGTCTGCGACCATCCGGGCGCTACCCGCGGTCGTGCGGGCCGTACGCACGCGGGGACTCGAGTTCAGGTCGCTGCCATGACGCCCGGGGAGAGGGAGGACGTGACTGCGGCGCCTCCAGGTGCGACGGGGGCACCCCGGGTCTCCGTCATCTGCATCTTCTACAACGGCGAGCAGTTCCTCGACGAGGCGATCCGCAGCGTCATGGCGCAGAGCACGGGCGACTTCGAGTTCCTGCTGTGCGACGACGGCTCGACCGACGGCAGCACGTCCATGGCCCTCGGGTGGCAGGCCCGCCACCCGGGGCAGGTCCGCTACCTGCAGCACCCCGACCACGCGAACCGGGGGATGAGTGCGACGCGGAACCTCGGCCTCGACGCGGCGCGTGGAGAGTTCATCGCCTTCATCGACGCCGACGACGTCTGGCGCCCGGAGAAACTGACCGAGCAGATGGCGATCATGGACGCTCACCCGGGACTGGGGATGGTCTGCGGGACGGTGAACTACTGGTGGTCCTGGGCCGGCGGGGAGGACGTCCTCGTCCCGACCGGTCACGTCCGCAATCGCGTCGTCCCACCGCCGGAGGCCTCTCTCGCGCTGTACCCGCTGGGAACGGCGTCGGCTCCCTGTCCGTCGGACATGCTCCTTCGACGTGAAGCCGTGCAGTCGGTGGGCGGCTTCGAGGCGCACTTCACCGGCGCCCGGCAGATGTACGAGGACCAGGGGTTCCTCGGCAAGCTCTACCTCTCCTGGCCTGTCTGGTTCTCCGACGCCGTCTGGCTCGACTACCGCCAGCACCCGGACAGCTCCGTCGCCAGCGTGACTCGAGCGGGGCGCTACCACGAGGTCCGCCAGTACTACCTCGACTGGTTCGAGCGCCATCTGGACAGCAGGGCCGAGCCGGCCCCTCCCGCGGTCAGAGCCGCACTGGCCCGAGCCCTACGGCCCTACCGGAGACCGGTCCTCCATGCTCTCGCCGCCGCACCTGCTCGCCTCACACGACTACCGCGCGCGGCGATGAGGCGTGCGCGAGCAGCCCTTCGGGGACACCAGTAGCGCCTCAGTCAAGACGCCGAACGCGATAGGGGAGCCCCAGGACGAGGACACGGTCGCGGTGATAGCCCTCTTCCCCGTGCAGGGTGAAGGAGACGGCAGTGATCTCGTAGTGGACGTCCTCGTGCTCCGTCCCCAGCCACACCCCCACCGTGTAGTCACCGATCGCGAGGATGGGAGGCACCTCGAGTACGGCCTCGTGCCGACCGGGTGGGAACCGGACCTCCTGGGAGTGGCTGAGCACCTCGTCGAAGACGCGGACACCGTGTTGGTTGGTCAGGATCACCGCCAGGTCCAGACCGGCCAACATCTCGTCCATCTCGAAACGGACGACGATCCGGAAGGGCTCGTCCCTGAGGAGAGGCCGAGCAATCCCGTCGAGTGCGACGACCTGGACCTGCAGGAGCCGTCCCACGTCGCCACCCGGTCCCAGTTGGCCACCACCAGCTGAGGCGACCCCGGAGGTGAGGTAGTCCCGCACGATGGGCGTAGTCGGGCCCTGGTCCTTGATCCGGCCCGCCTCCAACCAGATGGCACGGCTGCACAACTTGCTCAGGGCAGCCAGGTCGTGACTGACGAAGAGGACCGTGCGCCCCTCGGCCTCCGCCTCCGACATGCGGTTCATGCACTTCCGCTGGAACTCTGCGTCCCCGACCGCGAGGACCTCGTCCACGACCAGGACGTCGGGCTCCAGGTGGGCGGCCACCGCGAAGGCCAGCCGCAGGTACATCCCACTGGAGTAGCGCTTCACCGGGGTGTCGAGGAAACGCTCGACACCCGAGAAGTCGACGATCTCGTCGAAGCGACGGGCCGTCTCCGCGCGGCTCATGCCGAGGACTGCGGCATTGAGGAAGACGTTCTCCCGCCCCGTCAGCTCGGGGTGGAAGCCGGTGCCCACCTCCAGTAGCGCCGCCACCCGACCGCGGGTCCGCGCCTCCCCGGTGGTGGGCGCGGTGATCCGCATCAGGACCTTGAGCAGCGTGCTCTTGCCGGCTCCGTTTCGGCCGACGATCCCGACGGCCTCTCCGTCCGCCACGGTGAAGCTCACGTCGCGGAGCGACCACAGCTCCCGGCTCTCGTCCCGTCGCCGGCGCACTGCCGCGACCAGGGTCTCGCGCAGGTTGCGCTGCTCCCCCAGCAGGTAGCGCTTGCTGACCCGGTCGACCTGGACCCTGTCCACGTCAGATCACGTCCGCGAAGGCCCGGGAGGCCCGCAGGAAGTACCGGACCCCCAGGACGGCGAGTACGAGCGAGACCGCGCCCGACAACGCCACGACGGCTCCGGGCCAGGGCCCGCCGACGAGCACGAAGCGACCGAGCTCGAGGACGCCGACGACCGGGTTGAGCGCGTACGCGTAGCGGGCGAGCCCTTCGAGGGACGCGGCCGAGTAGGCGACCGGACTCAGGAACAGCAGGACCTGGAGAGCGGTCGGGACTACCTCCCGGGCATCGCGGTAGCGGACGTTGACCGCCGCCAGGAAGCAGGTGGGGCCGAGCGCCGTGAGGGCCAGGAGCAGCAGCCACACGGGGAACAGCAGCAGTCCCGCCGTCGGGACGACTCCGAGGACCACGCAGACGACAGCGAGGAGGAGCAGCCCGACGAGGAGGTCGACGAGGGGCGGCAGCAGGGAGGCCAGCGGTGCGGTCAGGCGCGGGAAGTAGACCTTGGTCACCAGCGACGTGTTGCCCACGAGCACCTCGCTTCCGCGCCCGATGCACTGGGAGACGTACGTCCAGCCGAGCAGACCGGCCAGCGCGAAGGCCACGTACGGGATCCCCGAGGTGCCGACCCCCGCCAGGCGGTCGAACACGAGCGTGAACGCCGCCACCGTCACGAGGGGTTGCAGGACCACCCAGGCGGCACCCAGGACGGCCTGCTTGTACCGGACCCGGAGATCTCGCAGAGCGAAGAAGCCGATGATCTCGCGGGCACGCCACAGCTCGCCCCAGTCGACGAGACGCCCGTGGGCGGCGTTGACCGTCCACGCCGGTCGCGGGTCGGCGGACACGTCCGCGCACGCTACCCACCGCGCGTGCTGCAGACGCGCAAGCACTCGACCTCCCACCCGGGAGGAGTGGGACCTCGTCCACGACAGGGTGCGCCCCCGTCCTCGCTGTTAGCGTCCGGGGTCGCGACGGCGTTGGGGGGACGCGGACGATGACCGAGGCTCAGGGGCCGCCTTACGCCCGCGTCGTGCACGTCGACGTCGACGCGACTCCACGGCCCACGACCGGATTGCCGTCCGGCACCCGCGCGCTGGTCGTGCTGTGGGCCGGGGACCGCCCTATCGGCCAGGTCCTCGTCGGTCCGGACGAGGACGGTGACGCGGCGCTGCAGCGGGCGCTGGCCTCCCCCCGCCCCGAACCGTCCGCCGTGGCCGGCGCCACCCCGGCCACCTGCACCGTCGTCATCTGCACGCGGGACCGGCCCGGGGACCTCGAGCGGTGCCTCACCAGCCTCCCGCGTCAGACCCGTCCGCCCGACGAGGTCATCGTCGTCGACAACGCGTCCCGGGGGACGGCCACCCGCGAGGTCGCCGAGCGGGCCGGCGTCCGGTACGTGCGCGAGGACCGACCGGGACTCGACGTCGCGCGGAACACCGGGCTCCTCGCGGCCGGTTCGGAGGTCGTCGCCTACACCGACGACGACACGGAGTTGCACCCCCGCTGGCTCGAGCACCTCGTCGCCGCCTTCGACCGGGACGACGTCCTCGGGGTGACCGGACTGGTCCTGCCCGCCGTCCTGGACAGCGAGGCGCAGTGGGAGTTCGAGACCCGGTGGGGCTTCGGGAAGGGGTTCTCCCGGGTCGACTTCGGGCCGGAGTTCCACCGTCGGACGCGGGCGTACGGCATGCCGGCCTGGGACGTCGGCGCTGGCGCCAACATGGCCTTCCGCCGGTCGGTCGTCGACGCCGTCGGCCTGTTCGACGAACGCCTCGACGTCGGTGCCGCGGGGTGTTCGGGGGACTCGGAGTACTGGTACCGGATCGTCGCCGCCGGCTGGACGTGCCGTTACGAGCCCTCCGCTGTCGTCTTCCACCACCACCGCCGCGAGATGCCCGCGTTCCGCAGCCAGGTCTTCCACTACATGCGCGGGCACGTCGCCGCACTCCTCGTGCAGTACGAGCGCACCCGGGAGGTCGGGAACCTCCGCCGCGCCTTCCTGCACCTGCCCGTCTGGTACCTGCGCGGGCTGGCGGTGCGGCTGCTCCGCCCGGCGAAGGCCAGCCCGACCTGGGTGCAGGAAGTGCTGGGTTCGGCGTCGGGCGTGGCGTACTACCTGTGGGCCACGTTCCTCCGCCGGCTCGTGCCAGGAGCCCGGAGGCCCGGCGCATGACCGTCCCGGAGCGCGACCGCCCCACCGTGACCGTCGTCGTCACGACGTACCAGCACGCACACCTCCTCGGTGCGGCCCTCGAGAGCATCGCCGCGCAGACCCGACGGGCCGACGAGGTGGTCGTGGTCGACGACGGATCCACCGACGACCCGGGATCCGTCGTGGCGCAGTGGCCGGGGACGACGTTCATCCGGCAGGAGAACCGCGGCTTGTCAGCCGCCCGCAACACCGGCCTGCACGCGGCGACGTCGTCCCACGTGCTCTTCCTCGACGCGGACGACCTGCTGACCCCCGTGGCCGTCGCCGCCGGCCTGCACTCCGCGGAGCGGCACCCCGGCGCCGCGTTCGTGTACGGAGCGCACCGGCGGGTGGACGCCGCTGTAGCGCCCCTGGGCGAGCGGCGCTACAGCCCGGCCGGCCCCGACCCCCGGGCCACGTTCCTGCGCGGCAACGCCGTCGCCATGCACGCCACCGCGCTCTACCGGCGCGAGGTCCTCGTCGCCGCCGGCGGCTTCGACGAGCGGTTGACGCGGTGCGAGGACTACGACGTCTACCTCAGGCTCGCCGTCGACCACGAGGTCGCCTCACACCCCGTCGAGACGGCCCTGTACCGGTGGCACGGCGGCAACATGTCCATCCACGGGGCGACGATGCTCGCCACGGTCCTCGAGGTCCACGCCCGCCACCGGCCCGGTCCCGAGGAGCCGGCGCACCTGCTGCGGGCGTGGGAGGAGGGACGGCGTACCTGGCGGACCTACTACGCGCAGGAGGTCCTGTCCCGCCGCGACCTGTCCCGGCCGGCCGCAGCCCTGGCCGCGGCGCGGTTGTCCCCACGCACCGTCGGCCGCGCGGTGGTCCGCACCGCAGTCCGCCGTGCCGCTCCACGACTGCCCGTCACCGTGCACGACACGATCGCCCGGCACGTCCCGGCCCTGCGCCTGCGGCCCCGCGGGCCCGTCCGCCTGGGCGACCTGGACCGCCCCGACCCGGTCAGTCTCGACTTCGGCTGGGACCGCGGGACGCCCGTCGACCGGTTCTACGTCGAGCGGTTCCTCGAGCAGTCGAGGGAGGACGTCGCCGGGCGCGTGCTCGAGGTGGGCGACGACGCGTACTCCCGCCGCTTCGGCGGCGACCGCGTCGAGGTGCAGGACGTCCTGCACGTGCACGCAGGCAACCCGGTCGCGACGATCGTGGGCGACCTCAGCGCGGCCGGCGTCCTCCCCGAGTCCGTCTTCGACTGCATCGTCCTGACGCAGACGCTGCACCTCGTCTACGACCTGCGGACAGCCGTCGATCGGCTGCACGCCGCCCTGCGTCCGGGCGGCGTCCTGCTGCTCACCGTCCCGGGCATCAGCCAGATCGATCGTGGGGAGTGGGGCGGACAGTGGTACTGGGCGCTGACCCCGGCCGCGGCGCGCCGCCTCCTGGGCGACGTCTTCGGTGACGAGCTCGTGGCCGTCGAGGGGCACGGCAACGCCTTTGCCGCGACGGCCTTCCTGCAGGGCCTGGCCGTGGAGGAGGTCGGCACCGACCGCCTCCTGCCGCACGATCCGGCCTATCCGGTCGTAGTGACCGCGCGTGCGCAGCGCGCGCCCGGGGAGGACGGGCACGCGCGGTGACCGACGTCAGGAACGGGCTGCTCACCGGCGTCCTCGTGCGGCGGACGCTGACGGCCGTCGCGCTGGCCGACGTCGTCCTGCTGCTGCTCACGGGCGTACACGAGGAGCTCAAGGCCGACCAGCCGCTGGTCAAGCCGCTGGTGCTGTTCTCGCTCGTCCAGGAGGCGACCGTCGGCGCCTGGTGGTCGTCGGTCGTGCTCGCCGCGGCTGGAACGGGCTTCGTCCTGCTGGCGGTGACGCGCTGCTGGGGGCAGCAGCGGGTCCCACGGGTCGCCGTGCCGGCTGCCGGCGGCCTGCTGCTCCTCGGACTGTCGGTGGACGAGGTGGCCAGCGTCCACGAGCGGATGCTCATCGCCGACACCGCAGGGGCGAACCGGGCCTTCGAAGGAGCCGGACCCTGGGTCGTCCCCGCTTTGCCGCTGCTGGCGCTCGTCGCCTGCGGCATCCGTCACCTGAGCGGCCGCGCAGTCCGACCCGCCACGTGGCTGAACTGGTCCGGGACGCTGTGCCTGTCCACGATCCTCCTGCAGGAGGAGCTCGAGTTCTCACTCGACTTCGACGCCGCCCGCCCCACCTGGCTGACCCTCCTGGAGGAGGGAACGGAGCTGCTGGGGTCGCTGCTCCTGCTCGCCGGCGCGCTCGTGCTGCTCCGGGCCCTGCCGGCAGAGGCCTTGGCGCAGCTGGCCCGGGGCGCCCGACGGCAGCGGCTCGGCCTCACGGCCCTCGGTGCGACGCTGCTGGTGCTCGGCGCCGTCACGGCCGACCTCCTCGTGGACCGGTCGACCGCGGAGGACCAGCTGGGGCTGCCGCAGTACTGGACGGGCAGCGTCGCGACGGGCGCGCTGGCGGCGTCGGTCCTCGGCTGGGCCCACCGCTCGGCCTCCCGCTCGCGTGCCGCGGACGCCCTGGCGCTGGCAGCCGTCCTGCTGGCGGTCCTCCACGGCATGGACGGCTTCACGTGGGCGGAGCGGTTGACCGGGACCGACCTGCCCGCACGGCTGGCGATGGGATTGCTCCTGCTGCTACCGGCCCTGCTCCTCGCTCGACATGCACTGGTCCCAGCCCTGTCGACCGTGCTCGCTGCGGCCCTGACCGTCACCGGTCAAGGCGCAGCGTCGGCGATCGAGGTCGTCGTGTCGTGCCTCAGCGCCGTCGCTTGGACGTGGGCGACGAGCACGCAGGAGGAGCAGCGGGTCGTGGAGTCCCCTGGCCCGTGACGACCGGGTCAGGATCCTCCCCGGGTCCTGAACCAGTCGACCGTGCGCGCCAGCCCCTCCTCCACCGGTACCGCCGGCTCCCAGCCGAGCACCTCCCGCGCCAGGGTGATGTCGGGCTGCCGGACCGTCGGGTCGTCCTGTGGACGCTCGATGAACTCGACGGCGGACGTCGAGCCGGTCACCTCCACGACCAACTTCGCCAGGTCCAGGACCGACATCTCCCCCGGGTTGCCGATGTTCATCGGGCCGGGGTGGTCCGACCGGAGCAGCCGGACGATGCCCTCGACCAGGTCGTCGACGTAGCAGACGGAGCGCGTCTGGCTGCCGTCGCCGGCCACGGTCAGAGGTTCCTCAGCCAGCGCCTGACGGATGAAGGTGGGGATGGCGCGACCGTCGTTCGGCCGCATCCGCGGACCGAAGGTGTTGAAGATCCGGACGATCGCGGTGTCCACGCCGTGGTAGGTGCGGTAGGCCGTCGTCAGCGCCTCGGCATACCGCTTGGCCTCGTCGTACACGCCACGGGGTCCCACCGGGTTGACGTGCCCCCAGTAGCTCTCCGGCTGCGGGTGTACCTGGGGATCGCCGTACGTCTCGCTGGTCGATGCGAGGAGGAAGCGGGCGCTCTTCGCCCGGGCGAGGCCCAGCGCGTGGAGCGTGCCGGCGCTGCCCACCTTCAGCGTCTCGATCGGCAGCCGCAGGTAGTCGATGGGCGAGGCAGGGCTGGCGAAGTGCAGGACGGCGTCGACCGGGCCGACCACGTGCACGAAGTTGGTGACGTCGTACTTGACCAGCCGGAAGCCATCCCGGGTGAGCAGGTGATCGACGTTCTCCGGATTCCCGGTGACCAGGTTGTCGAGGGCCAGCACCTCGCACCCGTCGTCGAGCAGCCGCTCGCACAGGTGGGACCCCAGGAAACCGGCACCTCCGGTCACGACGACACGCGTCATTGCACGCTCCCCGTCAGCGTGGACGACCCGCCGGTCGACCGATCCACCCCATTGTCAGAAGTCAGCAGGTCACGGGCAACATCGTTCGCTGACGTCCGCCCCGACCGAGAGGGACGGGCTAGCCTGCAACGCATGCCACGGGGGCGCTGGCTGGTCACGGGCGGGGCCGGCTACATCGGTTCGCACGTCGTTCGGGCGTTGCTCCGATCGGGACGGGACGCCGTCGTCGTCGACGACCTCTCCACCGGCACCACCGGACGGGTGCCGCCGGAGGTGGACCTGGAGCCGATCAGTGTCCTCGACACCGCGGCGCTCACCTCGCTGCTGGAGCGGGTCCGTCCGGTCGGCGTCGTACACCTGGCCGGGAAGAAGTCGCCCACCGAGTCCGTCGCCGATCCCCTGCTCTACGCCCGGGAGAACGCAGGCGGGGTCGTCAGCCTCCTCGACGCGCTGCGGGCGACGGGCGGAACACGCGTCGTCTTCTCGTCCAGCTGTTCGGTGTACGGAACCCCGGATCTCGACATCGTCGGCGAGGACGCCCAGACCGTGCCGGAGAGCCCCTACGGCGAGTCCAAGCTCTACGGCGAGCGGGTGCTGAATGCCGCCGCGGCCGCGTACGGCTTGGGCGTGGTGAACCTGCGCTACTTCAACGTCGTCGGAGCGGCCGCGGCCGAGCTGCGCGACACCGGCGCCTACAACCTGGTACCGCTGGTCTTCAGGGCGCTGCAGAGAGGCGAACGGCCGCGGGTCTTCGGCGGGGACTACCCGACTCCCGACGGCACCTGCGTGCGAGACTACGTCGACGTCCGCGACCTCGCCGATGCCCACGTCCGCGCAGCTGAGGTCCTCGAGGAGGACCTGCGGACCGCCACGTACAACGTCGGCCGCGGTCAGGGCAGCAGCGTGCTCGAGGTCCTCGACGTCGTCCGCACCGTCACCGGCCGGCCGCTCGAGCACGACGTCGTCGAGCGCCGGCCGGGCGACCCGGCGCGCATCGTGGGCAGCGTCGAGAGGATCGCGCACGAGCTCGGCTGGCGCGCCCAGCACGATTTGACGGACATGGTCGCCAGCGCCTGGGCGGCCGACCGGCCGTCTCCGGTCGACCGGTCGTGACCGGACCTGGCACCCCCGTCGGCGCCGTGCCGGCACCGGACGTCCGCCTGCACCGCCTGACCGGACTGCGGGCAGTCGCTGCGTTCGCCGTCTTCGCCTTCCACGCGCGGCAGGTGTTCTTCGAGGACGGACCGGCCGACTGGCTCGCCCGGTACGTCATGGCGTCCGGCTTCACCGGTGTGGCCTTCTTCTTCGTACTCAGCGGGTTCGTGCTGACCTGGTCGCATCGCCCCGGGGACAGCGCACCGGCCTTCTACCGTCGCCGGTTCGCCCGGGTGGCACCCGCGTACTGGGCAGCGTGCATCGTGGGTGCCGCTGTCGCGGCGACGGAGCAGGACGACCGGCGGATCGCAGCGGTGGTCGAGTCACTGCCGTCCCTGGCCGCGGTGCAGGCGTGGATCCCGGACCGGGCCGTGTTCTTCGGCGGGAACGCGGTCGGTTGGACCATCTCGTGCGAGGCATTCTTCTATCTGCTGTTCCCGGTGCTCGTCGTCCTCCTGCCGCGCACCCCGACGCGCCGCCTGCTCGCAGCATTGGTCCTGCTCGTCCTCACCGCCACCCCCGCCCTGGTCTGGCTCGCGGCCACCGGTGAGGTCCCCGAGTACCTCGGAATCGTCCCGGTCCAGCGTCTCACCGAGTTCCTGCTGGGCATGGTCGCTGCCGCGGCGCTGCGCACGGGATGGCGGCCGCCAGTCCGGTTCGGCACCGCCGCTCTACTCGCCGCTCTGTCCTACCTCGCTGTGGCGGTCATCCCCTACGCATACCTCGTCGTCGCAGGCCCCTACGCGCTCCTGGTTGCCGCCGCCGCCGCACGGGACCTGGAGGGAGGCCGACCTGGCGTCGGAGGGAGGTGGGGCAGACGCCTCGGCGAGTGGTCGTTCGCCTTCTACCTCGTGCACCAGATCGCTCTCCGCGCCGTCGCCCCACAGATCCTGTTCGTCCGTGAGGCTCCGGAGCTCGCGCTGCTCGCGACGATCGGGTGCTTCCTGCTCGCCCTCGTCGGCTCCATCGCGCTCTACCGGATCGTCGAGGCACCGCTGGAGCGACGGCTACGGGGCACCCGTCCCCGACCGGAGATGGTCGACGCCGAGGGCCGCAGGGACGCCGACCCGGACGACGTCGCACCGCCGGCGAGGGCCTGACCTCCTCACTCGTGCGCCAGAGCCCCGGTGACGGCCGCGCCCGCTCGTGACCAGTTCAGTCGTGCGGCGGCTCGAGTGTCCGGGCGACACAGGCGTTGGCCAGCGCGTCGCCGCGGAGCTGCGGGAACGCGCCGGCGCACCAGGCGCGGACGTCGTCGCCGCTGCCGAAGCCGGCGTCGACGATCGTGATCCAGAACGGGTCGCCGTTGGCCGCGGCGGACCGCCGGCCGAAGTCGAAGCTGGTCAGCACGTGCACCTGCGAGGCGTCGGCCAGCGAGAGGAGCGACCGGCTCTCGGCGAGGATGTCGACGGCGAAGAACTGGTGGCTGCCGGTCGCGGTGGTCTGCAGCGGGTCGGTGATGCCGACGTTCTTCGACGCCACCTGCGCCACCCACCGGCCGTCGAGCGCCAGGGACGCCCGCGACTCCTCGCGCAGCGACTCCAGCTCCGCCAGCGCCTGCTCCTCCGGCGACGCCGTCGGTGTCGCCGGCGCCGGAGCCGGAGCGCTCGAGGGCGCCGCGCCGCCGTCCTCGATGCCCTTGTCCACCCCGTCAGCGGTGTCCACCGGCTCCGACGCCGCCACCGGCGGAGACGGCGCGTCGTCCCCGGCCAGGCCGGACCAGGCCGCCACCCCTCCCCCGACCACCAGCGAGGCGGCCAGGACGCCGATCAGCACCCCGCGGCCCCGGCCACCACGCGACGTGGGCGCGGGCGGCGGGGGGCCCCATCCTGCCGGGGCCCCGCGCTTGGTCAGGTCGACCGGCGGCTGCACCACCGGCACCGGTCCTGACGGCGGGGGTAGGCCGCGGCCGTCCCACGACGAGGGGACCGGCACGCCCACAGGCGGCCAGACATCGGTCACCGGCGCGCGCGGCACCGGCGGCGGGCCGGGCGACCACACCGGCGTCGTCGCCTCCGGCCACCCCGGCTCCGCACCCCGCTCGAGGTCCTCTCGCGCCACCAGGCCTCCCCCGCACCGGTGCCGGAGACGTCACGGAACCGGCGCGTCTCGGCCCGAGCAGGGTAGCCGCCCGATCGGGTGAACGGGACCCGTCTCAGCCGGCCTCCACCGGACCGGTCCCGGCCCGCCGCCGGCACAGCCACAGGACGCCCAGGACGGCCAGCAGGCCCGCGACGGCCACCACGAGGGGCGACCCGGCCCGCGCCGCCCACGCCGACAGCCCCGGCACCGAGGCACCCACTCCCACCTGCAGCGCGGTGGTGGGCACGAGGGCCAGCGCGCTGCCCGCCGCGTAGGCCCGGAACCGCACGGCGGACAGCCCCGCCGCGTGGCTCACCACGGCGAACGGCGCCACCGGCAGCACCCGCGCGACGAGGACGGCGAGGAAGCCCCGGCCGGCCACCGCGCGGTCGACGGCGGCCACCCGCGGCCCGGCCAGTCGCACGGCGGTGTCGCGCCCGAGGGACCGGGACAGGGCGAACGCGGCCAGCGCGCCGAGCAGGCCACCGGCATAGGCCACGGCCGCGCCGGTCCGGAACCCGAGGACGACGCCGAGCAGCACGCACAGCGCCGACCGGGGCACCGGGCCGACCAGCAGGGCCCCCTTCGCGAGAGCCAGCAGGACGAGCCCCGCCACGCCGGCGCCCCCGACCCAGCGGCGCACCGCGCCGACGTCGGGCAGCTCGACGGTCAGCGCGACGACGGTGCCGGCGACGAGCACGGCGAGCAGCACGCCTGCCCGCACCCACGCCGTCCGCACCCGCCCATGGTGCCGCGCGGGGCCGCCGTCCCGGGTCGGCACACTGGGGAGGTCGCCCGCCGTCCCCGTCCGAGGAGCCCGATGCGCCCGCCCGTCCGGACCCGCCCGGCCGTCCTGCTCGCGCTCCTCTGCCTGGTCCTCGCCGCCTGCTCGGGCTCCCCGGGGACCACGGCGGAGTCGAGCAGCCCGTCCAGCAGCACCGCGCCGACGGGGACGACCGACCCGACGACGCCGCCGGCCGACCCGGTCGCGCAGCAGGTGGACACGGCGCTGGCCGGCATGGACCGCCGGGCGCAGGTGGCGCAGCTGTTCGTCGTCGGCGTGCGGCTGGAGGACCTCTCCCCCGGCGACGCCCTGGTCGCCGGCGGCGTGGGCGGCGTCTTCCTCGCCGGCCGCTCGCAGGCCGCGGCGACCGACATCGCCGCCGTCACCGGGCGCTGGACGGACTCCGCGCCCGGGCCGCGGCCCTGGGTCGCCGTCGACCAGGAGGGCGGGCAGGTGCAGTCGCTCCAGGGCCCCGGCTTCGACCGGCTGCCGCCCGCGGCCGAGCAGGGGCAGCTCCCGCCCGAGCAGCTCGCCGCCCTCGCGGGCACGCTCGGCGCCCAGCTCGCGGCGGCCGGGATCAACCTGGACCTCGCGCCGGTGGCCGACGTCGTCCCGGCCGGCACCGAGGCCGCGAACGACCCGATCGGCGCCTTCGGCCGCCAGTACGGCAACACCACGGCCGACGTCGTCCCCGACGTGCGCGCCGTGGTCGACGGCCTGGCTGCGCACGGCGTCACCGCCACGCTCAAGCACTTCCCCGGCCTCGGGCTGGTGGACGCCAACACCGACGAGGCCGCCGGCGTCACCGACGACGTGACCACCGCGAACAGCGAGCAGGTGGCCGCGTTCGGCGAGCTCGCGCGCTCCGACGCCGACCCGTTCGTGATGCTCTCCTCGGCCACCTACCCCCGGCTGGACCCCGGCGCGCCGGCCACCTTCTCGCGGCAGGTGGTCACGACGCTGCTGCGCGGGTTCCTCGGCTTCGACGGCGTGGTGATCACCGACGACGTCGGCGCGGCGGCGGCGTTCGAGGACGTGCCGCCCGGCGACCGCGCCGTCCGCTTCCTCGAGGCCGGCGGCACGCTCGTGCTCACCGTGACCGAGGACGTCTACCCGGAGATGCTCGACGCCGTCCTCGCCCGCGACGGGGCCGACCCGGGGTTCTCGGCCACCGTCGACGCCGCCGTCCGCACCGCCCTGACCGCGAAGGCCGAGGCCGGCCTGCTGGGCTGACCGGGCGGGCGGTCACGAGGCCCGGCGTCCCCTCGGCGGGGCCTGGTCGTCGTCGTCGTCGCGGACCGACCGGTCCCCCCGGGACTCCCGCCGGTCGGCCGAGCGGATCACCTGACCGACCACCACCGCGACGGTCACCGCGAGGACGGCCCACACCACCAGCGCCCACACCCACCACGGCACGTCTCCCCCAGCCGACGGACAGCCCCCGTGGCCATGCGGGATCACTACCCGCGGAGCACGTGGCAATGCACTCGGTCGCGACGCACGCCTGACGCGCCCCCCGTGATCTGCACCGGACGCGTTGCCCACAACAGGATGGGCCGGGTACACATGATGCGGACCGCGTCTCCAACCACCGGGACGGGATCGCCCGTGCAGCGGGTACACGACCGGGAAGGTGGCAGTGGGGGACCGAGGCAGGACCGGGCGGATCGGCAGCGCCCCGGAGCAGCGGCACATCGACGAGATCGCCTCGGCCCTGCGTGGTGAACTGGCGATGCAGGCCGCCGGCATCGGCACCTTCGACTGGGACCTCCGCACCGGCGTCCTCGACTGGGACGAGCGCCTCGTGGCGCTGTTCGGGTACGACGGCGCGGGCTTCGACCGCAGCATCGAGGGCTTCACCGCCCGCCTGCACCCGGACGACCGCGACGAGGTCATGGCCGCGCTGCAGGCCGCCGTCGACGAGTGCGGCGACTTCAGCGCGCTGTACCGCATCACCCTGCCCGGCGGCGTCACCCGCTGGATCTCCGCCCAGGGCCGCGCCCTGAGCGGCGTCGACGGGGGAGCCACCCGGTTGCTCGGTGCCGCCTACGACGTCACCGACCAGCGCGGCGAGTCCCTCGGCGTCGCCCAGGTCCTCGAGGCCATGCCGGCCGGCTTCTACTCGCTCGACCCCCACTGGCGCTTCACCCACGTCAACGCCGAGGCCGAGCGGCTGCTGGGCCGCCGTCGCGAGGACCTGCTCGGTGAGGACATCTGGGCGGCCTTCCCCGCCGCCGTGAGCTCGGTGTTCGAGGAGAGCTACCGGCGCGCGGTGGAGACCCGTCAGCCGGTGTCCTTCGACGCCTACTACCCCGCCCCGCTCGACGGCTGGTACGAGCTGCGCGCCTGGCCGACCGCGGAGGGCCTGTCGGTCTACTTCATCGAGGTCACCGACCGGGTCCGCGCCCAGGAGGAGCTCCGCCGCGCCGCGGAGCGGACGCTCACCGTGGCGCGCATCAGCACCGAGCTCGCCGGGTCGATGGACGCCGAGGTCGCCACCGGCCAGGTGCCCCGCATGGTCGTCCCCGCGCTCGCCGACGCGTGCATCGTCAGCGTCCTCGACGAGCACGGCCACACCCGGGGCGTCAGCTCCTGGCACGCCGACGAGGCGTCGCGGGAGCTGCTGCAGGACTACGCCCGGTCCCGCGCGGCCGCGCTGCCCGGCATCCCCGCGGTGAGCCGGACGCTCAGCAGCGGCGAGCCGCTCCTGCTGTCCGGCGAGGAGGCCCTCGCCACCACTCTGGAAGGCGAGCCGCGCAGGCTGCTGTCCCGGCTGGCGCCCAGCGCGGCGGTGGCCCTGCCCCTGCGGGGCCGCGGCCACACCCTGGGCCTGCTCTCGCTGCTCTACACCGACGGCCGCGTCCCGACCGCGGACGAGGTCGCCACCCTCCGCGACGTCGCCGAGCGTCTCGGGATGGCCCTCGACAACGCCCGCCTCTACGGCGCCCAGCGGCACCTGGCCCTGCAGCTGCAGCGCTCGATGCTCACCGCGCCGCCCGAGCCGGACCACGCCGAGATCGTCGTCCGGTACTTCCCCGCCGCCGAGGCGGCCGCCGTCGGCGGCGACTGGTACGACGCGTTCCTGCAGGCCGACGGCGCCACCACGCTGGTCATCGGCGACGTCGCCGGCCACGACGCCGCCGCGGCCGCGACGATGGGCCAGCTGCGCAGCCTGGTCCGCGGCATCGCCGTCGCCACCGGCGCCGGGCCGGCCGCGGTGCTGCGCGACCTGGACCGCGCCATGGAGCTGCTGCGGTTCGGCACCCTCGCCACCGCCGCCGTCGCCCGCCTCGAGCAGACGCCCGGGGAGGTCGGACGCGGCACCACCCGGATGCGCTGGTCCAACGCCGGGCACACCCCGCCCATCGTGCTCACGGCCGACGGCGCGGTGCGCGTGCTGGCGCCCGAGCGGGCCGACGTGCTGCTCGGCGTGGACCCGGAGCGGCCGCGCAACGAGTCCGTCGTCGAGCTCGACCGCGGCACGACCGTGCTGCTCTACACCGACGGCCTGGTCGAGCGGCGCGACGCCGACCTCGACGCCGGCACCGCCCGGCTCACCGCCGCCCTGGCGGAGCTCGGCGGCCGGCCGCTGCAGGAGCTGTGCGACCTGCTGGTCGAGCACATGGTCGACGGCCACCCGGACGACGACGTCGCGCTGGTCGCCGTCCGCCTCCACCCGCAGGACCGGCCCCGGCCCGCCGTCGCCGGACCCAACGACGTGCCCGGTGCCGTCCCCCCGGACCCGGCCACGCCCGCCTGACCTGCCGCTCTAGTGTCGGCCCGGTGATCGTCGTGACCGCCGCGGGCGGACCCACCGGCACCGCGGTCGTCCGGGCGCTGCGGGCGCGCGGCGAGCGGGTGCGCGCCGTCGTCGCCACCCCGCGGCCGCGGCCGGAGCTCGAGGCGCTGGGCGCGGAGGTCGTCGCCGCCGACCTGGCCGGGGACCCGGCACCGGCACTGGCCGGCGCCGACGCCCTGTACCTGGTCTGGCCCAACTTCGACCCGCGCGAGGCCGACGGCGCGCCCGCCGTGCTGCGCGCCGCCGCGCGAGCCGGGGCGGCGCGGCTCGTCTACCACTCGGTGCTCCGGCCGCAGGTCCGGTCCATGCCGCACCACGCCGCCAAGGACCGCGTCGAGGAGGCGCTCGACGGCGCCGTCGCCGGGACCAGCGCCCGCTGGCGGGTGCTGCAGCCGTGCGCCTACGCCGACAACCTCGACGCGCAGGTGGCCGCCGCGGCGGGGACCGGCGAGCTGCGCAGCCCGTGGGGCCTGGAGCAGGCGCAGTCCTTCGTCGACCTGCGCGACGTCGCCAAGGCCGCCGTCGTGCTGCTCACCGGGGACGGTCTGGACAGCGGCACCTTCGAGGCGGCCGGCCCCGAGGAGCTCACCGCGCCCGACGTCGCCGGGCTGGTGGGCGAGCACCTCGGCCGGGAGGTCACCGCCGTCGACGCCGCCCCGCCCGAGGACGACGGCTCCTACGCCCGCCGCTGCCTGACGACGATGTTCGCCGAGTACCGCGCGCACGGGTTCACCGGCAGCCCCCGTGTGCTCACCGCGCTGCTCGGCCGCCCGCCGCGCACCTACGCCGAGCACCTCCGCGGGTAGCCCCGCGGCGGCGGTCAGCGGCTGACGGTCGGCGCGTGGCCGTTCTGCCGGGCGGCCAGCCGCTCGCGCTGCGGGACGACGGTGTACTTGGGGTCGCGCGCGCTGGCCATCCCCGCCTCGAAGACGCCGAAGCGGGTGAGCAGCGAGCCGGCCGCCAGCAGCAGCCCGGACACCACCGCACCGGCCCGACGGCGCCCGGCGACGACGGTCAGCGCCGCGCCCGCCGCCGTGCACGCCCTCGCCGCGCGCAGCAGCGTCCCGGGCCGGCCCTCGTGGTACGGCTCGCTGACGATCCCGTGGTCGGTCTCCACCCGGTGCATCACGGCCAGCTCGATCGCCGCGCCGGCCACCGCGGTCCGCCGCGACGGACCGGCCTCGGCCACCGGCGTGAACACCATGGTCATCCCGCCGCCGGCCGCCATCGCCGAGCCGCCGAAGACGAACGGCAGCTGCCGGTGCGCCGCGTGCCAGGACGGCACCGCGGTGTTGGCCAGCAGCACCCCGGTGTAGGTGGCCAGCGGCCCGCCGAACAGCGCCGACACCACGCCACCGAAGCGCTTGAGCCGCGGGAACCAGCCCAGCAGCTCGACCGCCGCCGTCGCCCCGGCCGCCGCGCCGAACGGCGCGAGGATGTAGGAGCCGACCGACAGCGGCGAGGTCGGCTTGAACACCCGCAGCATGTGCAGGAACCTCTCGGGCCGGCCCAGGTCGTGGATGAGGAAGACCACCGACGCGATCGCACCGCCGCCGGCGGTGTACCGGCCGACCCGGGTCAGCACCGGCCGGCTGGTGACGTCGGCGACCGCCGCCAGGATCGACGACGACCCCGCCATGCCGCCGAGGAACAGGTACAGCGGCACGTCCGGCGACTTCCACACCGGCGGCTTGATGATCGGGCGGCCGTAGTACGAGGTGAACGTGGCGTCGTCCACCATGGCGACCTCGCCACCACCGCCGCGCCGCCCGCCTCTGCGCCGCCGCTTGCCCCGGGCCTCCGCCGCCGGCCCGTCGGCCCGCCGCCAGCCCGCACCCGGTGTCGTGAGCCCCTCCGTCACCGGGGCCTCCGCCCGACGAACGACGAGATGACGACGCCGGCGATCATCGCCGCGCCGGCCGCCGCCGCGCGCCACATCGCCGGCAGGTCACGGGTGGTGACCACCGGGTCCGGCGGCAGGCCGTAGACCTCCGGCTCGTCGAGCAGCAGGAAGAACGCGCCCGCGCCGCCGACGCCGTCGTCCTCGTCCCGGCCGTAGAGCCGCGCGGTCTCCACGCCCTGCGCCTTCAGCGTGGCGAGGCGGGCGTCGGCGCGGGCCTGCAACTCGTCGAGGTTGCCGAACTGGATCGACTGGGTCGGGCACGCGGTGGCGCACGCCGGCTGCAGCCCGTCGGTGAGCCGGTCGTAGCACATCGTGCACTTGAAGGCCCGGCCGTCGCCCTTGCGGGTCTGGATGACGCCGTACGGGCAGCCGATGACGCAGTAGCCGCAGCCGTTGCAGATGTCGCCCTGGACGACGACGGTGCCGAACTCGGTCCGGAACAGCGCCCCGGTCGGGCAGACGTCCAGGCAGCCGGCGTGCGTGCAGTGCTTGCAGACGTCGGAGCTCATCAGCCACCGGATCTGCTTGTCGGTGCCGCTCTGCCCGGTCTGCGGGTCGAACTCGCTCAGCGCCTCGGCGTTGAGCACGCTCGACTGCTGGACGTGCGCCAGGCTCTCGTCCGGGCGCCCCGCCACCGGCGAGGGCCCGGAGTCCCGCCGGTCGTCCCCCGGGCGGCCGAAGGTCGGCATCGGGAGGTCGACGGTGCGGGACTGCTCGATGAACGCCACGTGCCGCCAGGAGTTGGCGCCCAGCTGACCGGTGTTGTCGTAGGACATCCCGGACAGCCCGATGACGTCGCGCACGCCGTGCGAGTCGTCCATCGGCAGCGTGTTCCACTCCTTGCACGCCACCTCGCACGCCTTGCAGCCGATGCACACCGAGGTGTCGGTGAAGAAGCCCACCCGCGCCGGGTGGTCCGGGTCGTAGCCGGCCTGCCCGGTGACGTCCGGCACCGGCCCGTAGAGCCGGTTCTCCGGGTCGTGCCCGGTGAACGCCGCGCTCGCCGAGCTGATCGGGGTCATGCCGGCCTCCTCACTGCTGGGATCCCTCGCCGGCCTCGGCGGCGACCGGGTCACGGCCGTTGAGCCCGACCCGCCCGGACGCCACGCCCGCGCGCCGCCGGTAGCCCTCCACGAACTCGATCAGCTCGGGACCGCGCGGGCGCCGTCCCGGGACGATGTCGGCGGTGCTGACCTTGTCCTCCTGGATGTGCGTGTTCGGGTCGAGCACGATGCCGAGCAGGTCGTTGGCCGAGTCGCCGGTGGAGATGCCGCTGTAGGACCAGTGGTAGGGCATCCCGATCTGGTGCACGACCTGGCCGTTGCGCAGCCGGATCGGCCGCATCCGCTCGGTGACCAGCACCTTCGCCTCGATCGCCGTCCGCGTGCTGACCAGCGTGGCGTACTCGCCGTTGACCAGCCCGCGCAGCGCGGCGAGCTCGGGGCTGACCTCGACGAAGAACTCCGGCTGGAGCTCGGACAGGTAGGGCAGCGTCCGGCTCATCCCGCCGGCCGTGTGGTGCTCGGTGAGCCGGTAGGTGGTCACCTGGAACGGGAAGACCGGGCTCAGCGGCGGGTTCTCCCGGTTCCACGGGCCCTCGATGCGCTCGATCGTCGGGTTCGCCTGCTGCTTGTAGAAGGCGTTCTCGACGACGGACTCCGCCGGCTCGTAGTGCGTCGGCAGCGGCCCGTCGACGACGCCCGCGGGCGCGTACAGCCAGGCCTTCCCGTCCCCCTGCATGATGAACGGGTCGGCGCCGCCGATCGCGTCCTGCGCCCGGGCCCCCTCCGGGGGCACGTAGTCCGGCCGCTTGGTCGCCTCGAAGTCCGGGTTGTCGGCGCCGGTCCAGCGGCCGGCCTCCTCGTCCCACCAGACGAACTTCTTGCGCTCGCTCCACGGCCTGCCGTCGGGGTCGGCCGAGGCGCGGTTGTAGAGGATGCGCCGGTTGTACGGCCACGCCCAGCCCCACTCGGAGGCGACCGGGCCCTGCTCGCGGCCGGGCCTGCGGCGGGCGGACTGGTTGACCTCGTCGGCGTAGACGCCGGAGTAGATCCAGCAGCCGCACGACGTCGACCCGTCGTCCTGGAGCTCCATGTACCCGGAGACGGCGCGCCCGTCGGGCCCGACGCCGTTGATCTCCCGCAGCACGTCCTCGGCGCTGGGCTCCTGGTCGGGACCGTGCGTCGGGTAGTCCCAGGTGAGGTCCAGCAGCGGCCGGTCGCGCGGGTCGGTGGACCCGGCGAGCCGCTCGCGCAGGATGCGGCCGAGGTGGAAGTAGAACCACAGGTCGCTTTTCGCGTCGCCCGGCGGGTCGACGGCCTTGTGCCGCCACTGCAGCAGCCGCTGGGTCTGGGTGAAGGTCCCCTCCTTCTCCGCGTGCGACGCCGCCGGCATGAAGAAGACCTCGGTGGCGATCGTCTCCGGGGCGAGCTCGCCGGTCTCGATCTCCGGCGACTCCTTCCAGAACGTCGCCGACTCGATCATCTGCAGGTCGCGGACGACCAGCCAGTCCAGGTTGGCCAGCCCGAACCGGTTCATCCGGCCGTTGGGGTGGCCGACCGTGGGGTTCTCGCCGACCAGGAAGTAGCCGGAGATCTTCCCCTCGATCATGTCCTTGATCTGGCGGTAGGAGCTGTGGTCGCCGTCGATCAGCGGCATGTAGCCGAAGGCGAAGTCGTTCTCCGGCGTCGCGGCGTCGCCCCACCAGGCCTTGAGCAGGTTGACCATGTAGGTCCGCTTGTTGCCCCAGAAGCCGGCCTTGCCGGCGGCGTCGGCGCAGTACTCGTCGAGGGACTGGTGCTGCATCGCGTGCGGCATCGGCAGGTAACCGGGCAGCAGGTTGTACAGCGTCGGGACGTCGGTCGAGCCCTGGATGCTGGCGTGCCCGCGCAGCGCCAGGATGCCGCCGCCGGGACGGCCGATGTTGCCCAGCAGCGTCTGCAGGATCGAGCAGGTGCGGATGTACTGCGCGCCGACGCTGTGCTGCGTCCAGCCCACCGAGTACACCCACGCCGTCGTCCGGTCGCGCCCGCTGTTCTCGGTCACCCAGCGGGCGACCTGCAGGAACACCTCCGGCTCGATGCCGCAGACCTCGGCCACCATCTCCGGGGTGTAGCGGGCGAAGTGCCGCTTCAGGACCTGGAAGACCGTCCGCGGGTGCTGCAGCGTCTCGTCCCGCTTCGGCTTCGCCGCGATCGGCGGGCCACCGCTGCCGGCCGCCTGCGCCTTGTCGGTCTTCCTCACCTGGGGGTGGTCCTCGAGCTCGTCCTGCGCGGCGGCCCCGGCCGGGTCGTCGGAGCCCGAGTGCGGCGGCTCCTCCGGCTCGTACTGCCAGCTGGACTCGTCGTAGGTGTTGTTCTCCGGGTCGAAACCGGAGAACAGGCCGCCGAGGTCCTCGGCGTCGACGAAGTCCTCGCTCACCAGTGCCGCGGCGTTGGTGTAGGCGACCACGTACTCCTTGAAGTACAGGTCGTTCTCGAGGACGAAGTTGATCAGCCCGCCGAGGAACGCGATGTCCGTGCCGATGCGCAGCGGCACGTGCAGGTCGGCGATCGCGCTGGTCCGGGTGAACCGCGGGTCGACGTGGACGACCTTCGCGCCGCGCGCCTTGGCCTCGCTCACCCACTGGAAACCCACCGGGTGGCACTCCGCCATGTTCGAACCCTCGATGACGATGCAGTCGGAGTTCGCGAGGTCTTCCTGGGAGTTCGTGGCACCGCCACGACCGAACGAGGCACCCAGACCGGGCACCGTGGCGGAGTGCTATATGCGCGCCTGGTTCTCGATCTGTATGGCGCCCAGGGCGCTGTACAGCTTCTTCATGAGGTAGTTCTCCTCGTTGTCGAGGGTCGCCCCTCCGAGGCTCGCCAACCCCATGGTGCGGTTCACGCGCTTGCCGTGGTTCTCGTCCTGCCAGCCCTTGCGCCGGGCCTCGAGGACGCGGTCGGCGATCATGTGCATCGCCGTGTCGAGGTCGAGGTCCTCCCACTCCGTCCCGTACGGCCGGCGGTACTTGACCGTCGTCACGCGGGTCGGGCTGGTGACCAGCGACTTGCTGGCGCTGCCCTTGGGGCAGAGCCGGCCGCGGCTGATCGGCGAGTCCGGGTCGCCCTCGATCTGGACGATCTGCTCGTCCTTCACGAAGATCCGCTGCCCGCAGCCCACGGCGCAGTACGGGCAGACGCTCTGGACGACGCGGTCGGCGGTGGCCGTGCGGCTCACCACGCCCTCCGTCGCCTTGCTCCGCGCGGCCCTGCCGCGTCCGAGCGGATCGGGGCCGGTCAGCTGCCGGAACACCGGCCAGGCGTCGAGCCAGGTCTTCACGCTGTGGACTCTGCCACTCCCGGCGCGATCCGGCGCGTGGAACGCCGCGGTACCGGTCGTGCCGGTACCGCGGCGTCCGGGAGTCAGCGCACGTGCACGAACTCGCTGTGGCTGAGCAGCAGCCCCTCGGGGCCCGGGGCGTCCGGGTCGGTCAGGCAGAACTGCACGTAGGCCTCGCCCCGCGCCAGCGGGCCGAGACCGGCACGCACCCCGCCGTCCCACGCCGGCTCGGTCTGGTCGACCTCGAAGGTGCCGACGCGGCTCCTGCCGTCGCAGGTGAAGGCGTTGCGGTGGCTGTCGCTCCACGCCGCGGAGACGCCGCTGCTGCCCTCCTGCTCCAGGCGCGGGTCGGCCGTGCGGTCGGCGGTCTGCTTGACCGACACCCACAGGCCGAGGTCCTCGCCGGCGGCGCACCGGTAGCGGACCTGGACCTGCGCCACGGTGCGGTCGCCGCGGTCGACCTGGACGACGCCGACGACGTCGGCCTCGTGGGCGGGCCTCGGCGCCGCGGCGGCGGGGGCGGCGAGGGCGAGGACGGACGTCGCGGCGAGGGCGGTGCCGGCGACGAGGGGGCGCAGACGCACGGGATCTCCAGTGGTCTCGGGAGCGGGACGGCGGCGCAAGATGCCAGACCCCGCGGCACGCGGCCAGGGGTTCGTGCGTGGCGCCGTACCGCCCGGTACCGGGAGGGACTACCGCCCGGCCAGGTACTCGCGCGCCAGCCGGGCCGGCGCCCTGGCCAGCCAGGCCTCGGTGACCAGCTCCCCGAGCTCGGCGACGTCGATCGCGTCCAGCCGCACCAGCACGGCGGCGTACCCGTCGAAGTGCGGCGTCGTCAGGTAGACGGCGGGGTCGTCGGCGACCAGCGCCTGCTTGACGCCCTCGTCGGCGACGGCGGCGCCGAGGACCGGGCCCTCCGGCGCGGCGTCCCCCAGCTGCTCGACGTCGGCGCGGCGCAGCGGGCGCTCCCAGACGAAGGCGCGGTCGCGGACCTTCCACGCCGGCCGGCCGTAGGAGGTGCCCTCCGTGGTCCCGGGCAGCGCGAGGGCCAGGCGCCGCACGTCCGCCCAGGTGGCCACGGACGCGACGCTAGCGCTCCCGGGTCAGCCCGGGGCCGCGCCCGGCGCCCGCTACCCGCGCGGCAGGGCCACGCCGCGGGCGGCCAGCCGCTCCCGCAGGCGGTCCGCCTCCCGTCGTCGGTGCTCGGCGCGCCGGCGCAGCACCGCCACCTGCACGGCGTCGGTGGTGCGCTGCGCCCGCAGCTCGAGCACCGCCGCCGTCTCCAGGTGCAGCGCCATGCGCCGCAGCTCGCCGGACAGCTCCGCCGCCGGCCGTGGCAACCCCGGGTCGGTCCCCGCTGAGGTCATGGGAGGCATGGTGGAACGCATCCGTCCCCGCCGCACCCGGAGCGGCACGCCGGGCCGGCCGCCCCGGACGGGGGACGGCGTCCCCGGACCCGTCGGTCCCCGGGTCGATACTGGCCGCGTGGAGGGTCCCCGGCTGCACTGGATCGGCCACTCGACCGTCCGCGTCGAGCTGGCCGGGTCCACGGTGCTCACCGACCCGGTCCTCACCCGCTCCCTCGGCCTGCTGCGGCGGGTCGCCCCCCTCCCGCCCCCGGCCGCCTGGGCCGGCGCCGACCTGGTCCTGGTCAGCCACCTCCACGCCGACCACCTGCACCTGCCCAGCCTGCGGCTGCTGGCCGACGACGCCCGCGTGGTCGTGCCGCGCGGCGCCGGCGCGTGGCTGCGCTCGCGCGGCGTCCGCTGGGTGGACGAGCTCGCCCCCGGGGAGTCGCTGGTGCACCGCGGGCTGCGGGTCACCGCCGTCCCCGCGGTGCACAGCGGCCACCGCTGGGGCCCCCGCCTGACCCACGGCCCGGAGACGGTCGCCGTCGGGCACCTGCTGGAGGGCGCCGGGTCCAGCGTCTACGCCTGCGGCGACACCGACCTGTTCGAGGGCATGACCCGCATCGGCGACCGCGGGGTCGACGTCGCGCTGGTGCCCGTGTGGGGCTGGGGTCCCACGCTCGGTCCGGGCCACCTCGACCCCGGGCGGGCCGCGGAGGCCGTGGCGCGCGTGCGCCCCCAGGTCGCCGTCCCGGTGCACTGGGGCACCCTCGCCGTCCGCGGCGGCACCACGCTCCCCGGGCTGGCCGGGCGCTACCGCCGGCTGCTGACCGAGCCGCCGCTGGCCTTCGCCGAGGCGGTCGCCGCCCGCCGGCTGCGCACCAGCGTCGTCGTCCCCGAGCCGGGCCGGCCGGTCACGCTCCCCACCGTGGCGGACGCCGCATGAGCACCACCCTCGCTGCCGCCTGGACCGACGGGTCGCTGGGCTACCCCGTGCTGTTCGGCGGCGTGCTGCTCGGGTCGATCGTCCCGGTGGTGCCCACCGGGCCGCTGGTCGGCGCCGCCGCCGCGTTCGCGGTCACCGCGCACGAGCTCAACCTGGTCGCGGTGCTCGTCGTCGCCACCCTCGGCGCCTGGCTCGGCGACGTCACCACCTTCGCCGTCTGCCGGTTCGGCGGGCCGGCCGCGGTGCGCTGGGTCGCGCGGGGCCAGCACGCCGACCGCATCGAGGAGGTCCGCGAGCAGTTCCGCCGGCACGGCTGGCAGATCGTCGTCGCCGGGCGGCTGCTGCCCGCCGGGCGCATCCCCGTGCTGCTGGCCGCCGGCGCGCTGGCCTACCCGTGGCGGCGGCTGCTGCCCGCCTCGCTGCTGGCCGCCTCGCTGTGGGCGGTCGCCTACGCGCTGCTCGGCGTGGCCAGCGGCGGGATCTTCGACAGCCCGCTGGTCGCCACGCTGGTGGCCACGCTGCTGGTCCTCGTCGTCGGCGCGGTGCTCAACCTGGTCGGGTCCCGCCGCCGGCGGCACACCGAGCCCGAGCGGCAGCCGGAGGACGAGGGCAGCCCGACGTCGTGCGGCCCCGCGTGAGCCGGCCGGACCAGCGCGGCCGGGTGCTCGGCCGCGGCCGCGCACCGGCCCGGGTGCTGCTCACCTGGCTCCTGACGACGCTCGCCCTCGTCGTCCTCGACCGGTGGCTCGCCGGGTTCGCGATGGCCGCCTGGTGGCAGCCGCCGCTGACCGCGCTGCTGCTCGGCCTGCTCGCCGGCGTGGTCTGGCCGCTGGTCATGCGCGTGGCGCTGCCGCTGGCGCTGTTCACCCTCGGCCTGGGCAGCTTCCTGCTGCTGGGCGCCGGGGTGCTCGCGGTCTCCTTCGCCGTCCCGGGCGTCGTGGTCACCGACCTGGGCACCGCCACCCTGGTCGTCGTCGCCATGGCGGCGGTGACGGCGGTGGTGAGCAGCGCGCTGGCGATCGACGAGGACGAGGTGTTCTTCCGCCGCGCCCGCCGCCGCGCCGGCTCCGCCTCGGCCGCCGGGCCCTGCCCGCCGGGCGTGCTGTTCCTGCAGATCGACGGGCTCGGCGCCGACACCGCCCGGCGTGCGGTCCGCGACGGGTCGATGCCCACCCTGGCGGCGTGGCTGCGGTCGGGCAGCCACGCGCTCACCTCGTGGCACACCGACTGGAGCTCGCAGACCGGCGCCTCGGTCTGCGGCATCCTGCACGGCTCCAACCACGACGTCCTCGGGTTCCGCTACTACGAGAAGGACCGCGACCACGTCGTCGCGGTCTCCCACCCGGCCGACGCCGCCGAGGTGGAGCGGCGGCACTCCGACGGCCGCGGGCTGCTGGCCGGCGGCGGCGCCAGCCGCGGCAACCTGTTCACCGGCGACGCCCCGCACGTCAGCCTGACCATGAGCGCCCTGCCGCTGGTGGTGCCCCGGCGGTCGGGACGGCGGCGCGAGCGGGTGGGCGCCGGCTACTACGCGTACTTCGCCAACCCGGTGAACGCGCTGCGCACGCTCGGCGTCTCGCTCGCCGACGTCTACCGGGAGCTGTCCGCGGCCGCCCGGCAGCGCCGCGCCGACGTGCGGCCCCGGGTCAGCCGCGGCGGCCTCTACCCGCTGGCCCGGCCCGGGACGACGGTCATCGCCCGCGACGTCGTCGTCGCCGCGATCCTCGAGGACATGATGGCCGGCCGCCCGGCCGTCTACGCCGACTTCCTCGGCTACGACGAGGTCGCCCACCACAGCGGCGTCGAGCGCTTCGACACCCTCGAGGTGCTGCGCAGCATCGACCAGCAGGTGGGCCGGCTGGCCCGCGCCGCGGAGCTCGCGCCGCGGCCCTACCACGTGGTGCTGCTGTCCGACCACGGCCAGACCCAGGGCGAGGCCTTCGCGCAGCGGTTCGGCGAGACGATCGAGTCCTTCGTCGGCCGGCACTGCGGCGGCACGCCGGAGCCGGCGCGGCGCGGGCCCGAGCCGCGCGACAGCCGCCGCCCGGCCGAGGGCTGGCAGGTGACCACCGCGCTGGCCGAGGTGGCGTCGGGGCCGGGGTTCATCGCCCGCCGGCTGCGCGAGCGGGTCGAGTCCGCCGGCGCGGGCGAGCACGCGCACCGGACGCCGTCCGGGGAGCCGGGCCGGGTGGCGCGGGTGGCGCCGGGCGTGGTGGTCGTCGTCTCCGGCCACACCGCCGGCGTCTCCTTCCCGGACCTGCCCGGACGGGTGCCGCTGGAGGAGATCGAGCACCACTGGCCCGACCTGCTGCCGGCGCTGGTCGACCACGACGGCGTGGGCTTCGTGCTGGTGCACTCCGAGGAGCACGGGCCGGTCGTCCTCGGCCGCGACGGCCTGCACCGGCTGGCCACGGGCGTCGTCGTCGGCGAGGACCCGCTGGCCGGCTACGGCGAGCACGCGCCCGCGCTGGTGGCGCGGGTGTCCGCGTTCCCGCACTGCCCCGACGTCATGGTCAACAGCCGCTACGACCCGGACACCGACGAGGCCTCGCCCTTCGAGCCGCACGTCGGGTCGCACGGCGGGCTCGGCGGCCCGCAGCAGCGCGGGTTCCTCGCCCACCCCCGGGTCCTGACGCCCCCGGGCGAGATCGTCGGGGCCGAGCACCTGCACCGGGTGCTGCGCGGCTGGCTGACCGAGCTCGGGCACCCGGAGCCCGACGGCGCCGGCGCGCAGGTGGGGCCGGACAGCCCCGCGGCCCTCCGGGATCCCAGCCGCGTCTGACGGCGGAACGCCCGGCTACGGCTCCGTGAACACCTGCCGGGTCCCGTGGCGGCGAGCCGAGGGCCTCCAGGACAGTGGGGCGATGCGACCCGACGCCGTCACCTGGTTCTCCGGCCGCACGTCCGCCGTCCGCTCGGTCGCCGACGTCGACGTCCTCGGCCTGCTGCGGGCCAAGCGCCGCGGCGGCCACCGGGTGAGCCTGGTCCTGCCCGCGCGCGACGAGGAGGCCACCGTCGGCGGGATCGTCGCCGGCCTGGTCGAGCGCTGGGTCCGGCTGGTCCCGCTGGTCGACGAGGTGCTCGTCGTCGACTCCGACTCCACCGACCGCACCGCCGAGGTGGCCCGCGCTGCCGGGGCCGACGTCGTCGCGGCCGCGGACGTGCTGCCCGCGCACGGCAGCCGGCCCGGCAAGGGGGAGGCGCTGTGGAAGTCGCTCGCGGCCACCAGCGGCGACCTGCTGGTCTTCCTGGACGCCGACCTCCTCGGCGACGTCACGCACTACGTCCCGGGGCTGCTCGCGCCGCTGCTGACCGATCCGCAGGTCGGCTACGTCAAGGGCTGCTACGCCCGGCCGCTGGAGGTCGACGGCCGCGTCACCCCCGCCGGCGGCGGCCGGGTCACCGAGCTCACCGCGCGCCCCCTGCTCAACGCCCTGTGGCCGGAGCTCGCGGGCTTCGTGCAGCCGCTGGGCGGGGAGTACGCCGGCCGGCGCGAGGCGCTGGAGCAGGTGCCGTTCGTCTCCGGCTACGGCGTGGAGGTGGGCCTGCTGGTCGACCTGCTCGGGCTGCTCGGCCTGCACGGGCTGGCGCAGGTCGACCTGGGCGTGCGCCGGCACACCTCGCAGGACCAGGAGGCGCTGGGCCGGATGGCCGGCCAGGTGGTCTCGGCGGTGCTGGCCCGCAGCGGCCGGTCCGGCGCGGGTGGGCTGCTCACCCAGTTCCGCGCCGACGGCAGCGGCTTCCTGCCGGTCAGCACGCCGGTCGCCGTCGACGAGCGGCCGCCGATGGTGACCGTCCCCGAGTACCGGGCCGCCCGGGCCGGGGCGGTCTGAGGTCCTGCCGGCAGTCGTGCTCTGCCCCGCATCGGGGGCAGAGCACGAAGGGAGCCTCGCGCTCTGGTCCGCATCGGGGGCAGAGCACGACCGTGCGCCGCTCAGCCGTGGACGAGCAGGCCCCGGATCGTCTCGCCGGCCGCCTGGTCCCGGTAGCCCTGGTTCAGCTCGTCCAGGGGGTACCGCCGGGTGACCAGCCGGCCCAGCTCCAGCCGCCCCTCCTCGGCCATCCGCGCCAGCATCGGGATGTCGCGGAAGGGGTTGCACGAGCCGAACAGCGAGCCCTGCACGCGGTGCTCGAACACCGTGGTCACCTGCCCGTTGAGGTCGACGTGGCCCTCGCGCGGGTGGTCGGCCAGCGCCGTGAGCACCAGCGTGCCGCCCTTGCCGAGGCACGCCGACGCCCCGGCCATCACCTCGGCCGACATCTTCCCGACGGTCACGACCACCACGTCGGCGCCCGTGCCGCGGGACAGCTCGCGGGCCAGCTGCGCGGCCTCCCGGGCGTCGGCCACGGTGTGGGTGGCCCCCAGCGTCTCCGCGAACTCCCGCTTCATGGCCACCGGGTCGACGCCGATCACGTGCACCGCGCCCGCGTGCACCGCGCCCTGGACGGCGTTGACGCCGACCCCGCCGAGCCCGACCACCACGACGACGTCACCGGGGCGGGTGCCGCCGGAGTAGACCGCCGACCCCCAGCCGGTGGGCACGCTGCAGGCGAGCAGCGCCGCGGTGTCCAGCGGCAGGTGCGGGTCGATGCGCACGCAGGAGAACTCGCTGAGCACCGTGTGCCGGGCGAACGCGCCGACGATGCAGAAGCCGCCGAGGGGCTCGCCGTCCAGCCGGAAGGGATAGGTGCCGGTGGGCAGCTGCCCGATCGCGATGGTGGCGCCCGCGTCGCAGATGTTGGAGCGGCCGGTGGCGCAGTACCGGCAGTGCCCGCAGGCGGGCAGGAAGCTCGTGACGACGTGGTCGCCGGGCGCGACGGAGGTGACGCCTGGCCCGACCGCCAGGACGACGCCGGAGCCCTCGTGGCCGCCGACGATCGGGTACCGCCCGCCGGGGTTGGAGTGGCGCAGGTGCTCGTCGGAGTGGCACAGCCCGGCGTAGGCCATCTCGACGAGGACCTCACCGGGGCCGGGGTCCACGACCTCGAGGTCGACGATCTCGTACTCGGTGCCCGCCTCGCGCAGCACCGCTCCCCTGGTCCTCACCGGTCCCCGGCCCTCCTCTGGCCCGGCACCCGCCCTCGCGGACGCCGTCGTCTCGGCGCCCAGCCAACCCCACGCCGCGGCGGTGCCCCACGCCGGGGTGGCACCCGGTGCCACGTGCGGTTCCGTGCACCGCGCCCGGCCGGGTGCGGCAGGATCGCCGGGTGCCCGCTCCCCGGCCCGCCGCCCCACCCTCCCCCGGCACCGCGACCGGCGAACCCCGGCCCACCACCCGCTGCCCCGGCTGCGGCTCGGTCCTCGTGCCGCTGCCCGGCGAGCCCGCCGCGCGACCGGGCGCCTCGGCCGCCTGCACCCGGCTGTTCGAGGAGACCGTGCGCGGGCTCCGGGACGATCCGGCGCCCGACGGCACCGCTCCCCCGGCGCTGGCCCTGGCCGAGGCCGCCTACGCCGCGCAGCACCCCGACCCGGCCGATCCGCCCGCGCTGCGCGCGGCCCTGGCGGCCCTCGGGGGCGGGCCGGCCGACCCGCTCCCGGCCCGCCCGCGGGAGTGGACGACGACGATCGCGGACGTCGCCGCCGACCTCGACGTCATCGACCTGACCGTGCTGGTGGAGACGTGGGCGACGGCCGTGGCCGACGACTGGCGGCACGCCCCGACCGGATGATGTCGTTCCGTTTCGACAAGATCGGCAACGCAGCGTTGCTACCCTTCGTACCGTGAGTGATCAGTCCCGTCGGGCCCAGAAGAAGGCCCTCACCCGCGCGCACGTGCGCGAGACGGCGCAGCGACTGTTCGCCGACCGCGGCTTCGACGCCGTGACCATCGCCGACGTCGCGGCCGCGGCGGACGTCGCGGTGCAGACGGTCTTCAACCACTTCACGACCAAGGAGGAGCTCTACTGGGCCGACCGGACGCCGTGGGTCGACGGGCCCGCGGCCGCCGTGCGGGAGCGTCACGCGGGGGTCCCCGCGCTGACCGCGCTGCGCGCGCACCTGGTCGCCTCGGTGGGGCACTACGTCGAGCGGCTGGCCGATCCGACCGGGCGCTGCACCGTCACCGACCTCGACCGCTCCCCGGCGCTGCAGGCCTCCGAGCGGGAGCTGCACCACACCGCCGAGGCCCGGCTGCGCGAGGCCCTCGTCGAGGCCTGGACCGGCCCCTGCCCCGAGCACCCGGTCCCCGCCGACCCGCGGACGACGGCCGCGGTGGTCGCCGCCACGTGGCTGGCGGTCTCGCGGATCCTGGTCACCCAGCCGCGCTCGCCGATGCCCGCGCCCGAGCAGGCGGCGGAGGTGGCCGCGGCCACGCGCGCGCTGGCGGAGCGGCTGCTCTCCGGCTACGAGGCGGGCCTGGTGAGCTCCGCGACGGCGGACGAGTCCGCCCGCGCCCTGCGCGCCGTCTGACCCGGTCCCGGCCACCCGGCCGTGGCCGGCCTCAGCGGCGGGCGGGCTCCGCGGCCGGGACCACGATCGGGAGCAGTACGTCGTCGACGACCTGCTCCACGTGGTCGGCGACCATCCCGCCGTCACCGGCCGCGGTGAGCCGCTGCCACCAGAAGGCCTCGAGCACCGAGCGCAGCAGCGCCAGCCGCTCGGCCGGCACCTCCTCGCCCCGTGCCGCCCAGCGCTCGCCCAGGACCTCGACGGCCTCGGTCAGCGGGCGCACCAGGGCGGCCTCGAGACCGGCGCGCAGGTCCTCGTCGTGCCGGGCGGCACCGACGAGGCTGGCCACGGCCCGCTCCTCGCGGGACAGCGGCCGGCGCCACGAGGCGACCAGCGCGACGAGGTCGGCGTGCAGGGAGCCCTCGTCCTCGGGGACGCGGACCAGCGTGAAGCGGCTGACCGCGGACCTCGCCAGCGCCGCCATCGACGGCCAGCGCCGGTAGATGCCGGCCTTGCCCGCACGCGCCCGGGCCGCGACCCGGTCGCTGTTGAGCCGGCCCCAGCCCTCGTCGGCGAGGATGTCGACGGCGACGGCGACCAGTTGCTCGGACAGCTCGGCGCTCAGCGGGCGGCCGGGAGTGCCGCTCACGAGCCAACTCGTTCGCACGACATCAGGTTGCGCACGGTCTCATCCTGACCTGTCAGTGGAGTGACCACAACGACCGGGGCCGTATCGTCACCCGACCGGACCGTCGGGACCCCGTCTCAGGCGCCCGCCGCGCCCTCGACGTGGACCCGGAGGGTGGCGCCGTCGTCGCTGACCCAGCCCCGGTCGCGGGCCTGCTCGACCATCCGGTCGAAGCGCTCGCCCCAGTCGGCGACGTCGGCGTCGGGCTCGGCGGCGGCCCGCAGCGCGGCGGTGTCGAGCAGGCCGGTCCCGTCGTCCCGCAGCCGTCCGAGGCCCGCCTCGCGCAGCACCTCGTCGGCCTCCTCGTCGGTCACCTGGCCGAGGGCCAGCTGCAGCTTGCTCAGGTCGTCGGTGTCGACCACCCGCACCTCGGGGCGCTCGTCGGCGCCGCCCACCACCTCGACGATCACGGGTCCTCCGTTCACACGTGCCAGGGGAAGCGGGAGAAGTCGGGGTCGCGCTTCTCCAGGAAGGCGTCGCGGCCCTCGACGGCCTCCTCGGCCGCGTAGGCCAGCCGGGTGGTCTCCCCGGCGAACAGCTGCTGACCGACCAGGCCGTCGTCGATCAGGTTGAACGAGTACTTGAGCATCCGCTGCGCGGTCGGGCTCTTGGCGACGATCCGCCGGCCCCAGTCCAGCGCGGTGCGCTCCAGCTCGGCGTGCGGGACGACGCGGTTGACCATGCCCATGTGGTGCGCGTCCTCGGCGGAGTACTCCTCGCCGAGGAAGAAGACCTCGCGGGCGAACTTCTGGCCCACCTGGCGGGCGAGGTAGGCCGAGCCGAAGCCGCCGTCGAAGCTGCCGACGTCGGCGTCGGTCTGCTTGAACCGCGCGTGCTCGGCGCTGGCGAGGGTGAGGTCGCTGACCACGTGCAGGCTGTGCCCGCCGCCGGCCGCCCAGCCGGGGACGACGCAGACGACGACCTTCGGCATGAACCGGATCAGCCGCTGCGCCTCCAGCACGTGCAGCCGGCCGCTGCTGCGGCCCACCTCGTGCTCGTAGCCGTGGCGCCCGCGCACCCGCTGGTCGCCGCCCGAGCAGAACGCCCAGCCGCCGTCCTTCGGGCTCGGGCCGTTGCCGGTGAGCAGCACGCAGCCGACGTCGGTGGCCAGCCGGGCGTGCTCGAGCGCGGTGATGAGCTCGTCGACGGTCTGCGGGCGGAACGCGTTGCGCACCTCGGGCCGGTCGAAGGCGATCCGGACGACGCCGGCGTCGACGGCGCGGTGGTAGGTGACGTCGGCGAAGTCGAACCCGTCGACCGGCTGCCACGCGGCGCTGTCGAAGATCTCCGAGACGTCGTCGCGGGCGCTCATGACGTGAACCTATCCGGGCGTCCGCGACCCCGCCTCAGCCGCCGAGCAGACCGCCCAGTCCGCCGGTGACGCCGCCGGTGACGCCGCCGACGACCCCGCCCACGGCGCCCGTGGCACCGCCGACCAGGCCACCGACCGCCTCGGTGCCACCGCCGACCACGCCGCCCACCGTGTCGGTCAGACCGCCGACCACGCCCCCCACGGCGTCGCCGACGGGGTCCGCCGGGACCGGGGCCGGCGCCGTCGGGACGGGGGCCGGTGCGGCCGGCGCAGGGGGAGCCGGGGCCGCGGGCGCCGTCGTGCCGCCGGACGGGGCCGGGCCGCCCGACGAGCCGGAGCCGGCAGGGGCGCCGCCCGCGGTGCCGGC